>NZ_JBTVPY010000007.1:0-218298 GCF_054720805.1 Pseudomonas sp. MT3
GACAGGCTCCTACCCTACGCCATACAAGCGAGCTTGCTCGCGAACGCTCTTGATGTTTCCGGTGCAGAGGCAGGTTCGCGAGCAAGCTCGCTCCTACAAGAGCCGGCGCAGCCCGCGAGCAGGCCCGTCATCGAAGTGCGCGATATCCACAAGCGCTTCGGCGACTTCGAGGTGCTCAAGGGCGTGTCGTTGTCGGCCCGGGAGGGCGAGGTGATCTCGCTGATCGGCGCCAGCGGCTCGGGCAAGAGCACGCTGTTGCGCTGCATCAACATGCTGGAGATTCCCAACCAGGGCTCGGTCACCGTCAATGGCGAGACCATCGGCCTGGCGCAGAACCGCCACGGCGAGCCGATGGTGGCCGACCAGAAGCAGCTCACCCGCATCCGCTCGCAACTGGGCATGGTGTTCCAGAGCTTCAACCTGTGGCCGCACCGCAGCGTGCTGGAGAACCTGATCGAGGCGCCGACCTTCGTCCTCCACGAGAGCAAGGCCGAGGCCCGCGAGCGCGCCGAGGCGCTGCTGGAACGCGTCGGCCTGGCCGAGAAGCGCCACGAGTACCCGGCCTTCCTCTCCGGCGGCCAGCAGCAGCGCGTGGCTATTGCCCGCGCGCTGGCCGTGCGGCCGAAAGTGATGCTGTTCGACGAGCCGACCTCGGCATTGGACCCGGAGCTGGTGGGCGAGGTGCTGAAGGTGATCCGCTCGCTGGCGGAGGAGGGGCGGACCATGATTCTGGTCACCCACGAGATGGCTTTCGCCCGCGACGTGTCCAGCCATGTGGCGTTCCTCCACAAGGGCCTGATCGAGGAGGAGGGCACCGCCGAGGAGGTGTTCTCGCGGCCGCGCAGCGAGCGCTGCCGGCAGTTCGTCAACGCGCACCAGAATCGCTGACCGATGCCGCGCTGTCGGCGCATCGATGAGCGTGACCCAACACTCAATACAACAATGCAGGGGATCACGATGAACAAGAAAGGTCTGTGCAATCTGATGGTGGGTGCGGCGATGCTGGTGGCCGGCGTGGCGAGTGCCCAGGCCGAGACGATCCGTTTCGCCCTGGCCGCCGAACCCTATCCGCCGTTCTCGCAGAAGCAGCCCGATGGCAGCTGGGTCGGCTTCGAGCCGGACCTGATCCACAAGGTCTGCGCCGAGATGAAGGCGACCTGCGAGATCGACGAGGTGGCCTGGGACGGCATCATCCCGGCGCTGCTGGCGAAGAAGATCGACGTGATCTTCAACTCGCTGTCGATCACCGATGAGCGCGAGAAGCAGATCGCCTTCAGCCGCCCCTACTACGACACCCCGGTGGCCGTCGCCGCGCCCCAGGCGGTGGACGTGCAGATCAGCCCCGAAGGCCTGAAGGGCAAGACCATCGGTGTGCAGATCTCCACCGTCAGTTCCAACTACCTGAAGAAGTACTACGAGAAGATCGCCGACGTGCGCTATTACGACACCCAGGACTCGGTGAACGCCGACCTGGTGGCCGGACGCATCGACCTGATGATGGCCGACGGCATCGCCGTGGCGTCCTTCGTCAAGTCGCCGGACGCCCAGGCGGCCGGCATCGTCAACAAGGGCGAGGTGAAGTACGACCCGGTGTTCGGCCGTGGCGTCGGCGCCGGCCTGCGCAAGGGCGATACCGAGCTGAAGGCGAAGATGGACGAGGCCATCGGCAAGCTGCTCGTCAGCGACGACTACAAGGCGCTGTCGGACAAGTACTTCGGCATGAGCGTCGCGCCCAAGCAGTGATCCCGGCGTGAGCTGGACCCGTGCCCGCTGCGGGCGCGGGGACGACCCTGAGCCTCCCAGACTGGAGACGGCCATGCAAAGTATCTTCGACCTGATCGGCTTCGGCCCCACCGGATGGGGCCCGGCCCTGCTCAAGGGGCTGCTGGTCACCCTGCAGATTTCCGTCGGCGCCTTTCTCGTCGGCCTGCTGATCGGCCTGGCCGCGGCCAGCGCCAAGATCGGCGGCCCGCGCCCGCTGGCGATGCTCGCGCGCGGCTACACCACGCTGTGCCGGGCGGTGCCGGAGCTGCTGCTGATCCTGCTGCTGTTCTACGTCGGCTCCATGGGCCTGAACCAGTTCTTCGAGTGGCTCGGTTACGGCCAGGTGAAGCTCAACGGCATGATGGTGGCCATCGTCGTGCTCGGCCTGGTGCAGGGCGCCTACGCCTCGGAAATCTTCCGTGGCGCCATCCAGTCGATCCCCTATGGCCAGATCGAAGCGGCGCGCGCCTACGGCATGCACGGCTTCGGCCTGTTCCGCCGGGTGACCCTGCCGATGATGGCGCCCAACGCGCTGGCCGGCATGGCCAACCTGTGGGTCAACCTGATCAAGGACAGTGCGCTGATCAGCGTGGTGGGCACCAACGAGCTGCTCTACACCGCCAAGCAGGCCGCCGGTTCGACCCGTCACTACCTGACCTTCTACCTCACCGCGGCGGCGCTGTATTACGTGCTCACCGTGCTTTCCAACCTGTTCGCGGGCTACCTGGAGCGGCGCTTCCGCCGCTGGATTCCGGCGGTCTGAACGAGGCACGGCGATGAACGAACACTGGCTATTCGTCTATGGGGCCCTGCTGCTCAAGGGCCTGGGCACCACCCTGGTGATCCTGCTGATTTCCGCCACGCTGGGCTTCGTGCTGGCGCTGGGTGTGGCGCTGGCGCGGATGTCGCGCAACTTCCTGGTCTCGCGCCTGGCGCTGGCGTACACCAGCGTGATTCGCGGCACCCCGCTGCTGGTGCAGATCTACATCTTCTACTACGGCCTGGGCAGCCTCTTCGCACAGTTCCCGCTGATCCGCGGCAGCTTGCTCTGGCCGTACCTGCGCGATGGCTTCTGGTACATCGTCATCGCGCTGATCCTTTCGGTCGGCGCCTACGTTGGCGAGGTGGTTCGCAGTGGTCTCAAGGCCGTACCGCGCGGTGAGCTGGAGGCCGCTTCGGCATTCGGCATGAACCGCACGCTGGTGCTCTACCGCGTGTGGCTGCCGCGGGCGATTCGCCTGCTGCTGCCGACCCTGGCGGGGGAAAGCGTGATGCTGCTCAAGTCCACCGCACTGGCCTCCACCATCGCTGTGGTCGACCTGCTCGGCGCCGCCAACGTGGTGCGTGCGCAGACCTTCCAGATCTATGAGCCGCTGCTGCTGGTGGCGGCGATCTACATCTGCCTGACCTTCATCATCGAGGCGCTGTTCGCCGTGCTGGAACGCGCCACGCCGGTTCGCCGCGAGGCACAGAAGTCGACGCAGCGGAGCTGGCTGGGCAAGCGCAGGCCGCGCACGGCCGTTTGAGTTATGCGTAGGCGCCGCGCCTGAGCCCTTCCACCCAGCAGCGGCTGAGTTCGAGTCCGTCAGTGGCGCTGAAAGTGGTTGGATTCAGGCACCACTCCAGCCACAGTCCGTCGAGCATGGCGGAGAGACCGATGGCGGCGAGGCGCGGGCGCGCCACGCTGAAACCCTCGGTGCTGGCGAGTTCGCTGATGAGCTTTTCCAGGATCGCGAGGTAGCTGTGGTAGCCGCGCTCGTGCGCCTCGTTCACCGGCGGCGAGTGGCGGATCAGGCTCCAGAACACCACCCAGGGGCTGAGCAGGTCGGGGTCCAGTACCTGGGGCGAGAAGGAGCCGGTGAGAAAGGCTTCCATGCGCGCGGCGGGGTCGTTGCCGACCGCGTCGACCTGCTGGTAGAGCGCCTGGGTGACCTCGCTGGCGAGGGTTTCGTAGGCCTGGGCGACCAGCGCGTCGATGCTGCCGAAGTGGTGGTTCACCAGGCCCACCGCGACGCCGGCTTCCTTGGCGATGCGACGCACCGAGATGCCCGCATGGCCATCGGCGACCAGGCACTTGAGGCAGGCGCGCACGAGGTGGTCGCGGCGTTCCTCGGGTGTGGCGCGCTGGGCTTTCTGGCGGGGGATATCCAAGGGCGGGCGTCCTGTGTTGCGGGGTGCCGGCAAGCGGCGAACGGTTTCGATACTAGGAGGCGACGAGGAAGATTTCCACGGGCCTTTTGGATAGAGAGCAGACAGAGACCAGACAGAGGCCAAACAGGGGAGAGAAGACAGATGATCGAGGACGTATCCTTTGCCGTACCCGGTGATTCTGGCGCCGAGCTGCGCGTGCGTGCGTGGCGCATCGACGGCGGCAGACCGGGGCCGAAGGTGCACCTGCAGGCGGGCGTGCACGCCGATGAAATCGCCGGGATGCTGGTGCTTCACGAACTGCTGCCACGCCTGCGCGATGCCGCCGAACGCGGTGCGCTCAAGGGCAGCGTGACGGTGGTGCCGCAGGCCAATCCCTTCGGCATCGGGCAGTTCCGCCAGGGACGGATTCTCGGTCGGAACCACGACGCGACCTCGCGCAATTTCAATCGTGGCTTCATCGCCTCGGCGGCCGCCAGCGGCATCCTGGATAACCTCTCGCTGTGGCAGAAGCGCCTGGCGGAACTGGCCGCGCCGGCGGACATCGTGCTCGACCTGCATACCGATGACGAGGCGCTGCAGTACATCTACCTGCACGAATGCTTCTGGCCTGCCGCGCAGGACCTCGCTGCCGCCTTGCGCGCGGAACTGGCGATCATCTGGGAGGGCGACAGCGATGGCGCCTTCGAGGAAGTGGTGATCGCCCCGTGGCTAGCGGAGCAGCGCTTCGCCGGACGCCTGGTGGCAACCGTCGAACTGCGCGGCCAGGGCGACGTCAGCGACGCGCTGGCGCGGCAGGATGCGGACGGGCTCTACCGCTTCCTCGGCGCCCGTGGCGTGGTCACCGATGCCGGGCCGTTGCCGGAGTGGAAGGGCGTTGCCACGCCCATCGGCTTCATGGAAACCGTGTTCGCCCCGGCTGCGGGCGTGCTGGTTTTCGAACGCGAGCTGGGCGAACGCATCGAGGCCGGTGAACGCTTCGCCCGCATCATCGCCCGTCCCGGTGATGCGAGCAGCGAACACATACTGCGCGCGCCGCAGAGTGGCATCCTCGCCACTCGCTACCGCGATCGATTGATTCCCCAGGGGGCGATTGCGGCCAAGCTGACCGGCAGCGCGTCTTCGAGCACCTGGATCTCCGGCGCGCTTGATCCGTGAGTGAGTGCTTTTCGTAGGAGCGAGCTTGCTCGCGAACCCTGGCCCCGCAGCGGGGGTTGTTCGCGAGCAATAACGATGGCGTCCCCCTCGCTCCTACAGGGCTATACGTCAAAGCCAGACTGCGTTCCAGAAGGAATAGTCTCGAAGCGATTTGACCAGCCCTGCACGCAAGGGATTGGCTACCAGATATCGAGCGGTTGCTTGCAGGTCTTCGTCGCGGCGCAGGGCGTGATCGTGGAAGCCTGATTGCCAGACTTTACCTGTGCGTTTCAGCGCTCTGTTCAGTGAGATTGCAGTGAGGGATTTCAGTTGTTGCATAAAGTCACTCAATGAACCGCTCTCGAGTTGGACCAGGCAATGCAAATGGTCCGGCATCAATACCCAGGCGAAGAGACTGGCCTGCGCCAATTGGTGAAGCTCGCGAGCGACCGAACAGGATGCGTTCCATTGCGTGAATAGCGGTTCACGTTGATAGGTGACGGTTGTCACCAAGTATCTCTGCCCTTCGAGCGAATGACGTCCGTTGCGCAGATTTTTGCCATGAAACCCCATCTCAACTCCCCTATGTGTACCGATGCTTACGGTTGCAGAGGAATTGAGGCCTGACTGTAGGAGCGAGCTTGCTCGCGAACCTGCCGGGTCCGGTTCGCGAGCAAGCTCGCTCCTACGAAGAGCACATCGGCGCAAATGAAAACGCCCGCACAGGGCGGGCGTTTTCGGAAGGGCGAACTCAGTGGTGTTCGCGGGTGGCGCGGAAGGTGATGTCCGGCCAGCGCTCTTCCATCAGGCTCAGGTTGACGCGGGTCGGGGCCAGGTAGGTGAGGTGGCCGCCGCCGTCGACGGACAGGTTCTCGAAGGCCTTGTCCTTGAACTCCTTGAGCTTCTTCTCGTCCTTGCACTCGATCCAGCGCGCCGACCAGACGTTGATCTGCTCGTAGGCGCACTCGACCTTGTATTCCTCCTTCAGGCGGCTGGCGACGACGTCGAACTGCAGCACGCCGACGGCGCCGAGGATGATGTCGTTGTTGCGCTCGGGGAAGAACACCTGGGTCGCACCTTCCTCGGCCAGTTCCTGCAGGCCCTGGCGCAACTGCTTGGATTTGAGCGGGTCCTTCAGGCGCACGCGGCGGAACAGTTCCGGGGCGAAGTGCGGGATGCCGGTGAAGCCCAGCGCCTCGCCTTCGGTGAAGGTGTCGCCGATCTGGATGGTGCCGTGGTTGTGCAGGCCGATGATGTCGCCGGCGAAGGCCTCCTCCAACTGCTCACGCTCGCTGGAGAAGAAGGTCAGTGCGTCGGCGATCTTCACGTCCTTGCCCAGGCGCACGTGGCGCATCTTCATGCCCTTCTCGTACTTGCCCGAGCAGATGCGCATGAAGGCGATACGGTCGCGGTGCTTGGGGTCCATGTTCGCCTGGATCTTGAACACGAAGCCTGTGAACTTCTCCTCGGTCGGCGCCACGCTGCGCTCGTGGGCGCCACGCTCCAGCGGTTGCGGAGCCCAGTCGACGATGCAGTCGAGCACCTGGTCGACACCGAAGTTGCCCAGCGCGGTACCGAAGAACACCGGGGTCATCTCGCCCTTGAGGAAGGCGTCCTTGTCGAACTCGTGGCAGGCGCCTTGCACCAGTTCCAGCTCTTCGAGGAAGTTGTCGTAGAGGTCGCCCAGGTGGGCGCGCGCCTCGTCGGAGTCGAGCTTGTCGATGACCTTGGTCTCGATGCGCTCGTGGCCGTGACCCGGCACGTAGACGATGATCTTGTCTTCGGCGAGGTGGTAGACACCCTTGAAGTCCTTGTAGCAGCCGATTGGCCAGGTGATCGGCGCGGCCTTGATCTTCAGTACCGCTTCGATCTCGTCGAGCAACTCGACGGGGTCGCGGATGTCGCGGTCGAGTTTGTTGATGAAGCTGACGATGGGCGTATCGCGCAGGCGGCAGACTTCCATCAGGGCGATGGTGCGCGGCTCGACGCCCTTGCCGCCGTCGAGGACCATCAGCGCCGAGTCCACCGCGGTCAGGGTGCGGTAGGTGTCTTCGGAGAAGTCTTCGTGGCCGGGGGTGTCGAGCAGGTTGATCATGTGCTCGCGGTAGGGGAACTGCATCACCGAGGTGGTGATGGAGATGCCGCGCTGCTTCTCCATCTCCATCCAGTCGGAGGTGGCGTGGCGGTCGGACTTGCGCGACTTCACGGTACCGGCGACGGCGATCGCCTTGCCCATCAGCAGCAGCTTTTCGGTAATGGTGGTCTTACCGGCGTCGGGGTGGGAGATGATCGCGAACGTGCGGCGTTTGGCGACTTCGGCGGCCTGGAGGGTCATGGATGCGTGCCTGGCTGGAATCGAGGATGGGCCCGGATCGGCCCAAAAGCGCGGGATTATAACGGGAAATGACCGGTCGATCAGCGCCACCGGGCACCCGGCGGCCTATGGGCGTCGGTGGGGCGCCGATGGGCTCGCTCCGGGACGCGGTTTCGGCAGGCGATCGGGTGTCATCGGCCAAGCCGGCAATGACCCCTGTATCGGGGGCCGCGAAAAGGCCGTCCGGCCGCCCTTGTCATCCCCCTGAAACCCGCGCCTGTGCAGCATTTCATGGCGCTTTGTTAAGGATTCGAAACGAAATGCCGGATGGCGACAAAGGGTTATGAAAAAGCGGCAATTTTTGATTGATCTGTGCTGCCTCTGGTCCTAAAGTTCGCGCCCGAACGCTCATGCTGGAAACGATCCATCCGGCTCAAGTACTGACGACGAGAGGTTGCCGACCCGGCGACTCCGCGCCCCGAGAGGGGCAGGGAGCCCCAGGAGAAGTCGGAGCCGGTAATGCTCGGCGACATGCCTTGGGAAGTAGGCGAACCAAAGTGGGGAAACTGATCAGGCGTTCGTGGCTCGAAAGTAAAAGAGCCGTCCCTCTTTTCAATTGCGTGTTTTGCCATTTGGAGTCCCAACCATGTCCATCAAGGTCGAGGATTACTTCGCCCCGGAAACCTTCCAGCGCATGAAGGCGTTTGCCGACAAGCAGGAAACCCCCTTCGTCGTCATCGACAAGCAGACCATCGCCAACGCGTACGACCAGCTGACCGACTGCTTCCCGTTCGCCAGGATCTACTACGCGGTGAAGGCCAATCCGGCCACCGAGATCACCGAGCTGCTGCGCGACAAGGGTTCGAACTTCGACATCGCCTCGATCTACGAGCTGGACAAGGTGATGAAGACCGGCGTGGGTCCGGAGCGCATCAGCTACGGCAACACCATCAAGAAAGCCCGTGACATCCGCTACTTCTACGAGAAGGGCGTGCGCCTGTTCGCCACCGACTCCGAGGCCGACCTGCGCAACATCGCCAAGGCGGCGCCGGGCTCCAAGGTCTACGTGCGCATCCTCACCGAGGGTTCCACTTCCGCCGACTGGCCGCTGTCGCGCAAGTTCGGCTGCCAGACCGACATGGCCATGGACCTGCTGGTGCTGGCCCGCGACCTGGGCCTGGTGCCCTACGGCGTGTCCTTCCACGTCGGCTCGCAGCAGCGCGACATCGGCGTGTGGGACGCGGCCATCGCCAAGGTGAAGGTGATCTTCGAGCGCCTGAAGGAAGAAGACGGCATCGAACTGAAGATGATCAACATGGGCGGCGGCTTCCCGGCCAACTACATCGCCAAGACCAACAGCCTGGAAACCTACGCCGAAGAGATCATCCGCTTCCTCAAGGAAGACTTCGGCGACGAACTGCCGGAAATCATCCTCGAGCCGGGCCGTTCGCTGATCGCCAACGCCGGTATCCTGGTGAGCGAAGTCGTGCTGGTGGCGCGCAAGTCGCGCACTGCCGTGGAGCGCTGGGTGTTCACCGACGTGGGCAAGTTCTCCGGCCTGATCGAAACCATGGACGAGTCCATCAAGTTCCCGATCCACGTGGAGAAGCAGGGCGAGCTGGAAGAAGTGGTGATCGCCGGCCCGACCTGCGACAGCGCCGATATCATGTACGAGCACTACAAGTACGGCCTGCCGCTGAACCTGGCCGCCGGCGACCGCCTGTACTGGCTGTCCACCGGTGCCTACACCACCAGCTACAGCGCGGTGGAGTTCAACGGCTTCCCGCCGCTGAAGGCGTTCTACCTGTAGGTTCAGGCTCGAATGAAGAGGCCCCGCGATGCGGGGCCTCTTCGTTTCTGGCAGCGCGCTTTTGGTCCACGAATGAACCCGGCATCCCTGTAGGAGCGAGGGGGACGCCATCGTTATTGCTCGCGAACCGGACTCGCAGCGGGGGCTGTTCGCGAGCAAGCTCCTACGAAGAGCCTTCGTGCGCCGTGAAATGAAAACGCCCCGCAGTGCGGGGCGTTTTCATGGTCAGGTTCGACTCAACCCTCGTTGGGCTTCGTCGCAGCCGGCACCTGCGCGGTGGCCGGTGACCTGGCGTCCTTGACGATCTCCTGCTGCGGCGCGGCCTGGGTCGGCGGCAGCTTGTCGAAATCGTGCAGGCCGCCCTTCTTGTACGGGTCGCCGATCCAGCGCGGCGCCACGGCGAATTGCGGGCTGACCAGGCTCTTCACCGGCTCGAAGCGGTCGTAGCTCAGGCCCGCGAGGTCCGACAGGGTGTGGATCAGGTGCGAGCTGCTGTACGGACGCTTGGCGGCCGCCTGCAGGTCGCGCGGGTGCGCGGCCTGCCAGCTGGACGAGGTCCAGAGCATGAACGGGATGGTGTACATCGGCCGGGTCGGGGCGCCTTCGTTGCGGCCCAGGCGGTCATGGTTGCCCGAGCTGTAGACATCCTCGCCGTGGTCGGAGAGGTACAGCAGGAAACCGTTCGGATCGGTCGCGGCGTAGCGCTTGATCAGGCTGGAGACCACGAAGTCGTTGTACAGCACGGCGTTGTCGTAGAAGTTGTAGGTTTCCACCTGATCGTCGGACAGCGCCGAGGGTACGCCCTGGCGGTCGTTGAAGTGGGCGTACTGCTCCGGATAGCGGTAGCGGTAGTCCATGTGCGTGCCGAGCAGGTGGATGACGATGAACTTCTTCTGTGCCGGGTCCTGCAGGGCCTTCTCGAAGGGCTCGAGCACCACGCCGTCGTACTGGCTGGCGTTCTGGTTGCGCTGGTTGTTCAGGTAGAACTGCGCGTCCGTCTGCTGCGAGAAGGTGGTCAGCATGGTGTTGCGCTTGGTCATCGTCTGCTGGTTGGTGATCCAGAAGGTCTTGTAGCCCGCCTGTTTCATCAGGTTGATCAGCGACGGATCGGTGAGGAACCTGTCGGGGTTCTGCTCGTCGCCGAAGGTGAGGATCTGCTGCATCACCTCGATGGTGTAGGGACGCGGCGAGACAACGTTCTGGAACACCGTCAGGTTGTGGCCTTCGGCGGCCAGCGCGTCGAGGTTCGGCGTGGTTTCGCGCGGGTAGCCATACAGGTGCATGTGCTCGCGGGTGGTGGATTCGCCCAGCACCAGCACCAGGGTGCGTGGCGCTTCGCCGCTGCTGTCCTGGAGGTTCCGCAGTGGCGGCAGGGAGGCGTTCTGCTCCAGCAGCTTCTGCATGTTGTCCAGTTGCTGGCGGTACTGGGCGTAACCCACGACCAGTTGCCAGGGCACGGCCGGCTCCATGCGCTGCTGCACCTTCTCCAGCGCTTCGGCGAAGCTGCGCTCCTGGGTGACCATCTGCTTGTAGAAGGGGTAGACCAGATTCAGCGCCACCAGCAGCACGGCCACCGGCACTCGGGTAGAGAGCGGCAGGCTGACCGGGCGGATGCGCCGCCACAACAGGATTGCGACCACCGTGTAGGCCAGCAGCGCCAGGCCCAGCCAGAGGCTGAAGTACTGGCTGAAATACTCGCCCGCCTCGGCGGTGTTCGACTCGAACATGACGAAGATGACGCTCTGCGAGAACTCCTGGCGGTAGATGCCGAAGTAGCTCAGGCCCACCAGCGAGGCGCCCCACAGCACCAGGCCGATGACGGCGGAAATCCCGCGGGTGAAGCGCGGCAGCAGCAGGACCGGAGCGAGCCACAGGCTGCTGAGGAAGAAGGCGTCGCGGAAGCCGGCGAAACCGGTGGTGCCGGTGAGCAGAATCAGCAGCTGGGTGACGCCGGAGAAGTACCAGAAGAACAGCAGCAGCCAGCCCAGGCCGGCCCAGTCGACGCCTTTGCGGGCGGAAGGGGAAGTAGTGGTAGACACACACGCCTCATCGAATAGGGACAAACGACTGCACTCCAGCAGCCGCAGGGGGCGGGGAGGCTATCAGGAATGACGTGAAAAATGCGTTAAATGACAACAATCCTATGGGAGACGCAGTGAACTCAGGCGATTCCGGTCGGACTCATCGCCCAACTCGGCTGCGCGCTGGCAATAGGCGTGCGCCAGCCGACGCAAGGCCTCCAGCGGGGAGCGGGCCAACTGTTCGCGGGCGACCCGCAGGAAGTTCAGGTTGCCGCCTTCCAGCGCTCGGTGCAGCCAGGGCAGGGCGCCTTCCAGGTCGCCGGCCTCGGCCAGGACCGTGGCGTGGCTGAACTGGCCGCGAAAATCGCCGGCTTCGGCGGAACGCCGATACCAGCGATGGGCTGTCTCGGTATCGCGGGCGACCACCAGGCCTTCCTCGTGGAAACGGCCGACCAGGTTCATCGACTTGGCGTGTCCCAGTTCCGCCGCCCGGCGGTACAACGCCAGGGCGTGCGCTTCGTCGCGCGCCACCCCGCGTCCGGTGGCCAGCAGGTTGGCCAGGTTGTACATCGCCCAGTCCAGGTCCGCCCCGGCGGCGAGCGCATAGTGCCCGGCGGCCGCGGCGGGGTCGGCAAGGCAGCCCCAGCCGTGTTCCAGGCAGCGGCCGAGCATGTTGCGCGCCATCGCATGGCCGCGTTCGGCGGCGATGCCGAACCAGGTCAGGGCCAGCGCCGGATCGCGCTCGATGCCGTGGCCGTCGAGGAGGATCTGGCCGAGCAGCGCCTGGGCTTCCAGCTCGCCGTCGCGGGCCGCGGCGAGGATCAGCCGGGCCGCCTGGCGCGGGTTGTCGGCGAGCTGGCCGCTGAGGTCGTCAACGGCGATTTCTTCGGTACGACGCAGGACGAAACTCATGGGCGGTCAGACATCCACCCAGCGGCGCAGCAGGTTGTGGTAGGTGCCGGTCAGTTCCACCAGCGCGGGGTGGTCGGGCACGTCGCGGGTCAGCGCCTGGATCGACTGGTCCATCTGGAACAGCAGGGCGCGCTGGCTGTCCTCGCGCACCAGGCTCTGGGTCCAGAAGAACGAGGCGATGCGCGCGCCACGGGTCACCGGGTTGACCTTGTGCAGGCTGGTGGCGGGGTAGAGCACCAGGTCGCCCGCCGGCAGCTTCACCTGCTGGGTGCCGTAGGTGTCCTGGATCACCAGTTCGCCGCCGTCGTAGTCCTCGGGGTCGCTGAAGAACAGTGTCGAGGACACGTCGGTGCGCACCCGTTCGCGGCCGCCGTGGGTGTCGCGCACGGCGTTGTCGATATGGAAGTCGAACGAGCCGCCGCCGGTGTAGCAGTTGAACAGCGGCGGGAAGACCTTGTTCGGCAGCGCGGCGGACTGGAACAGCGGGTTGCTCCACAGGCGCTGCAGCATGGCTTCGCCGATCTCGCGGGCCAGCGGGTGGTCCAGCGGCAGTTGCAGGTTGTGCTTGGCGCGGGCCGACTGGTAGCCGGCGGTGGCCTTGCCGTCGGCCCATTCGGCCTGTTCCAGGGCGGCGCGGATGCGCGCCACTTCCTCGCGGGTAAAGATGCCGGGAATGTGCAGCAGCATGGGACGGTTCCGTCGGTGCCTGGGAAAGTGCCAATGATAATGATTTGCAACAGACGGCTACAACTGTCCGTTTTGTCGCGGAGCGGTCACAAAGTGTAAATCTTGTAAATCATCTGCGTTTGAGAATATCTGGTAATTGATACAAATTCTTAATTGCACTAGATTGCGCGGCCTTCATGAGCCCCTGGGGAGGGATTTGCAATGTCGCGCCAATCGTCCGATCTCGCCGGCAACACGCCGCGCCTTCTGGCATCCGCCGTCGGTGTCGCCATCACCGCCATGTCCGGCAGCCACCTGGCCCATGCCGCCGATTCCTCGGAAAAGAAACCAAGCCAGGACGTGCTGTCCCTGGACGCCGATACCGTCGTCGGCACCCAGCAGGACCCGACCACCTACAACGTCGAGAAGTCCGCGTCGAAGAAATACACCGCCCCGCTGCTGGATACGCCGCGTTCGGTGACCGTGGTGCCGCAGCAGGTGATCAAGGACACCGGCGCGCTGACCCTGCAGGACGCCCTGCGCACCGTGCCGGGCATCACCTTCGGCGCCGGCGAGGGCGGCAACCCGACTGGCGACCGTCCGTTCATCCGTGGCTTCGACGCGCAGAGCGACACCTACGTCGACGGCGTCCGCGATACTGGCGCGCAATCCCGCGAGGTCTTCAACCTCGAGCAGATCGAAGTCAGCAAGGGCCCGAACTCGGCCTTCGGCGGCCGTGGTTCGGCCGGCGGCAGCCTGAACCTGATCAGCAAGCAGGCCAAGGCCGGCAACTTCACCGACGGCAGCTTCACCTACGGTTCCGACCAGACCCGCCGCTACACCCTGGACACCAATCAAGAGTTCCTCGACGGCAACGCCGCCTTCCGCCTGAACCTGATGACCCACGACCAGAACGTTGCCGGCCGCCAGGCGGTGGACGCCAGCCGCTGGGGCATCGCGCCGTCCGTGACCTTCGGCCTCAATGGCCCGACCCGCGTCACCGTCAGTCACTACCACCTGGAAAGCGACGACACCCCGGACTCGGGCATCCCGTACGCCAAGAGCGCCGACCGCAGCAAGCACAACCCGGACAAGCCGGTGAACGTCGACCGCGACAACTACTACGGCCTGGAAGACCGCGACTTCTCCAAGAGCCGCGTGGACACCAGCACCATCACCGTCGAGCACGACTTCAACGACAATCTGAGCCTGCGCAACACCACGCGCTACGGCACCAGCCACATCGACTACATCTGGACCCAGCCGGACGACAGCCAGGGCAACATCAACAACGGCAGCGTGTGGCGGCGCAACAACAACCGCGTCGGGACCACCACCACCGCGACCAACCAGACCGACCTGTTCGGCGAGTTCTACCTGGCAGGCTTCAAGAACAGCTTCACCACCGGCCTCGAGTTCACCCGTGAGGACAGCAAGCGCGACGGCTACACGGTCGACACCAACACCGGCCTGAACAACAACAAGTGCAACCCGTCGATCATCGGCGCGCCCAGCGGCTACAACTGCACCAGCCTGGAAAACCCGAACCCGCACGATCCGTGGAACGGCAGCATCACCCGCAACTACAAGCCGCTGAACACCGTCGGCACCACCAAGGCCATCTACGGTTTCGACACCATCGACCTGAACGAGCAATGGCAGGTCAACCTCGGCGTGCGCTTCGACAGCTTCGAGACCACCGCGAAGAACCACAACGCATCGCCCGCCAGCAAGCTCGAAGACAGCTCCAACTTCTGGAACTGGCAGGCCGGCGTGGTCTACAAGCCGGCGCCCAACGGCAGCATCTACGCCTCCTACGCCACCTCGGCGACGCCGCCGGGCAGCATGCTGGACAACGGCGACAGTTCCAACGCGGTCGACGCCTTTGCGGTGAAGAACAGCCTCGAGCCGGAAGAGACCACTAACTACGAGATCGGCACCAAGTGGAACTTCCTCGACGAGCGCCTGGAACTGACTGCCGCGATCTTCCGCACCGACAAGGACAACGCGCGCATCCTGGTGGCGCCGCAGACCTACGACAACGCCGGTGAGTCCCGCGTCGACGGCCTGGAACTGAGCGCCAGCGGCAAGCTGACCGACAAGTGGAAGGTCTTCGCCGGCTACAGCTACCTCGACAGCGAACTGGTGAAAGCCGGTCGCGCCGGCCGTAACGGCAACATCAACGCCAGCGCGCCGTCCAACAACGGCAACCAGATGCCCAACACGCCGAAGAACAGCTTCAGCCTGTGGACCACCTACGACATCCTGCCCAACGCCACCATTGGCGGCGGCACCTTCTATGTCGACAAGGTCTACGGCGACGTGGCCAACACCATGTACGTCCCGGACTACTGGCGCTACGACGCGATGGCCGCCTACAAGCTGACCAAGAACGTCGACTTCCAGCTCAACGTGCAGAACGTCTTCGACAAGAAGTACTTCGACAAGGCCTACGCCTCGCACTACGCGAACCAGGCGGCCGGCCGCACCGTGCTGCTGTCCACCAACTTCCACTTCTAAGGCTCGCCTGCTGGCGAACCACCCCGGCCGACGCTCCTCGGCCGGGGTTTTTGTTTGTTGGCCGCCAGGTTTGGGTAAAGGTTGTAAAAATCGGCTGCATTTGCGAGCTGTTCTCAATAAAATTCCGCCCCGCGCGAAGGGCGGCATGACGTGAGGCCACGGTGTTGAAGAAAGTCTGGTTCCAGTTGCATTGGCTGTTCGGCATCAGCGCCGGTTTGGTGCTGGCGCTGATGGGCCTGAGCGGGGCGATGCTGTCGTTCCAGGACGAAATCCTGCGCGCCGTGAATCCCGCCAGCCTCACCGTGGAAAAGCGCGCCGAGGGCACGTTGCCGATGGACGAACTGATCCATCGGGTGGAGAGCGCCGAGCCGGGCAAGAAAGTCGCCTTCGTCTGGGTGACCCTCGACGGCGACCAGGCCAGCCGTCTCTTCTACACGCCCAAGCCGGGCCAGCGCCGGGGCGAATCGCGCTACGTCGACCCGTACACCGCCCAGTTCCTGCCGGCGCCCAGGGGCGAAGGCTTCTTCAACTTCATCATGCAGCTGCACCGCTTCCTCGCCGCGGGCGAGCTGGGCAAACAGGTCACCGCCGCCAGTACGCTGATCCTGCTCTACCTGTGCCTCTCCGGCCTGTACCTGCGCTGGCCGCGCAAGGCCCTGAACTGGCGCGCCTGGCTGACCTTCGACTGGGCCAAGAAGGGCCGGGCGTTCAACTGGGACCTGCATGCCGTGGCCGGTACCTGGTGCCTGGCGTTCTACCTCCTGGCAGCCCTGAGCGGCCTGTACTGGTCCTACGACTGGTACCGGAGCGGCCTGTTCAAGCTGCTCGACGACACCCCGGCCGGCCAGCCCAAGGGGCTGCGTGGCGGCAAGCGCGGCCCGGCGCCCAAGGGCCCGCCGCCGGTGGTCGATGCAAGCGCCGTCTGGGCCACCATCGAGCAGACCGGCGGCGCCGCGATGACCGCCTACAACCTGCGCCTGCCGCCGGTGAAAGGCCAGCCGGCAACCGTCTTCTACCTCCTCGACGACGCCGCCCACGAGCGCGCCTTCAATGAGATGACCATCGACCCGGCCAGCGGCAAGCTCCTGGCCGACAAGCGCTACACCGACAGTTCCTTCGGCAAGCAACTGCTGACCAGCGTCTATGCCCTGCACGTGGGCAGCTATTTCGGCCTCGCCGGGCGCATCCTGATGATGCTGGCGAGCCTGTCGATGCCGCTGTTCTTCATCACCGGCTGGCTGCTCTACCTCGACCGCCGTCGCAAGCAGCGCGCGGCCCAGGCCGCCCGTGGCGAGCTCGACACGCGTACGGTCGTCGGCGACGCCTGGCTGGTGGGCTACGCCAGCCAGAGCGGCCTCGCCGAGCAACTGGCCTGGCAGAGCGCCGGGCAATTGCAGGCCGCCGGCCTGCCGGTGCGCGTCGAGCCGCTGGCGAAGCTGGACCGCGCGCAACTGGAGCAGACCCGCAACGCGCTGTTCGTGGTCAGCACCTTCGGCGACGGCGAGGCCCCGGACAACGCCCGTGGCTTCGAGCGCCACCTGCTGGGCCAGAGCCTGGGGCTGGGCGACCTGCGCTATGCCGTCCTTGCCCTCGGCGATCGCCAGTACGAGCACTTCTGTGGCTTCGCCCGTCGCCTGCAAGGCTGGCTGCAAGGACAGGGCGCGCGGGCGCTGTTCGATGGCGTCGAGGTGGACAATGGCGATGCCGCCGCGCTGCACGACTGGCAGCGGCGCCTGGCCGAACTCTCCGGCGCCGCGCCGCAGGCCGCGTTCAGCGCGCCGGCCTTCGAAGTCTGGACGCTGGCTGGCCGCGAGCACCTCAATCCGGGCAGCCAGGGCGAACCCACCTGGCTGCTGCGCCTGGCCGCGCCGAACGATTCGCGGATCGACTGGAGCGCCGGCGACCTGGTGGAGATCGCCCCGCGCCAACCGGCGTTCCTGGTCGAGGCCTGGCTGGATCGCCTCGGCCTGGACGGCGGTTCGACCATCCAGGCCGAGGGGATCGCCACCTCGCTGAAGATCGCCCTGGCCGGCTGCCTGCTGCCGGGTAACCTCGAACACCTGGTAGGCCTGCATGGCCAGGCGGTGTACGACGCGTTGATCAAGCTGTCCGTGCGCCAGTACTCCATCGCCTCGTTGCGCAGCGATGGCGCGCTGGAGCTGATCGTGCGCCAGGAACAGCACGCCGACGGCTCGCTGGGCATCTGCTCCGGCTGGCTCACCGCGTACCTGCCGGAGGGCGGCAGCCTGCTGCTGCGCCTGCGGCGCAACCGCAGCTTCCACCTGTGCGAGGCGGATCGCCCGCTGATCCTGATCGGCAACGGCACGGGCCTGGCCGGGCTGCGCAGCCTGCTGCGGGCCAGCATCGCCGAGGGGCGCCGGCGTAATTGGCTGCTGTTCGGCGAGCGCAATCTCGCCCATGACTTCTACTGCCGCGAGGAGCTGGAAAGCGCGCTGGCGCGGGGCGAACTGCAGCGCCTGGACGTCGCCTTCTCCCGCGACCAGGCCGAGAAGATCTACGTGCAGGACCGCCTGCGCGCCAGCGGTGAAGTGCTCGCCCAATGGCTGGACGAGGGTGCGCTGATCTACGTCTGCGGCAGCCTGCAGGGCATGGCCGAAGGCGTCGACCGCGCGCTGCGCGAGATGCTTGGCGATGCCCAGGTCGAGGAGTTGCTGGAGACTGGGCGCTACCGGCGCGACGTTTATTGATCCGGCGTTGAGCGTAGCCAGTCGCGACGACGTGACGAGCTTTTTTGTAGGAGCGAGCTTGCTCGCGAACAGATATCCCGGCAGCTCCGGAGCTGGGTCGGTTCGCGAGCAAGCTCGCTCCTACAGGGAAAGACCGCACTGCGTTCCAGGCGGTGCAAAGCAAGAGGCACCCGCCTAAGCGGAGGCCTTTTTGATTTCAGGGCCTGGCTCAGATCCTGCGGCGACTCATATCCACAGGAACAGCGCCAGCACCGCCGCGAAGAACCCCCACTTCTGCAGGTAGTACAGCTTGCGGTTGCGCTTCTTCAGCGCCTTGCCGTGCAGGCGGATCCTGTACAGCGAGGCAAAGGCGCGGTTGATGCCGCCGGTCTTGTCGCCCGCGTCGTTCGGCGAGGCGGCGGCGGCCATCACGTTGCGGCTGAACCAGCGGTTGAACGCTGTGGCCCAGCGGTACTTCAGCGGCCGCTCGATGTCGCAGAAGAGGATCACCCGGTCATGCCCGGTGGTGTTCTCGGCATAGTGGATGTAGGTCTCGTCGAACACCACCGCTTCGCCGTCGCGCCAGTGGTAGCGCTCGCCGTCCACCTCGATGAAGCAGCCCGGATCGTTCGGCGTCATCAGCCCCAGGTGGTAGCGCACGGAACCGGCGTAGGGGTCGCGGTGGCGCACCAGGCGCGAGCCCGGCGGCAGTTCGGCGAACATCGCCGCCTTGACCGAGGGAATCCGCCGCAGCAGCTCGGTGGTCTTCGGGCACAGCGCATCGGCGGACGGATGGCTGTCGTCGTACCACTTCAGGTAGAAGCGCTTCCAGCCGGTCTTGAAGAAGGAGTTGAAGCCCACGTCGTTGAGCTGTTCGGAACGCTTGATGCTGCCGGCGTCGCGCAGGTGCAGGGCTTCGCTGCGGATGGTTTCCCAGTTCTCGGTCAGCAGGCGCATCTCGGGAAAATCGTCGGTCGCCAGGTACGGGCGGCTCGGTACCCTGGAGAACAGGTACATGATGCAGTTGATCGGCGCCAGGAAGCTGGAGTGGTCGGTCAACTGGCGCGTGAACTTGTGACGCACCCGTCCGCGCAGGTGGACATAAACGATGCTCAGGCCGAAGGCGGCCAGGATGGCGGCTTTGATCATTCGGAGAAGGTATCCGCGGATAGAGACCGTGAATGGTACTCCTCCTAATCGTGAGTGAGTATTCTCCGAAGGCCAAAGGCCAGTGTCTGTTTTAACCTGTAGGAAATTTCGAAGGATGGTGAGGCCGATGACCGAGCGCACGACGCGGATCCTGCTCAACTGCGACATGGGCGAAAGTTTCGGTGCCTGGAGCATGGGCGACGACACCCATGCCATGCCGCTGATCGACCAGGCCAACCTGGCCTGCGGCTACCATGCGGGCGACCCGCTGACCATGCAGCGCACCGTTCGCCTGGCGGTAGAGCAGGGCGTCAGCATTGGCGCACACCCGGCCTACCCGGACCTGGCCGGCTTCGGCCGCCGGCACCTGAGCTGCTCGCCCGAGGAAGTGCGGGCGCTGGTGCTCTACCAGGTCGGCGCCCTGGACGCCTTCTGCCGCGCCGCCGGCACCCGCGTCGATTACGTGAAGCCCCACGGCGCGCTGTACAACGACCTGGTGCGGGACGACGCGCTGCTCAGTGCCGTGCTCGACGCCTGCGCCGCCTACCGCAAGGGCCTGCCGCTGATGGTACTGGCCCTGGCCGACAACCGCCGCGAACTGCAACTGGCCGATGCCGCCGACGTACCGCTGATGTTCGAGGCCTTCGCCGACCGCGCCTACCTGCCCGATGGCCAGCTCGCCCCGCGCCGCCTGCCCGATGCCGTGCACCACGAACCACAGCGCATCCTCGACCAGGCCCTGGCGATTGCCCGTGGCGAGCCCTTCCCGGACATCGACGGCAACCCGCTGCGCCTGCGCGCCGACAGCCTCTGCGTGCACGGCGACAACCCCGAATCCCTGGCGGTGCTACGGCGCCTGCGTGGCCTGCTGGACCAGGCATGATCCGTGTCGAAGCCTTCGGCGCCACGGCGCTGCTGATCACCCTCGCCGAGCAGCCCGACGAAGCGCTGCCGCTTCGCATCGCTTGCCTTGCCGAGCGACTGCGCGCCGAGTTGGGCGCGGCATTGACGGATTGTGTGCCCGGCTGGACCACCCTGTTGCTGCACTATGACCTGCTGCGTATCGACCTGCCGCAACTGCAGGGCCGCGTCCGGGCGGCGCTGGCGGACTGGCCGGGCGAACCGCAGGCGAGTAGCCCCGGCCGCCTGCATGAAATCGCCGTGTGGTATGCCGGTGAGGACCTGGCTGAAGTCGGCCGGCTGTGTGGGCTCACGTCCACTCAGGTCATCTCCCTGCACGCCGGCCGTGACTATCGCGTCGGCGCGATCGGCTTTTCCCCCGGCTTCGCTTACCTCGGTGAGCTGGACGAACGACTCGCCCTGCCACGCCGGGCCACGCCGCGCACGCACGTGCCCGCCGGCAGCCTGGCAATCGCCGAGCGGCAGACGGCGGTTTATCCACAGGCCTCGCCCGGCGGCTGGCATCTGCTCGGTCGCACCGCGCAGCGATTGTTCGATCCGTGGCGGGAGCCGCCCTGTCCGCTGGCGGTGGGCGACCGGGTACGCTTCGTACCCATCGACGAAGCGGCCTACCATGCCGCCGGTGGCGAGCCATGAGCCTGACGGTGATCGCCTGCGGCCCGCTGTGCCTGTTGCAGGATGGCGGGCGCCACGGCTGGCAGGGACTGGGCGTATCGCCCGGCGGCCCCGTGGATCGGCACGCGGCGGCCTGGGCGAATCGATTGCTTGGCAATGGCCGCGATACGCCGCTGCTGGAGATAGCCCTGGGCGGCGTGGAGCTGGATGCGCGGTCGGACACCTGGCTGGCGCTGACGGGCGCCGAGCTGCCGGCCTGTCTCGACGGCGAGCCGCTACCGGCCTGGTCACGTTTTCGCGTGCGGGCGGGACAGCGCCTGAAACTGGGTTTTGCCCGTGCCGGGCAGCGGGCCTGTCTCGCCGTTGCCGGAGGCTTCCGGGTCCGAGCGGTGCTGGGCAGCGTCTCGACCCATGCGCGGGAAAAACTCGGCGGCCTGTCCGGCGATGGCCAGCCGCTCTCCGTGGGCGACGTGCTGGAGTGCGCCGACGAGGGCGCGCGTTTCACGCAGGGGGCGAGTGTGCCCTGGTCCTATCGGCCGGATTATCGCGAGCCCCCCGCCTTGCGCGTGCTGCCGGGCCCGGATGCGTTCACGGCCGCACAACGGCAAGCCTTCTTCCGCCAGCCCTGGCGGATCAGCCCGCAATCCGACCGCATGGGCGTGCGCCTGCGCGGCGAGGCGCTGGAGGCGCCGCGCCGGCAATGGTCGCTGGGCGTGGTGGACGGCGCCATCCAGGTACCGCCGGACGGCCAGCCGATCATCCTGCTGGCCGACCGTCAGAGCATGGGCGGCTACCCCGTACTCGGCGTGCTGCACCCGCTGGACATCGGTCGCCTGGCGCAATGCCCGGCGCACAGCGAGGTGCGCTTCGCCCCGGCGAGCGTGGAACAGGCGCAAGCGGACCTGCGCGCATTCCTGCGCTTCTTCGCTACTTAGTGGCCTGTGTGGCTAATTCGACTAATCAATTTCGGCGCCAGGCTTCGCCATACTGCGTTGCCGCTCCTCACCGTAGCCCTGCTACGACTCGTTGCGGCGCCTTGTCTGGCAAACCCTGGCACTCGAACTTCAATTGCCGAATCAGCCGTACAGGCCACTAGGCAGGTGCCGCAGCGGCAGAGGCGCCGACTCCTTCACCGTCTGGATCGCGAAATTGCTACGGATGTCGCTGACGCCCGGCAGCTTGAGCAGGGTGCCGGTGAGGAACTGCTCATAGGCGCGCAGGTCGGGCAGCACGACCTGCAACAGGAAGTCCGACTCGCCGCTGACCAGGTGCACCGAGATCACCTCCGGCAGGTCGATCACCGCCTGGCGAAAGGCGGCGGCACTGGTGTCGCTGTGGCGCTCGACCTTCACCCCGACGAAGACCGTCAGTCCCAGTCCGACTTCGTCGCGGCCCAGTTCGGCGTGGTAGCCGCGGATCATCCCGGCTTCCTCCAGCAGGCGCACCCGGCGCAGGCAGGGGGAGGGCGAGAGGCCGATTTCCTCGGCCAGTTCCACGTTGCTCAGGCGGCCGTCGCGTTGCAGGGAGGCGAGGATGCGGTGGTCGTAGGCGTCCAGCTTGGGAATTGGCATAAGCGGATACTCGTTGGCTTTCTGCTTGGCAGAATATGCCAAACAGCATCGTGATGCTGGCCGAATACGCAAGCACCTGCCTCGGCTTTCGGGCATAGAATCCCTATCCGCAATGACTGTTTCGGAGCGGATTGATGGATATCGGTGTGTTCCTGCTGGCCCTGGCGATGGTCTACCTGCTGCCGGGGCCGGACATGATTCTCCTGTTGCACACCGGTGCCCGCGACGGCTGCCGTGCCGCGCTGGCCACGGCGCTCGGCCTTGGCCTGGCGCGCGCCTGTCATGTGGCGCTGGCGGCAACCGGCCTGGCGCTGCTGTTCCGCAGCGCGCCCTGGACCTTCGATGCGGTGCGCGTTGGCGGCGGCCTCTACCTGGCCTGGATCGGCCTGCAACTGCTGCGCGCGCCGGTCGGTCCGACCGTGGACAGCGCCGAACGCGCGAAAGCCCCGGCGAGCTATCGACGGGCCTTGCGCCGCGGTGTGCTGACCAACCTGCTCAACCCCAAGGCGCTGCTGTTCTGTTCGGTGCTGCTGCCGCAATTCATCCAGCCGCAGAACGGCCCGCTGGCCGTGCAGTTCGCGCTGCTGGGCGGCGTGCTGGTGCTGGTGGGGCTGGGCTTCGACAGCTTCTACGCGGTCAGCGGTGAGCGCATGGGGCGCTGGCTGGCGCGGCACAGGACGATGCAGCGGGTGCAGCAGTGGGGCTTCGGCGGCATCCTGCTGGGCTTCGGCGTACGCCTGGCGCTGATCCGCGACCTTTGAACTGGGGCTTTTCGTAGGAGCGAGCTTGCTCGCGAACGGCCCCAGCTCCGCTGCCAGGAGGTTCGCGAGCAAGCTCCTACGGGGTGTTTCCCTCAGAGGTCTTCCGGCTGGATTTTCCACAGGCGCGCTACGGAAGGCCTATGCGGATTGCGCGCGACGACCAGCAACCCGAGGTCGCCGCCGCGCAGTTCCTTCAGAAGTTGCTCGCCCGTGCGTTGCTGCATGCTTTCGGCCAGATGCCCCAGGGCGATGGCGGCCGCCGCCGGATGAGTGGCGACGGGCACGTAGCTTCCGCCGTCCATGTCCAGCACGACGTGCTTCTCGCCCGGCTCCGGGGTGGGGATGTGCAGGTTGGCCTTGAGCAATCGGGCCATCGCCTCGTTGCGCTGCGCGGCGGTGAGTTGGCCCTGCGGCAAGGCGCGTTCCAGTGGATAGAACTCGTCCGTCGGCTCCGCTTCCGGTTTCGCTGCGCAAGGTGTGGTGGGCGTCTTCACGGAGATTGGCGCGGGCGATGCCACTGGCGCTGCCGGGGGCGCGGCGAAGTCCGGTTCTTCCTGGCCAAGGCCGTCCCAGTCGATCCCGTCGAGATCGATCTCCGGCTGGGCCTTCTTCCTCGGAGCCGCCTTCTTCCGCGAATTCACGGCCGCGCGAATGTCCAGTCGCCGCTGGCGCTTCCACTTGTGGATCTGGACATTGGCGACGATGGCGGCAGCGAGGATGAGCAGGAGGAAGAACAGCAGCATGAATGGCCCGGTCCTGTGGATGACGGCCACTGCGGTGGGGCAGTGGCGGGGCGCCCCCCTGGCGGGACAGGGCGGATCAGGCGGTCAGCCTGTTCCGGCTCAGCTGTATCCGAAAGGATGGGCCGGCCTAAGACCGGCCCATTTCGTTTCAGTTCAGGAACTGTTCCGCGTGATGGCAGGCCACCTGGCGCTCATCCAGCAAACGCAGTTCCGGCACTTCGCTCCTGCAACGCTCGGTGGCATACGGGCAGCGCTTGTGGAAGGCGCAGCCACTGGGCGGGTTGAGCGGGTTGGGCAGCTCGCCCTGGATCTTGATCTTGGGCTTGTCCGGATCGGGATGGATGACCGGGGTCGCCGAGAGCAGGGCCTGGGTGTAGGGGTGCAACGGGCGTTCATAGAGCTTTTCCGCCGGCCCCATTTCCGCCGGGCGGCCGAGGTACATCACCAGCACGTCGTCGGCCACGTGGCGGACCACGGCGAGGTTGTGCGAGATGAACACGTAGGCGGTGCCGTACTCCTCCTGCAGGTCCATGAACAGGTTGAGCACCTGGGCCTGGATCGACACGTCCAGTGCCGAGGTCGGCTCGTCCGCCACCAGCACTTTCGGCCGCAGCATCATGGCGCGGGCCAGGGCGATGCGCTGGCGCTGGCCGCCGGAGAACATGTGCGGGTAGCGCTGGTAGTGCTCGGGGCGCAGGCCGACCTGCTTCATCATCGCCTGCACCCGCTCGCGGCGTTCGGTGCGCGACAGGCTGGTGTTGATCAGCAGCGGTTCGGCCAGCTGGTCGCCGATCTTCTGTCGTGGATTGAGCGAGGCGTAGGGGTTCTGGAAGACCATCTGCACGTCGCGGCGCAGTTGCTTGCGCGTCTCGTGGTTGGCGCCCTTCACCTCGTGGCCGGCGATCTGCAGGGAGCCTGCGGTGGGTTCCTCGATCAGGGTCAGCGCCCGGGCGAGCGTGGACTTGCCGCAGCCGGATTCGCCGACCACGGCCAGCGTCTTGCCGGCCTGCAGCTCGAAGGATACGCCGTTGAGCGCGCGGACCAGGGCGTGCGGCTTGAACAGGCCCTGGGAGATTTCGTAGTGACGGGTCAGGTCGCGGGCGGTCAGGACGGCGCTCATCGGGCCACCTCGGTGTTCAGGTTGAGCGGGTAGAAGCAGCGCACGGCGCCGCGCTCATGGGGTTCCAGAGCCGGACGCACCGTGCGGCAGTTGTCCTGCACGTAAGGGCAACGCGGCGACAGCAGGCAGCCCTGCGGCCGATCGTACTTGCCGGGGACGATGCCGGGCAGGGTGGCCAGGCGCTCCTCGCCGGCGCTGTGCTCGGGAATCGCCTTGAGCAGCGCCTCGGTGTAGGGATGCGTCGGTGCGTCGAACAGCGCCGGCACGCCGTCGATCTCCACCGCCTGCCCCGCGTACATCACGCAGACGCGCTGGGCGGTTTCGGCCACCACGGCCAGATCGTGGGTGATCAGGATCAGTGCCATGCCCTGGTCGCGTTGCAGGTTCAGCAACAGTTCCATGATCTGCGCCTGGATGGTCACGTCCAGCGCGGTGGTCGGTTCGTCGGCGATCAGCAGCTTGGGCTCGCCGGCGATCGCCATGGCGATCGCCACGCGCTGGCTCATGCCGCCGGAGAGCTGGTGCGGGTAGGCCTCCAGGCGCTGCGCGGCGCCGGGGATTTCCACCCGTTCGAGCAGTTCCAGGGCGCGCTGGCGCAGCGCCTTGCCGCGCAGGCCGAGGTGCAGCTTGAGCACTTCCTCGATCTGGTAGCCGACGGTGAAGCTGGGGTTGAGCGCGGTCATCGGGTCCTGGAAGACCATGGCGATGTCCTTGCCGACGATGCGCCGCCGCTCGCGGCCCTTGAGGCGCAGCATGTCGGTGCCGTCGAACTGCATGGTGTCGGCGGTGATGATGCCGGGGGCGTCGATCAGGCCCATCAGGGCCATCATGGTCACGGATTTGCCGGAGCCGGATTCGCCGACGATGGCCAGGACTTCGCCCTTGTCCACGGCGAGGTCGAGGCCGTCCACCACCGGGACGGCGTTGCGGTCGCCGAAGCGGACCGAGAGATTGCGCAGGTCGAGGAGGCTCATACGGCGGTCTCCATCAGGCTTCTGTTCTTCTTGTAGGAGCGAGCTTGCTCGCGAACGGGGAGCGCGGAGGACGGCAGGTTCGCGAGCAAGCTCGCTCCTACAGCACATGCGAAAGTCATCATTGGTGTCTTCCTCACGCCGCGTTCTTCAGCTTCGGATCCAGCGCGTCGCGCAGGCCGTCGCCCATCAGGTTGATCGCCAGCACGCTGAGCAGGATGGTCAGGCCGGGCAGCGAGACGACCCACCAGGCGCGCTCGATGTAGTCGCGCGCGGAGGCCAGCATGGTGCCCCACTCGGGTGTCGGTGGCTGCACGCCGAGGCCGAGGAAGCCCAGGGCGGCGGCGTCGAGGATCGCCGAGGAGAAGCTCAGGGTGGCCTGCACGATCAGCGGCGCCATGCAGTTGGGCAGCACGGTGACGAACATCAGGCGCAGGGTGCCGGCGCCGGCCAGGCGCGAGGCGGTAACGTAGTCGCGGTTCAGCTCGCCCATCACGGCGGCGCGGGTCAGGCGCACATAGGCCGGCAGCGAGACGATGGCGATGGCGATCACGGTGTTGATCAGGCCCGGGCCGAGGATGGCGACGATGGCCACCGCCAGCAGCAGCGAGGGCAGGGCCAGCATGATGTCCATCAGGCGCATGATCACCGGGCCCAGACGGTTGGGCGAGAAGCCGGCGAACAGGCCGAGGATGATGCCGGGGATCATCGAGATCACCACCGAGGCCAGGCCGATCTTCAATGACAGTCGCGCGCCGTGCATCAGGCGCGAAAGCAGGTCGCGGCCCAGTTCGTCGGTGCCTAGCAGGAAGCGCATCTGCCCGCCTTCCTGCCACGCCGGCGGGGTCAGCAGGTACTCGCGGAACTGCCAGCTCGGATCATGGGGCGCCACCCAGGGGGCGAACAGCGCGCAGAACACGATGACCAGCATGAACAGCAGGCCGCCGACCGCGCCCTTGTTGCGCGAGAAGGCTTGCCAGAATTCTTTCAGCGGGGAGGGGTAGACCAGGCTCGGGTCGCTGGCGGGAGCTTTGGCGTTGGCATTCATGGCGTGGGCTCCTCAGCGTTGGTGGCGGATGCGTGGGTTGGCCAGACCGTAGAGGATGTCCACGGTGAAGTTGACCAGGATCACCAGGGTCGCCACCAGGAGGATGCCGTTCTGCACCACCGGATAGTCGCGGCGGCTGATCGCATCGATCAGCCATTTGCCGATGCCCGGCCAGGAGAAGATGGTCTCGGTGAGCACGGCACCGGCGAGCAGCGTGCCGACCTGCAGGCCGAACACGGTGAGTACCGGGATCATGGCGTTGCGCAGGGCGTGGATGAACACCACGCGGGCCGGCGACAGGCCCTTGGCGCGGGCGGTGCGCACATAGTCCTCGCGCAGCACTTCGAGCATCGCCGAGCGGGTCATGCGGGCGATCACCGCCAGCGGGATGGTGCCCAGCACGATGGCCGGCAGGATCAGGTGGCGCACGGCGTCCACGAAGGCGCCTTCCTCATCCGAGAGCAGCGTGTCGATGAGCATGAAGCCGGTCACAGGCGGAATGTCGTAGAGCAGGTCCAGGCGTCCGGACACCGGCGTCCAACCCAGGCTCACGGAGAACAGCATGATCAGGATCAGGCCCCACCAGAAGATCGGCATCGAGTAGCCGGCCAGGGAGATGGTCATCACCCCGTGATCGAACAGTGAGCCGCGCTTGAGGGCGGCGATCACCCCGGCCAGCAGGCCGAAGGTGCCGGCGAACAGCAGGGCCGCCAGCGACAGTTCGAGGGTGGCAGGGAACAGGGTGAGGAACTCGTGCCAGACACTGTCGCGGGTGGTCAGCGATTCGCCGAGATCGCCCTGGGCGAGGTTGCCGATGTAGTCCAGGTACTGCTGGTAGAGCGGCTTGTCGAGGCCGAGACGGTGCATGGCTTCGGCGTGCATCTGCGGATCGACGCGGCGCTCACCCATCATCACTTCCACCGGGTCGCCGGGGATCAGGCGGATCAGCGCGAAGGTCAGCAGGGTGACGCCGAAGAAGGTCGGGATCAGCAACCCGAAGCGGCGGGCAATGAAACTGAGCATGGTGGCGGAGGACTCCTCATCGCGCGGCTGCCCGCCGGAATGCTGGCGGGCGCCGCTTTTCTTGTCACTTCACCCGGGTTTCGGAAACCCGCACGTCGGCGAAGTTGTTATTGCTTAGCGGGCTGATGGTGTAGCCCTCGATGTCGCTGCGGCGCACATTGAACAGCTTAGGATGCGCCAGGGGAATCCACGGCGCTTGCTCGTGGAATATCTTTGTCGCCTTTTCATAAAGTTCCTGCCGTTTCGATCGTTCGTCGGTGCGCCGGGCCTGCTGGATCAACGATTCGAAGGCCGCGTCGCACCAGCGCGCCTGGTTTTCCCCGGACTTCGCCGCGGCGCAGCTGAGGTTGGGGCTGAGGAAATTGTCCGGATCGCCGTTGTCGCCGGCCCAGCCGAGCAGCGAGAGGTCGTGTTCGCCGGCCTTGGAGCGCTTGAGCAGCTCGCCCCATTCCAGCGCGCGGATCTGCAGTTCGATGCCGACCTTGGCGAGATCCGCTTGCATCATCTGTGCCGCCAGTGCCGGATTGGGAATGGTCGGCGAGCTGCCGTTGCGGATGAACAGCGTCAGCTTCGCGCCCTCCGCCCCGGCCTCCTTCAGCAGGGCCCGGGCGCGCGCGGGGTCGTGCGGCCAGTCCTGGAGCCGCTCGTTGTAGCCGAGCAGCGTCGAGGGGTAGGGGTTGACCGCCGGCGTCGCCGCGCCGGGGCCGAACACCGCGTCCAGCAGCGCCTGCTTGTCGATCGCCAGGTTGATGGCCTGGCGCACGCGCGCGTCGCCCAGCGGCTTGTGTTGGGTATTGAGAGCGACGTAGGTGGTCAGCAGGGCGTCGGTGCTGTCCACCGCCAGGCCCGCTTCCTTCTGCAACTGCGGCACGTCGGTCGGCTTGGGGTAGAGCGCGACCTGGCACTCGCCGCGGCGCAGCTTCTGCATGCGCACGTTGGGGTCGAGGGTGATGGCGAACACCAGGTTGTCGATCGCCGGCTTGCCGCCGAAGTAGTCCGGATTGGCCTTGTAGCGGACCTGGGCGTCGCGGGCGTAGCGGCTGAAGACGAAGGGGCCGGTGCCGATCGGCTGGGCGTTGAGCCGGTCCTGCCGGCCGGCCTCGAGCAACTGGTCGCCGTACTCGGCCGAGTAGATGGAGGCGAAGCTCATGGCCATGTCGGCGAGGAAGGGCGCCTCCGGGTGGTTCAGGGTGAAGCGCACGGTCAGGTCGTCGAGCTTGTCCACCGACTTGATCAGCTCGCCCATGTTCATCGCTTCGAAGTAGGCGTAGCCGCGTGGCGCCGAATCGTGCCAGGGATGCTGCGGGTCCAGCGCGCGCCGGAAGCTCCAGAGCACGTCGTCGGCGTTGAAGTTGCGGTCGGGCTTGAAGTACGCGGTGCTGTGGAACTTCACCCCCGGGCGCAGGTGGAAGGTGTAGGCCAGCCCGTCGGGGCTGACCTCCCAGCTCTCCGCCAGGGACGGGACGATCTCCGTGGTGCCCGGGCGGAACGCCACCAGGCGGCTGAACAGCGTCTCGGCGGCGGCGTCGGCGGTGACCGCGCCGGTGTACTGGACGATGTCGAAGCCTTCCGGGCTGGCTTCGGTGCAGACCACCAGGTTCTGCGCCAGCGCGGGGCCGGCGCCGAGCGCCAGGAGCAGGGGCAGGTAGCGCGGGTTCATGCCGGTTCTCCTACAGCAGGGCGAAGGGGAAGGTGCTGACCAGGCGGATTTCGTCGACGCTGCCGTCGACCTGGTTCTGGCTGGCCAGGTGCTTCATGTACATCAGGCGGAACCTGGTACTCCGGAGCGGCCCGTCCTGGATCACGTAGGTGCCCATCAGGCCCAGCTCGTGGTGCTTTTCGCCATCCTGGGCGCGGACCTCGGCGTAGTTGCCGAAGGCGCCATTGCGGTCCCCGTCGTAATGGGTGCCGTCGATGTCCCAGCCCTTGGCGTACCACACCGCGGTGGTCAGGCCTGGCACGCCGTAGGGCGCGAAGTCAGTGCCGTAGCGCAGCTGCACGGACTTCTCGTTGGGCCCGTTGTAGTCCGACAGCAGCGAGTTGGCCAGGTAGATGGCCGAGGTCTCGTGCACGTAGTCGAAATACTCGTTGCCGTCGACCTGCTGCCAGCCGAGCATCAGCGAGTGGGCGCCGTGGCCGAGGGTGAAGGCCAGGCTCCAGGTGTCGTTGTCGATGTAGCCCGCCTCGCGGTTGCCGGTGTCGCGGGTGCTGTAGAGGTTGAAACTGGTGTTCAGCAGCAGCCTCTGCGCATCGCCCAGGTCGTGGGAGAGGCCGAGGTAGTACTGATTCCAGATGTTCTCGAAGTGGCCGCCGTAGGCCGTCACCGACAGGTTCCCGGCGACCTTGTAGCTGCCGCCGATGTAGCTGTAGCGGTCGCCCTTGACCTGGCGCGTGCCGTACTCGGTGGTGAAGTCCTCGTCGCCCGCCCCGGTGCGTGGGCTGGCGCGGGTGAAGCTGCCGGCCTGCAGCGGGAGGCCGGCCAGTTCCTCGCTGAGCAGCGCCACGCCGTTGAAGCTCGACGGCAGGGCGCGGTTGTCGATGCTGTTGAACACCGGTGTCTCGACCTGGAAACGCCCGGCCTTGAGTTCGGTGTTGGAAACGCGCAGGCGCAGGTTGGCGATGCCCATCTTCGACCACTCGTCCACGGCCTCGCCATCGCTGTGGGTGAGGGTGCGGTTGCCGCCACCGCCGATCACACCCTTGCCACGCTCCAGGTTGATGGCGTTGAAACCGGCCACGTCGAGGCCGAAGCCCACGGTGCCCTGGGTGTAGCCGGAGCTGTACTGGAGGATGGTGCCCTGCACCCAGGTGCGGCGGCTGTGGGTGAATTCCGAACCGCCGTCCTTGGGAATGCGGAAGCCGAAGCTGTCGTGCATCTGCTCGCGGGAGGCGAAGTTGCGCGTGGTCAGGGTCAGGCTCTGGCCCTCGACGAAGCCTGTGGCGCCGGCCTGGCCCCTGTTCGCATCGTCCTCGGCGGCCCAGGCCTGGCCGAGCAGCCCGGCGCCGATCGCCAGGCCCAGTACGGCGGGTTTGAAATACGGACACTGCATGGGATTGCTCCTTCTTCTTCGTTGTTGTTTTCCAGACGGCAAACGCATCCCGCCGCGCCTGCCGGGGCGGGCGCGCTGGGAATAGGCAGTGGCGAAACGAAGGGCCGCTCGGTCTGCGCCGGGCCGGCCTGCCTGCGGCGGACGCCGCGGGCTTCGGCTAGGGCTGGTTGCTCACGCCGTAGAACGAGTTGCGCCCGAAGGGGCTGATGAGGAAGCCGTGCACCGACTTGCGCATGGGCTGGTACACGGTGGAGTGGGCGATGGGGCTGATGGGCAACTGCCGGGCGAGCAGTTGCTGGGCCTGCTGGTAGAGGGCGACGCGCTGGGCGTGGTCATTGGTCGCCTTGGCCTGCTTCACCAGCTTGTCGTAGGCCGGGTCGCACCACTTGGAGACGTTGTTGCCGTTGACCGAATCGCAGCCGTAGAGAGTGCCCAGCCAGTTGTCCGGGTCGCCGTTGTCGCCGGTCCAGCCGAACAGGATGGCGTCGTGCTCGCCGGCGTGGGCGCGCTTGATGTACTCGCCCCACTCGTAGCTGACGATCTTCGCCTTGATGCCGACCTTGGCCCAGTCGGCCTGGATCATCTCGGCCATCAGCTTGGCGTTGGGGTTGTAGGGGCGCTGCACCGGCATGGCCCAGAGGGTGATTTCGCTGCCTTCGGCGATGCCGGCCTGCTTCAGCAGGGCGCGGGCCTTGTCCGGGTCGTAGGCCTGGCCCTTGATCGATTCGTCATAGGACCACTGGGTCGGCGGCATGGCGTTGACCGCCAGTTGGCCGGCGCCCTGGTAGATGGCCTCGATGATCGCCTGCTTGTTCACCGCCATGTCCAGCGCCTGGCGCACCTCGACGCGGTCCAGCGGCTGGTGGGTGACGTTGTAGGCCAGGTAGCCGAGGTTGAAGCCCGGCTGCGACGGCATGTCCAGGTTGGTGTCCTGCTTCAGCGAGTCGAGATCCGCCGGGCGCGGGTTGAGGCTGATCTGGCATTCGCCGGCCCTGAGCTTCTGCATGCGCACCGAGGCGTCGGTGTTGATGGCGAAGATCAGGTTGTCCAGGCGCACGTCCTCGGGTTTCCAGTAATCCTTGTTGGCCTTGAAGCGGATCAGCGCGTCCTTCTGGTAGCGGCTGAGCACGAAGGGCCCGGTGCCGATGGGCTTCTGGTTGATCTCGCTGGCCTTGCCCTGGCTGAGCAACTGGTCGGCGTACTCGGCGGACTGGATCGCGGCGAAGCTCATCGCCAGGTTCTGGATGAAGGCGGCGTCGACCTCGTTGAGGGTGAAGCGGACGGTATGGTCGTCGAGCTTCTCCACCCTGGCGATGTTGCGGTCCAGCCCCATGTCGGTGAAGTAGGGGAACTCGGTGGGGTAGGCCTTGCGGAAGGGGTGGTCCTTGTCGAGCATGCGCTGGAAGGTGAAGACCACGTCGTCGGCGTTGAACTCGCGGGTCGGCTTGAAATAGCCGGTGCTGTGGAACTTCACGCCGCGGCGCAACTGGAAGGTCCAGGTCTTGCCGTCGGCGCTGGTTTCCCAGCTTTCGGCCAGGGCCGGCACGGCCTCGGTGCCGCCGCGCTCGAACTGCACCAGGCGGTTGAACAGGGTTTCCGAGGTGGCGTCGTAGTCGGTGCCGGTGGTGTACTGGCCCGGGTCGAAGCCGGCCGGGCTGCCTTCGGAGCAGAACACCAGATTGCTGGCGGCGAAGCTCGCCGAGCTGGCCAGCAGCAGGCTGCCGGCGACCAGAGAATGCATGGAGATACGACGCTTCATACGCATGCCTAACCTCGTTGTTCTTTTTCTGAGGGAGCCTGGCATGGGCGTTGTGGGCCTGCGCCGGCTCGGGCGCCATCGCTCCTCCGTGGGCGATGGCCGGATGTCGCCGGGGGCGCCGGCGAATGTCGAACGCGAAGTTAAGTCAGGGTGAAATTAAGGTCAACTTAAATTCAGTGCCACTGCAAAAATCGGAAGCGTCCTTCCACGCTCGGGGAATATCTTTCAGGTGCCCGGATGCTCGCCGAACAGCGGCATGGTAGTGACGGTCAGCACTTCGGCGGTTTCCTCGCCGGCATTGCGCAGGCAGTGCGGCTTACCGGCGTCGAAGTGCACCGAGTCGCCGGGGCCCAGGGGGTAGCTGCGGCCGTCGATGGTGTAGACGATGCTGCCGCTGAGCACGTAGGCGAATTCCGCGCCCTCGTGGGCGATCAGCTCGGACTGGTAGCCGGCCGGCATGCTCATCTTCACCGCGTTGAGCTGGTTGCCGGGAAAGGCCGTGGTCAGGCGTTCGTAGCCCAGCGGCTGGCCCTCGATGGTGTAGCGCACGCGCTCGCCCTGGTGGGAGTCCGGCTGGGCCTGCTGCGGCTGGTCGAACAGCTCGTTGAGCGGCACCCCGAGGGACCTGGCGATGCTGGCCAGGGAAGAGATGGAAACTCCGGTGAGGTTGCGCTCGGCCTGGGACAGGAAGCTGGCGGTCAGGCCGGACTCGCTGGCCACCTGGCTGAGGGTCTTCTTCGCGGCGCGCCGGTAGCGGCGCAGGCGCTCTCCGATTCGATCGACGGTCATGGGTTGGGCTCTTGGGGAATGCCGGCAGTATACCGGCGAAGGATCACCGTGGGAGCGCACGATGGGAGGATTCCTCCTCTCAATGATTTTTCAGTTCTACTTAAATTCTGTTTGGTGAGCTTTTTAAGCTGTGCTTAAATTTTCGCAGACTTTTCACCAGGAGAACTGGGCGATGACAATGGGTGTTGGGGGGCGTACTCCCGAGCAGGCGTTGGCGGATCTACGCGACATGAGCGGCGGCGTCGAGCCGATCGGGCTGGCCGAATACCGCGCCCGCGTGGCCGGCCTGCAGGCGCGCTTGAGCGAGCAGGGCATGGCGGCGGCGTTCATTGATGCCGGCAGCTACCTGCGCTACTTCAGCGGGGTGAAGTGGAATCCCAGCGAACGCCTGGTCGGCCTGCTGGTCCCCGCCAAGGGCGAGCCGCTGTACCTCGCCCCGGCCTTCGAGGAGGGCACGGTGCGCGATTTCCAGGTGCTGCCCGGGGCGATCCGCACCTGGCAGGAGCACGAGAGCCCCTATCGCCTGCTGGCGGATATGCTGGCGGAGCTGGACGTGCCGGCCGACGCCCGCCTCGGATTGTGCCCGAGCCTGCCGTTCGGCATGGTCGAGCGCCTGCGCCAGGCCGCCGGTTCGCTGCGCCTGGTGGATGCGAGCGCCGTGGTCGACCAGGGCCGGCAGCGCAAGTCGGCGGCCGAGCTGGCGCTGATGCAGCGCGCCAAGGACATGACCCTGGAAGTGCACAAGGCCGCCGCCAGCATCCTCCGCGAAGGCATCAGCGCCACCGAGGTGGTGCGCTTCATCGAGGCGGCGCACCGCTGCGTCGGCGCCCCCGGCTCGACCTTCTGCATCGTGCTGTTCGGCGAGGACAGCGCCTTTCCCCACGGCGTGCGCGAGCCGCGCCCGCTGCGCGAGGGCGACATGGTGCTGATCGACACCGGCTGCCAGCTGCACGGCTACCAGTCGGACATCACCCGCAGCTACGTCTTCGGCACGCCCAGCGACCGCCAGCGCGTCTTCTGGAACCTGGAAAAGGCGGCCCAGCAGGCAGCCTTCGACGCCGCCGTGACGGGCCAGCCCTGCCAGGCGGTGGATGCCGCCGCGCGGCGCTGCCTGGAAGCCGGCGGCCTGGGCCCGGACTACGCCTTGCCCGGCCTGCCGCACCGCACCGGCCACGGCATCGGCCTGGACGTGCATGAGGGCCCCTATCTGGTCCGCGGCGACGAAACCCCGCTGGAAGCCGGCATGTGCTTCAGCAACGAACCGATGATCTGCGTGCCGGGCGAGTTCGGCATCCGCCTGGAAGACCACTTCTACATGACGGCCGAAGGGCCGCGCTGGTTCACCCAGCCGAGCCACTCGGTGGACGATCCGTTCGGCCTGGAAGCTTGAGGCTGGCGGCTCTTCGTAGGAGCGAGCTTGCTCGCGAATCGCTTTACTGCGGGGTTTTGTTCGCGAGCAAGCTCGCTCCTACAGCAAAGGCTCAGGGCGTGAGTTCAACCCGCGAAAAGTTGTTCGAGCCCAGGGGGCTGAGGGTGAAGCCCTTCACCTCCGGGCGCACCACCGCGAACTGCTTCGGATAGGCCAGGGCGATCCACGGCGCCTCGCGCTGGAAGATCGCCAGGGCCTGGCGGTACAGCCCGGCGCGGGTCGGCTGGTCGGTGCTGGCGCGGGCGAGGCGCAGCAGTTCGTCGAACCCGGCGTTGCACCAGCCGGCCTGGTTCTCGCCGCTCTTCGCCGCCGCGCAGGACAGGTTCGGCGTGAGGAAGTTGTCCGGGTCGCCGTTGTCGCCGACCCAGCCCATGAAGATCAGGTCGTGCTCGCCCTGCTTAGCGCGCTTGATCAGCTCGCCCCATTCGTACACGCGGATGTCGGCCTGGATGCCGATCCTGCCCAGGTCGTCCTGGAGCATCTGCGCGCCGATGCCGGGATTGGGGTTGGTCGGCCCGCCGCCGGGGCGGGTCCAGATCGAGAGCCTCAAGCCGGGCTTGATGCCAGCTTCTTCCAGCAGTTGCTTCGCCCGCGCCGGATCGTGCGGCCAGCCCTTGAGCTGCGGGTCCGAGCCCCAGAGCGTCGGCGGGTAGGGCGCGACCGCCGGGGTGGCGGCACCTTCGCCGAACTGCGCCTTGAGGTAGGCGGCACGGTCGAAGGCGAGGTTGATCGCCTGGCGCACGCGCACGTCGTCCAGCGGTTTGTGCCGGGTATTGAGGGCTACGTAGGCCACCAGCAGGGAATCCAGTTCCTCCACCTTCAGGTTCGGCGCCTGGCGCAGTGCGGGGATGTCCGTGGGCTTGGGGTAGAGGGCAATCTGGCAGTCGCCGGCCTTGATCTTCTGGATGCGCACGTTCGGATCGGGGGTGATCGCCAGCAGCAGGCGGTCGATCTTCGGCCTGCCGCCCCAGTAGTCCGGGTTGGCATTGAAGCGTACCTGGGCGTCCTTCTGGTAGCGCTGGAAGACGAAGGGGCCGGTGCCGATGGGCAGGTTGTTCAACTGCCCGGCCTTGTCGGCGGCCAGCAGCAGGTCGCCGTACTCGGCGGAATAGATGGAGGCGAACCCCATCGCCAGGTCGGCGAGGAAGGGCGCCTCGGGATGCTTGAGGGTGAAGCGCACGTGCTGGTCGTCGAGCTTTTCCACCGCGCTGATCAGGCTGGGCAGGCCCATCGCCTCGGCATAGGGGAAGCCGCGCGGAGCCAGCTTGTTCCACGGGTGTTGCGGGTCGAGCTGGCGCTGGAAGCTCCAGAGCACGTCGTCGGCGTTGAGCGCGCGGGTGGGCTTGAAGTAGTCGGTGCTGTGGAACTTCACGCCCTGGCGCAGGGCGAAGGTGTATTGCAGGCCGTCGTCACTGATCGTCCAGCTTTCCGCCAGCGCCGGCACCACGCGGGCGCTGCCGGGGGCGAACTGTACCAGGCGCTCGAACACCGTCTCGGCCGAGGCGTCGGCGGTGGTGGCGGCGGTGTACTGGGTGATGTCGAACCCTTCCGGGCTGGCCTCGGTGCAGACCACCAGGGATTGGCCGAACGCCGGCGCGCAGCCAAGCAGGCTGACGAGGGTCAGGCGGATGAGCGCGTTGCGCACGGCGGCTGCCGCAACAAAGGGCCGCCGGGAAGCCCGGCGGCCGCTGGCCTTACTTGCCGACGCTGACGCCGTAGAACGAGTTCAGCGCGAACGGGCTGATCTTGAAGTCCTGCACCGTCTTGCGCATCGGCTGGTACACGGTGGAGTGGGCGATCGGGGTGATCGGCACCTGCTCCTTGAGGATATGCTGGGCCTGCTTGTACAGCTCGGTGCGCTTGGCCTGGTCCGGCGTGCGCTTGGCATCCTTGATCAGCTTGTCGTAGGCCGGGTCGCACCATTTGGAGAAGTTGTTGCCGTCCACGGCATCGCAGCCGTAGAGGGTGCCCAGCCAGTTGTCCGGGTCGCCGTTGTCGCCGCTCCAGCCGATCAGCATGGCGTCGTGCTCGCCGCCCTTGGCGCGCTTGATGTACTCGCCCCACTCGTAGGTGACGATCTTCGCCTTGATGCCGACCTTGGCCCAGTCGGCCTGGAGCATTTCGGCCATCAGCTTGGCGTTGGGGTTGTAGGGGCGCTGCACCGGCATGGCCCAGAGGGTGATCTCGGTGCCTTCGGGCACGCCGGCCTTCTTCAGCAGTTCCTTGGCCTTTTCCGGGTTGTAGCCGGCATCCTTGATGCTGTCGTCGTAGGACCACTGGGTCGGCGGCATGCCGTTCACGGCCATCTGTCCGGCGCCCTGGTAGACGGCGTCGATGATCGCCTTCTTGTTCACCGCCATGTCCAGCGCCTCGCGCACTTCGAGCTTGTCGAACGGCTTGTGTAGGACGTTGTAGGCGATGTAGCCGAGGTTGAAGCCCGGCTGCGACGGCATGTTCAGGTTCGCATCCTTCTTCAGCGCTTCCAGGTCGGCCGGGCGCGGGAAGAGGGTGATCTGGCACTCGTTGGCCTTGAGCTTCTGCATGCGCACCGAGGCGTCGGTGTTGATGGCGAAGATCAGGTTGTCGATCTTCACCTCGCCCTTGTTCCAGTAGTCCGGGTTGGCCTTGAAGCGGATCATCGCGTCCTTCTGGTAACGGCTGAACACGAAGGGGCCGGTGCCGATGGGCTTCTGGTTGATGTCGGCGGCCTTGCCCTGCTTGAGCAACTGGTCGGCGTATTCGGCGGACTGGATCGAGGCGAAGCTCATCGCCAGGTTCTGGATGAACGCGGCGTCGACGTCGTTGAGGGAGAACTTGACGGTGTGCTCGTCGACCTTCTCCACCTTGGCGATGTTGGTGTCCATGCCCATGTCGGTGAAGTAGGGGAACTCGGTCGGGTAGGCTTTGCGGAACGGATGGTTCTTGTCGAGCATGCGGTTGAAGGTGAACAGCACGTCGTCGGCGTTGAACTCGCGGGTCGGCTTGAAGTAGTCGGTGGTGTGGAACTTCACGCCGGAACGCAGGTGGAAGGTGTAGGTCTTGCCGTCATCGGATACATCCCACTTTTCCGCCAGCCCCGGAATAACCTGGGTGCCGCCGCGCTCGAACTGGGTGAGGCGGTTGAAGACCGTCTCGGCCGAGGCGTCGAAGTCGGTGCCGGTGGTGTACTGGCCGGGGTCGAAGCCCGCGGGGCTGCCTTCGGAGCAGTAGACCAGGTTGCTGGCGGCGTGGGCGAACGGTGCGCTGGCGATCAACCCAGCGGCAATCATGGAGCGGATGACGGCGTTCTTACGCATACGGACCTCTGGTTATTCTGGTTGTCATCGAGGAACAGCCTTGTGGGCTGCGTTGCGTGAAACTATGCACGGCGCATGCCGGGCGCAAGCGACTGACCGGGATGAGTGTAGAAGTTGTAACGCCGGTGCACGTGAATGTCGCAATTTCGACAATGAGAGCCGTGCCGCCCCGGACGGCGCCTCGATTGCCGGAGGCGCCGCGCGGGAGGAGGTCGCCTGCGTTATGGCATCTGCACTTCGATCGTGCCGTCGGCGCTGATGGTGACCTGGCTGGTGCCGGCCTCGATTTCCTGGGCCGGGGCGCCGCCATAGCTGTCGGCCTTCATCGCCGCCATGCGCATCATCGGCATCGGACGCGGCGCGCCGGAGGTGTTCAGGTTCAGGCTGACCAGCTTGTAGCCCTTGCCGCCAAGGGCGTCGGTCAGCACCTGGGCGCGGGCTTTGAAGGCGCTCACGGCGTCCTGCATCAGCGCGTCCTCGTTCTTCACGCGGGTCGCGTCGGCGATGCTGAAGTTCATGCTGCCCATCTTCAGCTTGCCCAGCAGGTCGGCGGTGAGCTGGGAGAGGCTGGCGAAGTCGGCGCTTTCCAGACGGATCTCCGCGCGCTCGCGCCAGGCGGTGATCTTCTGGCCCTTGTCGTCATACACCGGGTAGCTGTTGCGGCTGCCCAGGCTGACGGTCACGCCTTTCACCTTGCGCGCCTGTTCCACCGCCGCGTTCAGCGCCGTGGTGGTCTCGGCGGCCAGCTTGGCCGGATCGCCAGCCTGGCCTTCGCTGTAGAGGGTCACGTGCATCAGGTCGTGGGCGACTTCCTGGCTGACCTCGGCGCGCAGCGAAACCTGGTTGTAGCGCGGTTCGTCTGCCAGCGCACCGAGGCTGGTGGCGCACAGGGCGATGGCGGCGGCGAGGGCGGTGAAGGGTTTCTTCAGTACAGACATGGATGACTCCTTGCTCCAGAAAAGGTCCCGGCCACAGCGTAGTAGACTCGGTGGCGGGGAGTGTCGGACTCTCTGACGGAGATTCGTTCCGGGACGGGTTAACGCTGGATGTCACCAATTGTTTCCGACCGCCGCGGCCTGCGCTGGAGTATGCTGTGGCGCTATGCCGCATAAGTTGGAGGGGGCTCTTGGCTATACTCGCGCAAATTCCGGAATTCATCATGCGCACACCGGTTTTCCAGCTTTCCGCCAGTCGTCAGAACCTCCTGCATCTGACGCTCATCCGAATTCTCGTGCTTGCCGCCCAGACAGGTTCCGTCGGGCTCGCCTACAAGGCCCAACTGATCCAGCTGCCTTGGCTGGCGCTGGGCGTGACCCTCGGCGTTTCCCTCGTGCTGTGCCTGGGTACTGCGCTGCGCCTGCGCGGTCCGTGGCCGGTGACCGAACTGGAGTACGCCGTTCAACTGGCCTGCGACCTGCTCATCCACAGCGTGCTGCTGTATTTCTCCGGTGGTTCCAGCAATCCCTTCGTTTCCTATTACCTGGTGCCGCTGACCATCGCCGCGGCCACCTTGCCCTGGCTCTACACCATCGTCCTGGCCGGCCTGGCGCTGGCCAGCTACACCGTGCTGCTGGTGTGGTTCCACCCGCTGGAGATGGCGGCAGGGCAACGGGACAACCTGCTGGTCTATGGCATGTGGTTGAGCTTCGCCCTGGCCGCCGCGCTGATCACCTTCTTCGTCGCGCGCATGTCCGAATCGCTGCGCCGGCAGGAGCAACTGCAGGCCCAGCGTCGCGAGGAGCTCATGCGCGACCAGCAACTGCTCGCCGTGGCCACCCAGGCCGCCGGCGCCGCCCATGAGCTGGGGACGCCGCTGGCGACCATGAGCGTACTGCTCAAGGAACTGCGCCAGACCAACGCCGACCAGCCACTGCTGCAGGAAGACCTGGCGCTGCTGCAGGAACAGGTGAAACTCTGCAAGGACACCCTGCAGCACCTGGTGCGCGCCGCCGAGGCGGACCGCCGCCAGACGGTGGTGGAGCAGGGCGCCAACGAGTGGGTCGAGTCGGTCCTGCACCGCTGGCACCTGATGCGCCCGGAGGCCAGTTATCGTTACCAGACCCTCGGCAAGGGCAAGGCGCCGCGGATGGTGCCACCCACCGACCTGAGCCAGGCCTTGCTCAACCTGCTGAACAACGCCACCGATGCCTGTCCGGATGACCTGGATATCCGCCTGGACTGGGATGCCGGGGAAGTCTGCCTGAGCATCCGCGACCAGGGGCCGGGCGTTCCCCTGGCCATTGCCGAACAGCTCGGCAAGCCTTTCTTCACCACCAAGGGCAAGGGTTTCGGCCTCGGCCTGTTCCTCAGCCAGGCCAGCGTGACGCGGGCAGGTGGCACGGTGAAGTTGTACAACCATGAAGATGGCGGCACTCTGACGGAGTTGCGTCTGCCAAGAAGCTACGGCGTGGCTTGAGGGCCACGTTTGCGAGGAAGTCCCATGAGCGAAGAGATCCAGTTCGAAGGCGAAGAGCAGCCCCACCTGTTGCTGGTGGACGACGACGCCACCTTTACCCGCGTCATGGCCCGCGCCATGACCCGCCGTGGGCTGCGGGTGTCGATCGCCGGCTCCGCCGAGGAGGGCCTGGTCATGGCCAGGGAGGACCTGCCTGACTACGCCGTGCTCGACCTGAAGATGGATGGCGACTCCGGCCTGGTGCTGCTGCCCAAGCTGCTGGAGCTGGACCCGGAGATGCGGGTGGTGATCCTCACCGGCTATTCCAGCATCGCCACCGCGGTGGAAGCCATCAAGCGCGGCGCCACCAACTACCTGTGCAAGCCGGCGGACGCCGACGACGTGCTGACCGCGCTGCTGTCGCAGCATGCGAACCTGGAAACCCTGGTGCCGGAAAACCCCATGTCGGTGGACCGGCTGCAGTGGGAGCATATCCAGCGCGTGCTGGCCGAGCACGATGGCAACATTTCCGCTACCGCCCGTGCCCTGGGTATGCACCGGCGAACCTTGCAGCGTAAGCTGCAGAAGCGCCCGGTGAGGCGTTAAGCGATCGATAACACAAGGAGCGCCAACTGAGCGCTCCTTTTATTTTCAGCCGTGCGAGCAAGACCCCATGACCGACAGCGCCGAATACCGCGCGGCGAACGACGCCGTGCGCAGCCGTTTCTTCCACCGAGTCTGGCAGCTCACCGCGCCCTACTGGCGCAGCGAAGAAAAAGGCATGGCCTGGCTGCTGCTGATCGTGGTGATCGCGCTGTCGCTGGTGGGCGTGGCCCTGAACGTCTGGCTCAACAGCTGGTACCGGGACTTCTACAACGCCCTGCAGAACAAGGATCTGAAAAGCTTCATCCACCTGATGCTGGTGTTCTGCGGCATCGCCGCGGTGTTCATCCTGACGGCCGTATACCGGCTGTATCTCACCCAGATGCTGACGATCCGCTGGCGCCGCTGGCTGACCGAAAAGCACTTCGCCACGTGGCTCCAGCACAAGAGCTACTTCAACCTGGAGCAGGGCGGCTATACCGACAACCCTGACCAGCGCCTGACCGACGACCTGAAGAGCTTCACCACCACGACCCTCGGCCTGAGCCTGGGCCTGCTGAGCAACGTGGTCAGCCTGGTGTCCTTCTCGGTGATTCTCTGGGGCGTTTCCGGCAGCATCGAAGTCCTGGGCATCGCGATCCCCGGCTACATGTTCTGGGCCGCGCTCATCTATGCCCTGGTCGGCAGTTGGCTGACCCACCTGATCGCCCGCCGCCTGATCGGCCTGAACAACCGCCAGCAGCGTTACGAGGCCGACCTGCGCTTCGGCCTGGTGCGGGTGCGCGAGAACGCCGAGAGCATCGCCCTGTACAACGGCGAGGCCAACGAGAACGAGCGGCTGATGACCCGCTTCCGCAATGTCTGGGGCAACTTCTGGGAGCTGATGAAGGTGCAGAAGCGCCTGACCTTCTTCTCCGCCGGCTACGGACAGATCGCCACCGTCTTCCCCTTCATCGTCGCCGCGCCCCGCTACTTCGCCGGACAGATCCAGCTGGGCGAGCTCATGCAGATCAACTCGGCCTTCGGCAACGTGCAGTCGGCGATGAGCTGGTTCATCGATGCCTATGCCGACCTCGCCAGTTGGCGCGCCACCTGCGACCGCCTGCTGAGCTTCCGCTCGGCGATGGCCGAAACCGCCCGGGAGTCCGCCAACATCGACGTGCGCAAGGACGGCGACCTGCTGCACCTGCAGAACCTCAGCCTGCAGTTGAGCGGCAATCGCGAACTGCTCGAACCCACCAGCCTGACCGTCCGCTGCGGCGAACACGTGCTGATCGGCGGCCCTTCCGGCGGCGGCAAGAGCACGCTGCTACGGGCCATGAGCGGCCTGTGGCGCTATGGCAGCGGCGTAGTGCAGATGCCCGAGGCGCGCAGCCTGTTCCTGCCGCAGAAGCCCTATCTGCCCATCGGTACCCTGGCGCAGGCGCTCAGCTACCCGGAACAGCCCGGCCAGCACAGCGTCGAGCGTCTGCAGGAGGTCTTGCGCCTGTGCCGCCTGGAAGCGCTGATCTCGCGCCTGGACGAGGCCGATCACTGGCAGCGGGTGCTGTCGCCCGGCGAGCAGCAACGCCTGGCGATCGCCCGAGCCTTGCTCTATGCGCCGCGCTGGCTGTTCCTCGACGAGGCTACCTCGGCGCTGGACGAAACCGACGAGGCGGCGCTCTACCAGGTACTGCTGGAGCAACTGCCGGGCGTCACCCTGGTCAGCATCGGCCACCGTGCCAGCCTCAAGCGTTATCACCCGAGGCAGTTGCGTCTGGAAGACCGCCGGCTCCGGGAAATGGAGACGGTATTGCCGGCCTGATGGCAGTTTGATTCCCTGTCAAAGTGTGAGCTGGTTAGTGGAGAACGTCTGAAAGTCATCGCATATGGGATGAAATCTTCTTAATTTCTTACATTTTCCAGTGTTTAACCGCTGCGAAATTTTCAATAACAGGTACCCTGTGCACCCCGACCGGCCATCGCCCGGCTCCAAGGCAGTTCAACGGTACCGTTATGAAGCCTCTTTCCCCGTCACGGCAGGCCCTGACCCGCTCGGATCTGCGTCTGGTCGATCCGCGCCGACTCATGCTGGGCACGGCCTGTGTGTCGCTGGTGCTGGCCGTCGCGGCCTTTGCCGGCGGCATCTGGGTGGGACGTGCCCATGTCGAGCCTGTCTTCGTGCCGGTCGCGCACACCGAGGACAGTGCGCGTGAACCGCAGGAACGTTTCGCCGCCGAACGCATCGGCGAGCTGTCCGGACGCCTCCAGGTACTGGAAAAGGACGCCGCCTATCTGCTGAAAGCCGTCGACAGCCACGAAGAGATCGCTCGCAAGCTGTCCAGGCTCGATCCTGAACTGGCCCCGCAGGCCAGGGCCACGCCCTCGCCGGCCCGGAAGTCGTCCGTCAATGGCGAGGGCGGCATCCTGCTGCCGCCGCGTCCGTGCGCCGATCCGCTGCCGTCGGCCGACATCGACCAGAACGAGCGCTCGGCCCGCTGTCTGCGCCGCGTCTTCGACCAGTTGATGGACCAGGTTGCGCGGCGCAGCGCCGATTTCATGGCCATTCCGGCCCGCCGGCCGATGGAGGATGCGCGCCTGGGCTCGCCCTTCGGCAATCGTGTCGACCCCTTCAACCGCCGTCTGGCCTTCCATTCCGGCCAGGACTTCTCGGCGCCCACCGGCAGCCCGATTCATGCGGCGGCCGGCGGGCGGGTGATCGTCGCCGGCCGGAGTCCGTCCTACGGCAACCGCGTTGAAATCGACCACGGCAACGGCCTGGTGACGCGCTACGCCCATGCATCGAAGCTGCTGGTGAAGGTGGGCGACGTGGTGCTGCCGGGGCGGGAGATCGCCAAGGTGGGCTCCACGGGCCGTTCCACCGGACCCCACCTGCACTTCGAGGTGCTCTACCACGGCGAGTTCGTCGACCCTCAGAACTTCCTGTCTCTGGGCGGCATGGAGATCGACAGCGATGGCATGGCCTCGGACTAGGAAACCCTCCACCCGCGATCTGCTACGCGCCGAGCACCGCCCCCATGTCCCTGGCCGTCATGCCCGCACGGGGTGGGCCGTATTGCTGCTGTGCCTGGTCCTGTCCGCGGTGCTGGCAGGCGCTTGTCTGTTGCGCGCAGAGGATGACGGACAGGTGCGCCAGCGCATCGAAACGCTGCAGGCGGAAAACGCCCGCCTGGCGGCGGCGCTGGAGGAGCGGCGCCTGCAAGGCGACCAGGACCGCGCCAACCGCGAGCAACTGATGCGCCGGATCGACGCGATGTCCGCCGAAATCAAGAAACTGAAGACCGAGCTGGCCTTCTTCCGCCAGCAGAAACCCGGCAAGTAGTCCGTCGTAGGAGGACAGATGTTCAGCAACAGCAAGAAAAAGGCGCCGCAGGTGTCCGTGGACAAGTTCTCCAGCCTGCTCTCGGGCAACGTCTCCCTGGTGGGCGACATGCAGTTCGAGGACGGCCTGAAGATCCTCGGCGCGGTGAAGGGCAACATCTGCCACAAGCCCGGTGCGGCGAGCCTCCTGGCGCTCAGTGCCGAAGGACATATCGAGGGCAACGTGAGCAGCTACGATGCGCTGATCGACGGCACCATCATCGGCGACCTCTACGTCGAGCACCTGCTGGAGCTGCACTCCAACGCCCGCATCGTCGGCAACATCCAGTACCGCCAGCTGAGCATGGAGAACGGTGCCACAGTGGACGGCAAGCTGACCCGCCTGGCCGATGGCGAAGCGCCGAAACCACTGGAGCTGCCAGCGCCCGCCGAAGCCTGATTCGGACGCGGCGAGCGGCCCGCGGCTTGCTATGATCGCCTGTCCCGCCGTCCTGATATCTGCGCCCCATGCTCGCACTCCTGCTCCAGACCTTTGGCATTACCGCCCCCGTATTCGCCATGCTGTTCCTCGGAGTGCTGCTGCGGCGCGTGGGCTGGATCGATCCGGTGTTCATCCAGACGGCGTCGGCGCTGGTGTTCAACGCCACCATGCCGGCGATGCTGTTCCTCGGCATCTACCACGCCGACCTGCACAGCGCGGCGCGCCCGGAACTGCTGTTGTATTTCTGCGTGGCGACCCTGGTGGGCTTCCTGCTGGCCTGGGGCTGGTCGATCTGGCGGGTGCCCCGCGCGGAGCGCGGCGTCTATACCCAGGGCGCGTTTCGCGGCAACAACGGCATCATCGGCCTGGCCCTGGCCACCAACCTCTACGGTGACCACGGCCTGGCACTGGGCTCGGTCCTCGCGGCCCTGGTGATCCTCTGCTACAACACGCTCTCGTCGGTGGTGCTGGCGATCTACAGCCCGAGCATGAAGTCCGACCCCTGGAGCATCCTCAAGAGTGTGCTGCGCAACCCGTTGATCATCGGCGTGCTGGCGGCGCTGCCGTTCTCCTGGCTGCAGATCGGGCTGCCGGGCTGGCTGCTTACTTCTGCCGACTACTTCTCCCAGATGACCTTGCCGCTGGCGCTGATCTGCATCGGCGGCACCCTGTCGCTGGCCTCGCTGCGGGACAGCGGCGCCCTGGCGCTCAGCGCCAGCCTGATGAAGATGGTCTGGCTGCCGCTGCTCTGCACCTCCGGCGCCTGGCTTTATGGCTTTCGCGGCGCCGAGCTGGGCGTGCTGTTCCTCTACTTCGCCAGTCCGACGGCGGCGGCCAGCTTCGTGATGGCCCGCGCGGCGAACGGCAACCATGAGCTGGCCGCCTCGATCATCGTGATCACCACCCTGGCGGCGGCGGTGACCACCAATATCGGTGTCTTCCTGCTGCAGTGGGGCGGCTGGATGTGACGGTCGTCGCTTCAGGTTTTCAGATGGTAGAAGTCAGATAAATATGCAGTACGTTGTAAGACATTGCTGAAAGATTGCGTTGTGCCGGTGGAGGTTTTGAAGTTCATTTCTTCGTTGTACAAGAACCGTTACATTTGGCATCCGTTTGCACGATCAAGGACTGTTCATGCATCTCACGCGTCGGCCCCTGTATGCCGCTTTCTGTCTTCCAGCCTGCCTGCTGGCGGCGGTAGTCGCTGCCGAGCCGCGTGCCGAACTGAGCAGCCCGAGCGCCGGCTGGCGCTATTCCGGCCTGACCGATGACCTCAATGCCCCGCGCGTGGCCTATCCCACGCCACCCATCGACCGCGGCGGCGTTCGCGGCCGCAGCCTGATCGAAGGTCACCTGCGCGAACTGTCCGGCGTCGACCGCGCCCAGCGCCTGGTGGTCAACGGCAATCCACTGCCGCTCTACACCGACGCCGAAGGCCGCTTCGTCCGTCCCTACAACTTCGGCGCGGGCAGTAATAGCGTCGCGGTGAGCAGCGCCGAGGGCCAATCCCTCAAGCGCATCCAGTTCTACGAAGCCAACCGCAGCCGGTTGCCGCCGAGAATCCGCCTGGCGCTGGGGTGGAACGACCCCAAGGCCGAGCTCGATCTGCATATCGTCACCCCGGACGGTCAGCATGCCTTCTGGGCACACCCGCGGCTGAGCAATGGCGGCGCCCTCGACCCCGATGGCGTGGATGGACCGGGGCCGGAGATGTTCACCATGACGGCTCCGCTGCATGGCACGTACCTGGTCTACGTCAACTACTGGGGCAACCTGAACAGCCAGGGTTACAACTTCCAGGCCGGCAGCAATGAGCAGGACGTGATCACCGCCGAGATCAACCTGGTGTTCAACGAGAACAGCGTGAACGAGAAGCGCGAGACCTTCGTGGTGCCCATGCGCACCATCGGCGATCTGGTGCTGGTGAAGACTTTCAACTACTGAATCCGCCCCTCGCAGGGATGACACGGGACAAGCGATCCATGAGCGACAACACGCCCTCCAGCAGCCAAGACAGTACGCCCACGCCACCCGCCGAACAGGCCACGCGCCGTGGGCCGTTGATCGCCATCGGCGTGGTTGCCGCCGTACTGGTCGCCGGCGGCCTCGCCCTGGCCTTCGGCCTGATTCCCGCCTTCCACTCGGTACCGGTGGGCACCCTGGAGGCGCCGGAGACTCCGGAGGCGCTGCTCGACCTCAAGCGCCCCGACGCCCTGATCGAGAGCGCCTCGCTCAGCCAGTTGCCCAGGGCGGTGCTGGAGGTGCCGCTGCTGCGCGACGTGCTGACCGAGGACTTCGTCTTCTACTACGAGAACAATGGCGACCGCCTGGGCCTGACCGGCACCCTGCGGCGCATCGTCTACGAGCACGACCTGACCCTGAAGGACAGCCTGATCGAGGAACTGCTCGACCAACCGGCCCAGGTCGCCCTGTGGCGCGGCCCCGACGGGCGCCTGCGCGATTTCCTGGTGGTGCTGCGCCGTGGCGGCCTGGCCAAGCTGCTGGAGCCGCTGGCGAAGGTCGCGGCGGACGATACCCAGTTGAAGCAGGTGGGCGAGATCCAGGTCGGCGGCGCCGCGACCGCCGTCTACCGTCTGCGCTATGGCGCCGAGAGGAGCGTGCTGTTCGCCTCCCGTGGCGACCAGATGCTGGTGCTGTCGAACCCGAAGATGCTCTTCAGCGATGCCGGCGGCGAAGGCCTGGGCGAGCCTAACGTGGCGGTCGCCAAGGATCTCGCGACGCTGCTGGAGGGACAGCAGGCGTTCGCCAGGCAATTCGGCCTGGAGCCTTCCGCCGAGCTGAAACAGCGCATTACCCTGGGCGCTGGCGCCCTGGCGATGGGTTACCAGCGCTTCATCCCGAGTTTCGCCGGCGTGCGCTTCGAGCAGGGCAAGGATGGCTGGCACAGCTACCTGGCGCTCAATGAAGTCGCCCGCCAGCCGGAACTGGATTTCACCCCGGTATGGCAGGCCATGCCGATGGGCGCCAGCGCCTGCGTGGCGCTGCCGGTCACGCCCGGCCTGTACGACAGCCTGCTGGTGCGCCTGGGCGCCGAACAGAAGATGGCCACCTCCTTCTCCGAGCACCTGAGCGGCGCGGCCGGCCTGTGCTGGTACTCCGAATCGCGCCTGCATTCGCCGCTGCTGGTGGTCAAGCTCGACGCCCCGGCCAGCCCCGAACTGGACGAGGAGCTGGGCAAGCTGTTCGGTAGCCTGGTGGGTTCCTTCGAGGCCAGGGTGGAGGAGGGCGCGTTCCCGGTGGACAGCCGTCCCGAGGGCGACGGTCGCCTGTGGCAGCGCCAGGTCAGCTCGCGCTTCGGCCAGTATCCGGCGAGCGAGGCGGAGAACCCCGACCAGGTGAGCGGCAACGGTTTCTTCCGCGTCAGCCTGCTGCGCGACGGCAATACGCTGCTGTTCTCCATCGATGACAAGCTGCTGGACAAGGCGCGCAACACCCTGGCCAAACGCTTCCCGCCGCTGGCCGACGTGCTGCCCAGGGATGTCCAGGTGCCGGCCTACCTGGCGCCCAATACGCTATCCGACCTGCTGCAGCGCGAGACGATGGACAGCCTGCCGCGTGACATCGAACCGGTGTTCCGCAACGCCGCCGATACCTTGCTCCTGCCGCGCCTGAATATCCTCGCCACGCAAGGGGCCTATGCCCTGACGCTGCCGTCCGGCAGCGAGCCCAGCGGCGACTGGCAGTGGCAGCCGCTGCAGTGGAAGGCGCTGTGATCGGACGCTCCCTGATCCTGCTCGCCGGGTTGCTGGCCGTTGCATTGGCCCAGGCCGCCGAGCCCGCGCTGGATACCCGGCAATCGCAGGTGTTTCGCGCCTGGTTCGTGCGCATCGCCGAGGAACAGTTGCGCCGCGGCCCGAACCCGCGTTGGTACCAGCAGGACTGCGCCGGCCTGGTGCGCTTCGCCGCCAACGAGGCGCTCAAGGTGCACGACGCCAAGTGGCTGCGCGCCAACGGCATGTCCAACCGTTACCTGCCGCCGGAAATGAGCCTGAGCGATGACCAGCGGCGTCTGGCGCAGAGCTGGCAGCAGGGCGGCGGCCAGACCGGCCCCTATGTCAATGCGATCAAACTGATCCAGTACAACAGCCAGCTCGTCGGCCGCGACCTCAACCAGGCGCGGCCGGGCGATCTGATTTTCTTCGACCAGGGCGATGACCAGCATCTGATGATCTGGATGGGCCGCGACATCGCTTATCACACCGGCACTCGTACGGCGACCGACAACGGCATGCGCTCGGTCAGCCTGCAACAACTCATGACATGGAAGGACACCCGATGGATACCCGACGAATCCAATCCCAACTTTATCGGCGTGTATCGCTTGTCCTTCCTCGCCCGATGAGCGCGCTGCGCGGGATTGCCGCTGCCCTGGCCTGTGCCGGCCTGTTCGCCGGCATGCCCGCCGCCGTGCAGGCGGACGACAACCTGCCGGCGAGCAACTACTCGCCGATGACCGGGGAGTCGTTCTTCCTGCTCGCCGACTCAAGCTTCGCCTCCGACGAAGTGGCCAAGGTGCGCCTGGAAGCGCCGGGCCGCGATTATCGCCGCTTCCGCATGGAGCCCTACGGTGGCGCCGATATCCGCGTCTACCGCATCGACCAGCCGCTGGACTTCCTCAAGCGCCAGAAGAACCTGCATCGCGTGGTGTCCGAAGGGCAGTTCAAGGGCGAGGGCCTGTCCAACACCCTGGCCTATCTGTGGGATAACTGGTATCGCAAGTCGCGCCGGGTGATGCAGCGGGCGTTTTCCTACGAATCGCGCAAGCAGGTCACCGAAGTGGTGCCCGAGCTGAAGATGGGCGACACCATCGCTGCGCCGACGCCCTATGACGCGCCGCCGCAGTACGCGCCGATCCCCGGCCTGCCGCTGGTCAGCCAGTTCCGCTACCCGCTGTGGGACGCCAAGCCGATCCAGCCGCCTAAGGACGTGACCCTGATGGGTTCGTCCAGCGAGTTCATCAATGTCGCGCCCGGCAACGTCTACGTGCCGCTGGGCAAGCTGAAGCCCGGCCTGTACCTGGTGGAAGCGCTGGTCGGCAAATACCGCGCGACCACCGTGGTGTTCGTCTCCAACAGCGTCGCGGTGAGCAAGATCGCCGGCAACGAGCTGCTGGTGTGGACCGCGCGCAAGCATGAAGGCACGCCGGTGGGCGGCGCCAAGGTGCTGTGGACCGACGGCCTGGGCGTGATGAGCAGCGGCAGCAGCGACGCCGACGGATTGCTGCGCCTGCAGCACGTCAGCCCCGAGCGCTCCTTCGTGATCGGCGAGGACGAGGAGGGCGGCGTCTTCGTCTCCGAGAACTTCTATTACGACAGCGAAATCTACGACACCAAGCTCTATGCCTTCACTGACCGCCCGCTCTACCGTCCGGGCGACTGGGTGTCGCTGAAGATCGTCGGCCGCGAGTTCAAGAACTCCCGCGAGTCGCAGGCGCCGCAGAGCGCGCCGCTGCGCCTGTCGGTGATCGACGCCGCCGGAACCACGCTGCAGACCCTTGACCTCGAGTACGACGCCAGGAGCGGCACCAACGGCCGCTTCCAGTTGCCGCCCAACGCCGTCGCCGGCGGCTACGAGCTGCGCTTCGACTACCGCGGCCAGACCTACAGCAGTGCCTTCCGCGTCGCCGAGTACATCAAGCCGCACTTCGAGATTTCCCTCGACCTCGCCAAGCCGGACGTCAAGACCGGCGAGCCGGTAAAGGGCAACCTGATCCTGCTCTACCCGGACGGCAAGCCGGTGGCCAATGCGCGCCTGGAACTGAGCCTGCGCGCCCAGCAGCTGTCCATGGTGGACAACGAGCTGCAGTACCTCGGCCAGTTCCCCGTGGAGCTGTCCAGTGCGCAGATCACCACCGACGACCAGGGCCGCGCCGCGCTGGAGCTGCCGGCGGCGGAGAAGCCCAGCCGCTACATGCTCAGCGTGTTCGCCAGCGATGGCGCCGCATACCGCGTGAAGACCAGCAAGGAAATCCTCATCGAGCGCGGCGCCGCGCGCTATCGCGTCAGCGCGCCGCAGCGCTTCAGCGCCGCCGGTGACAAGGTCGAATTCAGCTACGCCGCCGAGCAGCAGACGCAGATCCAGCCGACCATCTACCGCTGGCTGCGCCTGGAGGACCGCAGCAGCGGCGACGGCGCGGTGCAGGGCGGCACATTCGCCATCACCTTCGACAAGCCCGGCACCTACAGCGTCGAACTGCGCGACAAGGCCGGCCAACTGCTCGGCGGCACCGGCCACTCGGTCAGCGGCGACGGCGTGAAGGCCGTGCCAGGCACGGTGGAAATCGTCCTCGACAAGGCCGAGTACCAGGCCGGTGAAGAAGCCCTGGCGCTGATCACCTTCCCGGAACCGGTGGACGATGCGCTGCTGTCGCTGGAGCGCGACAAGGTCGAGGCCACCGCACTGCTGTCCAAGGGCGGCGACTGGCTGAAGCTGGAGAAGCTCAACCCGACCCAGTACCGCGCGCGCATCCCGGTGAAGGCCGAGTTCTCGCCTAACCTGACCTTCTCCGTGCTCTACACCCGCAGTGGCGACTACAGCTTCCAGAACGCCGGCATCAAGGTCGCCGTGCCGCAGGTCGACATCGCTGTCAGCACCGACAAGGAGCGCTACGAACCGGGCGAGACGGTCACCGTCAACCTCGACACCGCCTACGCCGGCAAGCCCGTCTCCAGCCACCTCACCGTCAGCGTGGTGGACGAGATGATCTACGCGCTGCAGCCGGAGATCGCCCCGGGCATCGACCAGTTCTTCTACCACCCGCGCCGCAACAACGTGCGTACCAGCGCCAGCCTGTCGTTCATCAGCTACGACGTGGCACTGCCCGGCACACCCAGCGCACCCGGCCGCGCCAACCGCAGCGAACGTGGCGTGAAGGTGCTGGAGCGCCCGCGCCGCGAGGAAGTCGACACCGCCGCCTGGGAGCCGGAACTGGTCACCGACGCCAACGGCAAGGCGCAGTTCAAGTTCCGCATGCCCGACTCCCTGACCCGCTGGCGCATCACCGCCCGTGCCATGGATGACCAGGGACAGGTCGGCCAGAAGAAGCAGTTCATCCGCTCCGAGAAGCCGCTGTACCTGAAGTGGAGCGGGCCGAAGCGCTTCCGCACCGGCGATGTGCCCGACCTCGGCCTGTTCGTCTTCAACCAGGGCGAGCAGGACGCCAAGGCCGAGCTGCTGATCCGCGCCAACGGCGAGGAGAAGACCCAGGCGCTGGAGCTCAAGCGCGGCGTCAACTACATCGCCTTGCCGAAGCAGCCGCTCAGTGATGGCGACTGGAACGTCGAACTGCGCCAGGACGGCCAGGTGCGCGACAGCCTCGGCGTGCACTTCAGTCTGGTGGCCGACAGCTGGCAGGTCCTGCAGTCCCGGCCGCTGCAGGTCAACGCGCAGAACACGCCGCTGCAGCTGCCGGCGGACGCCCGTGATGTCAGCCTGCGCCTGGACGACAGCGCCCAGGCCCTGCTGCGTGGCAACCTCGATGCGTTGCTCGACTATCCCTGGGGTGGCGTCGAGCAGACCGCCAGCCAGTTGCTGCCGCTGAGCGTCGCCTACCCGATGCTGGCGGGCGGCGAACCGCGCGTGCGCGATCGCCTGCGCCTGATCATGCAGACCAGCCGCCTGCGCCTGGTGCAGATGGCCGGCCCGGATGCCTACTTCACCTGGTGGGGCGGCGAAGACAACGACGCCTTCCTCACCGCCTACGCCTACTACGCCGACTGGTACGCCAGCCGCGCGCTGGAAATCCAGCTGCCGGCGGACCACTGGCAGCGTGTGCTGGAGCTGTACTCCGCGCGCGCCAGCGCCACGCCGCCGTTGCAGCGCGCGCTGATCCTGGCCTTCGCCCGCGACATGCAGTTGCCGGTGCAGACCCTGGTCAGCGGCCTGCTCACCGACCTGGAGAAGGCTGGCAACGGCGAGGCGGCGAAGTCCGTGAATGATGCCGACGGCAGCCTGGTCATGGGCCAGCCGGACTCCGAACTGGGTCTGGCAGTGGCCCGCGTGCTGAGTGCCGGTCTCGCCGAGCAGAGCAAGGTCGCGCTGCCGCCGGGCTTCGCCAGGCAACTGGACGCCGCGCGGCTGAAGCTGAATACCAGCGAGCAGCCCTTTGCCCGCGCGGTGCAGCTCTACAGCGGTTCGCTGGATGCCAACCGCGCCCGCGCGCTCCTGCTGAGCCTGGCGCCGCAGCAATCCACCGTCGAACGCGCCCTGGCCCTGGCCTGGATGCAGCGCGCCGTGGCCGCGGCACCGGCCGCCGAGCTGCCCAGGCCGGTGGCGAGCTGGAAGGAGAGCCACAGCACCTCCGGCGATGCCTTCTGGCAGTGGCAGGGCAAAGGTGTGCCGGCGCAGCTGGACCTGAGCGCCGCGCCGTCGCGTCCGCTCAACGCCTCCGTCACCTTCCGCAGCGCCGAGGCGCCGGCCAGCCAGTTGCCAGTCAGCATCAAGCGCCGCCTGCTGCGCCTGGTGCCGGGTGACGAGGCGTTCAAGTTCAATGCCGAGGAACTGGGTGACAAGCCGCTGTCCAGCGACGAGCTGTACCTGGACGAGGTGACCCTCACCAGCGAGCAGGCGCAAGCCCTGCGCTATGGCATGCTGGAAGTGCCGCTGCCGCCGGGCGCGGACGTCGAGCGCACCACCTGGGGCCTGCAGATCAGCGGCCTGGGCGGTGTCGAGGCGACCAGCCTGGAGCGTGCGCGCAATGAGCCGGGTGACCTGTTCTACGGCGTGCCGGTGGATACCCTGGCTGGCGAGTTGCGTTTCCGCCATCTGGTCCGCTTCTCGCAGAAGGGCGAGTTCGTCCTGCCGCCGGCGCGCTACCAGCGCCTCTATGCGCCGCAGGAGCAGGCGCTGGAGCAGAATCCGGCCCTGGCGAAGATCAAGGTTCAGTAATCGATGCGCGCGCGTCTGGCCGGGCTGATCCTGCTGTTGCCGCTGAGTGCCCTCGCGGTGTCCGGTTCGCAAGAGCAGGCGCAACTGGCCTGGCGCACGGCGCAGGGTGACCAATTGCTGCGGCTCGGGCCGCAACGGGTACAGGGGCGTGAGCCATTGCCGGCTGACCTGCGCGCGCCGCTGGGCAGTCTGTGGAAGCTGTTCGTCTATGCCTGGTTGAACGATACCGGCCAGCAGGAACCGGCCTATCGCTGCCGGGGCGAGGACAAGGAAGAAGTCTATTGCTGCACGGCGGGACAGAGCATCGAGCGCGACGCCGCGTTGGTGAAGTCCTGCGGCCTGTACTTCCAGCCGCAGCGCCTGGGTATCGATGGTGCGATCTGGCAGCAGTACTGGCAGGCGCGGCACGCCCCGGCCTGGATCGCAGAACTGGACAAGCTGGCGCCGCAGACCGAAGTCCCGGTCGCCGCACTGCTCGACCAACTGCAGCACCTGCCGGCACAGGATCAGGCGCGCAAGGTGCTGCTCGACGTCAGCCTCGCCGCTGACGAGGGGCGCGCGCCGGCCGCGCTGGGTGGACGCCTGCGGGTGAAGACCTGGAGTTGGGAGGAGGGTGGTCAGCGTGAAGGAGGTTTTGCCGGCTGGCTGGTCGACGGCGCGCCGCTCTGGGCGCGTGGGCCGGGTACCAGCAAGACGGTGCTGGCCAGGTACGGCAACGTCATCGGTACCGCGCTGCCGGCTCCGTGGCCCAGCGATCCGGGCCGTTGCGTGGAGGTCAGCCTGTTCCGCCGCTATCCGCTGAAGGAGGTCTACGACGCGCGCAACCAGCCTGCCGCCGAAGGCGTGCTGGAAGGCCGGCAGAACCTGTTGTTCGCCAATGGCGTTCGGCTTGACGTGAACAGCAACGGTGATCTGTTCCTTGAGCGCGGCACGCAGGGGCCGTACTTGACCGCTCGCCTGTCCCGCGAGGAATACGTCGCCCGCGTGCTCGACCGCGAGGCTTCCGCCACGCCGCCGGAAGCGGCCAAGGCGCTGGCGGTGACCATCCGCACTTATCTGTTGCAGAACGGCGCGCCGCATGGCGACTGCCTGAGCATCGATGACAGCAGTCAGCGCCAGCGCGTGGCACCGCGTCCGGCCAGCGAGGTAGCGCGGGGTATCGCGGCCTGGACCGCCGATCTGGTCCTGGCTGGCGGCAGCGTCACCTACCACTCCGACGAGGCGGGGCCGTCGAAGTTGTCCTGGCGCGACGCCCAGGAACAGGCCGCCAGGGGCCTGCGCTACGACGCCATCCTCGCCCGTGCCTTCCCGCGCACCAGCCTCAGCCGCTGGGGCAACCCGAGCGCTGCCTGTCAGCCCTTGCCCGAGGCCGAGCGCTGGCTGCAAGCGCAGCGCCGCAGTTGGCGGCCGCGCCTGGACGGTGAGCCGGGCTACGAGGAAGTGCAGTCCTTCGCCGTGTGCCGTCTGGGCTCCGGCCGGCCTTACGTGGACCGTGAACGCCAGCGTATCTTCGTTCGCGGCCTGTACTCGCTCCAGGACCGCCTCGACCTGACCCACGAATACCTGCACCTGGCGCTGCAAGCCCACCCCAATGGACACGACGAGGGCTACGTGGAAAGCCTGGCCCGCCGTCTGATACTGGAATGATCGTCATGAAACTCGCCCACGCCTTTCGCCTTTCCCTGCTCGCCAGCCTGTTGCCGTGGGGCGTGCAGGCCGCCGAATCCGCGATCCATTTCGACACGCCGGTGGCGGGCTGGCGCGCGGGCGATGGCGACAAGGCCGACTTCCGGCAGACGGTGAACTACCCGGCTTCGTCGGTGAATAGCCGCGCGGACCAGGCCGGAACCGCACGCATCCGTGGAGAGATTCGCTCGCTGCCCAAGGACAACAAGGACCCCGCGCGGCTGGTGGTGAATGGCGTGGCCATGCCGCTGAAGATCGATGCGGAGGGTGGTTTCGACCGGCCCTTCGCGTTCCCGGCGGGCACCAACAGTGTCGAGGTGATCTCGCCGGAGGGACAGCAGCGCAAGCGCGTGCAGTTCTACCACGGTGGTGGCGGCGGGGAGGTGCCGGCCAAGCTGCGAGTATTGCTGTCCTGGGACTCCGACAACACCGACCTGGACCTGCACCTGGTGACGCCCGACGGCGGGCATGTCTGGTATGGCAACCGCTCGCTGCCCAATGGCGCCGCCCAGGATGTCGATGTGACCACCGGCTACGGCCCGGAAATCATCGCCAGCCCGACCCCGCTCAAGGGCCAGTACCTGGTCTACGTGAACTACTACGGCGGTGGCTGGAGTTCGGATGAAAGCTCCGGCGACGTCAACGCGGCCAAGCCGCTGACCACGGCGCAGGTGACTATCGTCACGGAGGAGGGAACGGTGAACGAGAAGCAGGAGTCCTTCCTGATCCCGATGCGCCAGCCGGGTGAGCTGACGCTGGTGAAGCGGTTCAGTTATCCGTAAGGGCGCAACACCGCTTTTGGAGGCGTATTGCCTACTTGCTCTTGATCTTGATGACTTCCAGAGAAATCTCCGCGCACTCCGGAGCGCCCCTTCGCGGCGTGCCCCTGAAACTCCGATGGAACGAGGGAACCCCGACGGAGTCGGGGCCGGATGCAGGGGCAAGACCTTTGCCTCCTTTGGGGCGTTTGCCAAAGGAGGTCGCCCGAGGGGGCGAAACAAGAAGCCCCAGCGCACGCCGAAGCGGCGCAGAAGCACCCAAACAAAAGCGAAAAACATCGCGGAGAAGCTCCGCTCCTACGAGAGCTACTCCGAGCTCCGGACCAATGACTACGACTCTCGCCTATGGGGTGCAGGTTCAGGCCTTCTGGTCCGCCTGCCACGCCTCGATCACTTCCTGCGCCGCGCGGAAGGCGTCGATGGCGGCCGGAACCCCGGCGTAGACCGCGCAGTGCAGCAGCGCTTCGCGAATTTCCTCCACGGTGCAGCCGTTGTTCAGCGCACCGCGCACATGGCCTTTCAGCTCCTGCGGGCACTTCAGCGCGGTCAGTGCGGCCAGGGTGATCAGGCTGCGGGTCTTGCGCGGCAGGCCGTCGCGGTTCCACACGCCGCCCCAGGCGTGCTCGTTGACGAAGTCCTGCAGCGGCTGGGTGAACTCGGTGGCGTTGCCCAGGGCACGGTCGACGAAGGCGTCGCCCATCACTTCGCGGCGAACCTGCTCGCCGGCCTTGCGGTTGTCGGTGCTCATCCCCTCTCCTAGTCGAGGCTTTCCAGGCGCACCGGCGCGGTGCCGGAGCGCAACATGTTGAGTTGTTCGGCGGCGGCGCGCGATACGTCGATGATGCGGCCGCGGTGGAAGGGGCCGCGGTCGTTGATTCGCACCACGACGCTGCGGCCGTTGTTCAGGTTGGTGACCTTCACCCGGGTGCCGAAGGGCAGGGTGCGATGCGCGGCAGTCAGGGCGTGCTGGTTGAAGCGTTCGCCACTGGCGGTCTTCTTGCCGTGGTGGGCGCGTCCGTAATAGGACGCGGTGCCTTCGGCGCGGTAGCCGCGGCCGGAGACCTCCGTGTCACGGTCGTAAGACGGGGTGCTACAGCCGGCCAGCAGGGCCAGGCAGCCGGCAAGGGCCAAGGGGCGCAGCATCGAACCTCCGAACGAAAAAACGCCGGGCAAGCCCGGCGTCAATGAAGAGTGGGCTCAGCTTTCGAGTTTCTTCTTCAGCAATTCGTTCACTTGGCCAGGGTTGGCCTTGCCTTTCGAGGCTTTCATGGCCTGCCCGACGAAGAAGCCGAACATCTTGCCGCGCTTGGCTTCATCGCTGGCGCGGTACTGTTCGACCTGCTCGGCGTTGGCGGCCAGCACTTCGTCGAGCATCTTGTCGATGGCGCCGGTGTCGGTGACCTGCTTCAGGCCCTTGGCTTCGATGATCGCATCGGCCGAGCCTTCGCCGGCAGCCATCGCCTCGAAGACCATCTTGGCGATCTTGCCGGAGATGGTGTTGTCCTTGATGCGCAGGATCATGCCGCCCAGGTGCTCGGCGGAAACCGGCGACTGCTCGATTTCCAGGCCGTCCTTGTTGAGCAGGCTGGACAGCTCGCCCATCACCCAGTTGGCGGCGAGCTTGGCATCGGCGCAGATGGCCTGGACCTGTTCGAAGTAGTCGGCCATTTCGCGGCTGGCGGACAGCACGCTGGCGTCATAGGCGGACAGGCCGTACTGGCTTTCGAAGCGCTCGCGCTTCTGGTCCGGCAGTTCCGGCAACTGGCCGCGCAGTTCTTCGAGGAAGGCGCGCTCGATCACCACCGGCAGGAGGTCCGGGCAGGGGAAGTAACGGTAGTCGTTGGCTTCTTCCTTGCTGCGCATGGAGCGCGTTTCGTCCTTGTTCGGGTCGTACAGGCGGGTTTCCTGCACCACCTTGCCGCCGTCCTCGATCAGCTCGATCTGGCGCTGCACTTCGTGGTTGATCGCTTTCTCGATGAAGCGGAAGGAGTTCACGTTCTTGATCTCGGCACGGGTGCCGAACTCGGCCTGACCCTTGGGGCGCACCGAGACGTTGCAGTCGCAGCGCAGCGAGCCTTCGGCCATGTTGCCGTCGCAGATGCCCAGGTAGCGCACCAGCGCGTGGATCGCCTTGACGTAGGCGACGGCTTCCTTGGCGCTGCGGATGTCCGGCTCGGAGACGATCTCCAGCAGCGGAGTGCCGGCGCGGTTCAGGTCGATGCCGCTCATGCCGTGGAAGTCTTCGTGCAGGCTCTTGCCGGCGTCTTCTTCCAGGTGCGCGCGGGTGATGCCGACGCGCTTGACGGTGCCGTCTTCCAGGGTGATGTCCAGATGGCCCTTGCCAACGATGGGGTGGTCCATCTGGCTGGTCTGGTAGCCCTTGGGCAGGTCCGGGTAGAAGTAGTTCTTGCGCGCGAACACGTTGCGCTCGGCGATCTCGGCGTTGATCGCCAGGCCGAACTGGCAGGCCATGCGTACGGCTTCCTGGTTCAGCACCGGCAGCGTGCCGGGCATGGCCAGGTCGACCAGGCTGGCCTGGGTGTTCGGGGCGGCGCCGAAGGTGGTGGCGCTACCGGAGAAGATCTTCGATTGGGTGGAGAGCTGTGCGTGGATTTCCAGCCCGATCACGGTTTCCCATTGCATGTGTGTCGTCCTCAGAATCCAGCCGGTGCTTGTTTGTGCCAGTCGCTGACCAGTTGGTACTGGTGCGCGACGTTGAGCAGGCGGCCCTCCTGGAAGTACGGCGCGAGCAACTGGACACCCACCGGCAGGCCGTCGACGAAGCCGGCGGGCATGGACAGGCCCGGGATGCCGGCGAGGTTGGCGGTGATGGTGTAGATGTCTTCCAGGTACTGGGCGACCGGGTCGTTGTTCTTCTCGCCCAGTTTCCAGGCCGGGTTCGGCGTGGTCGGGCCGAGGATCACGTCGACTTCGGCGAAGGCGTTGGTGAAGTCGTTCTTGATCAGGCGGCGAATCTTCTGGGCCTTCAGGTAATACGCGTCGTAGTAGCCCGCGGAAAGCGCGTAGGTGCCGACCATGATGCGGTTCTTCACTTCAGCGCCGAAGCCTTCGGCGCGGGAGCGCTTGTACAGGTCCTGCAGATCCTTCGGGTCTTCGCAGCGGTAGCCGTAGCGTACACCGTCGAAGCGCGACAGGTTGGAGCTGGCTTCTGCGGGCGCGATCACATAATAGGCAGGGATCGCGTGCTGCATGTTCGGCAGGGAGATCTCCTTGACTACCGCGCCGAGCTGCTTGAGCTGCTCGACCACCTTCATCACCGCGTCGGCGATGCGGCTGTCCAGGCCGGCGCCGAAGTATTCCTTCGGCAGACCAATGCGCAAACCGCTCAGCGGCTTGGCCAGGGCGGCCAGGTAGTCGTCCACCGGCTGGTCGACGCAGGTGGAGTCCTTCGGATCGAAGCCGGCCATGGCGCCGAGCATCAGCGCGCAGTCCTCGGCGGTGCGGGCCAGCGGGCCGCCCTGGTCGAGGCTGGAGGCGTAGGCGATCATGCCCCAGCGCGATACGCGGCCGTAGGTCGGCTTGATGCCGGTGAGGTTGGTCAGCGCCGCCGGCTGGCGGATCGAGCCGCCGGTGTCGGTGCCGGTGGCGGCCGGGATCAGGCGCGCGGCCACGGCGGCGGCGGAGCCGCCGGAGGAGCCTCCCGGTACGCGGGAGGTGTCCCAGGGGTTCTTCACCGGGCCGTAGTGGCTGGATTCGTTGGCCGAGCCCATGGCGAACTCGTCCATGTTCAGCTTGCCCAGGCTCACGGTGCCGGCGTCGGCCAGGCGTTCGACGACGGTGGCGTCGTAGGGCGAGACGAAGGCGTCGAGAATCTTCGAGCCGCAGCTGGTGCGCACGCCCTGGGTGCAGAACAGGTCCTTGTGGGCGATCGGTGCGCCGAGCAGGGCGCCGGTCTCGCCTTTTGCGCGCCGTTCGTCGGCGGCCTTGGCCTGGGCCAGGGCGAGTTCTTCGGTGACGGTGATGAAACTGTTCAACTGCGGGTCGAGCTGCTGGATGCGCGCGAGCAGGGCAGTGGCCAGTTCCTGGGCGGAAAATTGCTTGTCGGCGAGTCCGCGGGCGACTTCGGCGAGGGTCAATTGATGCAACATATGTCCGTGTCCTTAGCGCTTACTCGATGACTTTCGGGACGAGGTAAAGGCCGTCTTCCACGGCCGGCGCGATGGCCTGGTAGGCTTCGCGGCGGTTCTCCTCGGTGACTGCGTCGGCGCGCAGGCGCTGCGTGGCCTCCAGCGGGTGGGCCAGGGGCTCCACGCCGTCGGTGTCGACCGCCTGCATGGCGTCGATCAGGCCGAGGATGTTGTTCAGGGTGTCGGTGGTGCGCGAAATGTCGGCTTCCTCCAGGCCCAGGCGGGCGAGGTGGGCGATCTTTTCCACGTCGGAGCGTTCAAGCGCCATCGGGGTCTCCAGCTAGAGCAGCCAGGCTCCAACTGGTCCTGGCCGGACAGAATTTTGGGGGCAGGGAACAGAACCCGCGGCAGACGGTCGAAGGCCGCTGGGACGGGCGCTGCAGGCCCGGAAAAACGAGGAATCTAGCATAAATTGCCGCCTTGCCCAAAATCCCCGTGATTGTTAGAGTTTGCCGCACTTTTTTACCCGCGCATTTTTCACCCACGCTCCACCTACGGGTTTCTTTCCAATGTTCAAAAAACTGCGTGGCATGTTTTCCAGTGATCTGTCGATCGACCTGGGCACTGCCAATACCCTTATTTATGTGCGCGAGCGCGGCATCGTCCTGAACGAACCGTCCGTGGTCGCCATCCGTAGCCACGGCAGCCAGAAGAGCGTGGTAGCAGTCGGTACCGAAGCCAAGCGCATGCTCGGCCGTACCCCGGGCAATATTGCCGCCATTCGTCCGATGAAGGACGGTGTGATCGCCGACTTCAGCGTCTGCGAGAAGATGCTGCAGTACTTCATCAACAAGGTGCACGAGAACAGCTTCCTGCAGCCCAGCCCGCGTGTGCTGATCTGCGTACCGTGCAAGTCCACCCAGGTGGAACGTCGCGCCATCCGTGAATCGGCCCTGGGCGCCGGTGCACGCGAGGTGTACCTGATCGAGGAGCCGATGGCCGCAGCCATCGGCGCCGGCCTGCCGGTGGAAGAGGCCCGTGGTTCCATGGTCGTCGACATCGGCGGCGGCACCACCGAGATCGCCCTGATCTCCCTCAACGGTGTGGTCTACGCCGAATCCGTCCGCGTCGGCGGCGACCGCTTCGACGAAGCCATCGTCACCTACGTGCGCCGCAACTACGGCAGCCTGATCGGCGAATCCACCGCCGAGCGCATCAAGCAGGAAATCGGTACCGCCTATCCGGGCGGCGAAGTCCGCGAAGTCGACGTCCGTGGCCGCAACCTGGCCGAAGGCGTACCGCGCAGCTTCACCCTGAACTCCAACGAAGTGCTCGAAGCGCTGCAGGAATCCCTGGCGACCATCGTCCAGGCGGTCAAGAGTGCCCTGGAGCAGTCCCCGCCGGAACTGGCTTCCGACATCGCCGAGCGCGGCCTGGTGCTGACCGGTGGTGGCGCGTTGCTGCGCGACCTGGACAAGCTGCTGGCCCAGGAAACCGGCCTGCCGGTGATCGTCGCCGAAGACCCGCTGACCTGTGTCGCCCGTGGCGGCGGCAAGGCGCTGGAGATGATGGACCGTCATTCGATGGACCTGCTTTCCACCGAATAAGGTGGGGAGCCCTGTAGAGGTCGGTTGACGTTTGCCAGCCCGTGGCAACACTTCAACCGACCCCGAACAGCTAGGAGCCGGTCATCAAACCGATATTCTCCAAAGGGCCCTCGCTGGGCGCGCGCCTGTTGGTGCTCGCTGTCCTGTCGGTCGCCTTGATGGTGGTCGATGCCCGCTTCGATTATCTGAAACCGGTACGCAGCCAGATGGGCCTCGTGCTGAGTCCCTTCTATGGCATCGCCGATTTCCCGGTTCGTGCCTGGGAAGGCGTGCGTGACCAGTTCACCAGCCGCAGCGAGCTGCTGGCCGAGAACGAGCGCCTGAAGGCCGAGCAACTGCTGATGCAGCGCCGCCTGCAGAAGCTGGCCACCCTCACCGAACAGAACGTGCGCCTGCGCGAGTTGCTCAACTCCTCTGCCCTGGTCGACGACAAGGTGCTGGTGGGCGAGCTGATCGGCGTCGACCCGAACCCCTTCACTCAGCGCATCCTGATCGACAAGGGCGAGAAGGACGGCGTGTTCCAGGGCCAGCCGGTGCTCGATGCCAGCGGCCTGATGGGCCAGGTGGTCGAGGTGATGCCCTACACCGCCCGCGTGCTGCTGCTGACCGATACCACCCACAGCATCCCGGTACAGGTGAACCGCAATGGCCTGCGCGCCATCGCCGTGGGCACCGGCAACCCGGAACGCCTGGAGCTGCGCTACGTCGCCGATACCGCCGACATCAAGGAAGGCGACCTGCTGGTCAGCTCCGGCCTGGGGCAGCGCTTCCCGGCCGGCTATCCGGTGGCCACCGTCAAGGAAGTGCTGCACGATACCGGCGCGCCATTCGCCACCATTCGTGCGGTACCTACCGCGAAGATGAACCGCAGCCGCTACGTGCTGCTGGTGTTCACCGACAGCCGTACGCCCGAGCAGCGCGCCACCGATGCCGCCGAAGCCCAGGCGGAGGCCGATCGCAAGGCCGCCGAGTCTGGCGCACCGGCTCAACCAGGCGACGCCGCGCCCGCCGCTCCGGCGCAGGACGCCACGCATCCGACCGCTCCGGCCGCGCCCTCCGCCCAGCCCGAGCATCCGGCGGGCAGCACTGGCGCCGCGCCTGTCGTACCGGCTCCGGCGCATCCTGAAGCAAGGAGTCGCCACTGATGGCTGCCCAAGGCTCGCGAAACGGCTGGGCGATCTGGCTCAGCCTGGTCCTGGGGCTGCTGCTCTCGGTGGCGCCGATGCCCGGCTTCATGGAGATCGGCCGTCCGCTGTGGCTGGCGATGTTCCTGACCTACTGGGTGCTCTACCTGCCGCACAAGGTCGGCATGCTCAGCGCCTGGGTGCTGGGGCTCGCCGAGGATGTGCTGTACGGCACCCTGCTGGGGCAGAACGCATTGATCCTCAGCCTGATCATTTTCCTGGTGCTGTCGTTGCATCAGCGCTTGCGGATGTTCCCCATCTGGCAACAGTGCCTGGTGTTGCTGGTGGTGTTCGGCCTGGCGCAACTGGTCCAGCTATGGATCAGCGCGTTGACCGGCAACCGCCCGCCGACCCTGGTGTTCCTGCTGCCGGCGCTGGTCAGTGCCTTGCTCTGGCCGTGGGTCTATACGCTGCTCCGGGCCCTGCGTCTGCGCCTGAACATCAACTGAGGCCCCGCTGCGGGGCGTTTCGTCGGGTCTGGTGCCAACTGCATCGGGCCGGCTTCGGGAGTCTCTGATGTCCCAGCTGTACCTCGCTTCCAGCTCGCCGCGTCGCCGCGAGCTGCTGACCCAGATCGGTCTGCCGTTCCATATCGTGCCTGCTTCCGTCGACGAAGCGCCCCACGCCGACGAGTCGGCTGTCGCGTATGTCGAGCGGCTGGCGCGTGAAAAGGCCCAGGCGGGACTGCATTTCCTGGCCCAGCGGGCGGATGTCTGTGTGCTGGGGGCCGATACCGCTGTCGTGCTCGACGGGCGCATCCTCGGCAAACCGGCCGATCGCGCCGAGGCACTGGCGATGCTCCAGGCGCTGTCCGGCCGTGAACACGAAGTGCTCACCGCGGTGGCAGTGGCCAATCGCGACCGCTGTGAAGCGCGGGTGGTGAGCAGTCGGGTAACTTTCCGTAGCGTTTCGATGGAAGAGGCCGAACGCTACTGGGACACTGGCGAGCCCCATGACAAAGCCGGTGGCTATGCTATCCAGGGGCTCGCGGCGGTCTTCGTCAGCCGCGTGGAGGGCAGCTACAGCGCCGTGGTCGGCCTGCCCCTGTGCGAAACGGCTGCATTGCTGGCTGACTTCTCCATCCCTTGCTGGCAGTCTTGATCACGAAGTAGCGCTGCACGACTCCGGGCGCGATAAGGAAGGGCGCATGAGCGAAGAGATCCTGATCAATATCACGCCGATGGAATCGCGCGTGGCGGTGGTGGAGAACGGCGTCCTGCAGGAGGTTCACGTCGAGCGCACGTTGCGCCGCGGGATAGTCGGCAACATTTACAAGGGCAAGGTCGTGCGCGTGCTGCCGGGCATGCAGGCGGCCTTCGTCGACATCGGCCTGGAACGTGCGGCGTTCATTCACGCGGCGGAGATTTCCACCCGCGAAGGCAGCGCCGTGGAGAGCATCAGCGCGCTGGTGCACGAGGGCCAGAGCCTGGTGGTGCAAGTCACCAAGGACCCCATTGGCACCAAGGGCGCGCGCCTGACCACTCATCTGTCGATCCCGTCGCGCTACCTGGTCTACATGCCGCGCACCAGCCACGTTGGCATTTCCCTGAAGATCGAAGACGAAGTCGAGCGCGAGCGCCTCAAGCAGGTGGTGGCCAACTGCGTGAAGACCGAAGGCATCGTCGAGCAGGGTGGGTTCATCCTGCGCACCGCCGCTGAAGGTGCCGGGGAGGACGAAATCCTTGCCGATATCCGTTATCTGCGCCGCCTGTGGGACCAGATCGCCGCACAGATCCAGACCGTTGGCGCGCCGACCCTGATCTACGAGGACCTGTCCCTGGCCCTGCGCACCCTGCGCGACCTGGTCAATCCGCGCATCGAGAAGATCCGCGTCGATTCCCGGGAGAACTTCCAGAAGATCACGCAGTTCGTCGAAGAACTGATGCCGGAAATCGCCGACCGCCTGGAGCACTACCCCGGCGAGCGACCGATCTTCGATCTCTACGGCGTCGAGGACGAGGTGCAGAAGGCGCTGGAGCGCAAGGTGCTGCTCAAGTCCGGCGGCTACCTGATCATCGACCCGACCGAGGCGATGACCACCATCGACGTGAACACCGGCGCCTTCGTCGGCCACCGCAACCTCGAAGAGACCATCTTCAAGACCAACCTCGAGGCCGCCACCGCCATCGCCCGCCAGCTGCGCCTGCGCAACCTGGGCGGGATCATCATCATCGACTTCATCGACATGGAAGACGAGGAGCACCGCCGCCAGGTCCTGCGGACCCTGGAGAAGCAGCTCGAACGCGACCATGCCAAGACCAACATCATCGGCATCACCGAGCTGGGTCTGGTGCAGATGACTCGCAAGCGTACCCGCGAAAGCCTGGTGCAGGTGCTCTGCGAGCCCTGCCCGAGCTGCCAGGGACGCGGCATGCTGAAGACCGCCGAAACCATCTGCTACGAGATCTTCCGCGAGATCCTTCGCGAGGCGCGCGCCTACCAGGCCAATTCCTACCTGGTGCTGGCCAACCAGAAGGTGGTGGATCGCCTGCTCGACGAGGAGTCGGGCAACGTCGCCGATCTGGAAGTCTTCATCGGCCGCACCATCAAGTTCCAGGTCGAGGCCATGTATTCCCAGGAACAGTACGACGTTGTCCTGCTTTGAGAGGCAGGCCCCAATGTCTTGGTTTTACGCAGGAGGCCGCTCTGGAACGGGCGGTTGTGGAGCTTTCGATGACGCACACTGTCAGACGGGGTTCGCTACTGCATGGCTGGGAGCCAGCACCATGACCGATTACCTTCTGCCAAGAGCGCCGGCCTGACATGTGGCGCCTGTTCGCGACGTCACTGCGGGTGATCCTGGGGCTGCTGGCCCTGGGACTGGTTCTGCTCGCGCTGTACGTCAGCCTTGGCCGGCAACTGGTACCGTTGGTGGCCGAGTACCGCGACGATCTGGCGCAGCAGGCCAGTGCCCAGCTCGGTCTGCCGGTGACCATTGGCGGGCTCGAAGGCCACTGGCAGGATTTCGGCCCGATCATCGTGGTGCGCGATATCCAGCTGGGCGATGGCAACGACGCGCTGCGCCTGGAGCGCGTGCGCCTGACGCCCGACATCCTCGGCAGCCTGATGGCCCGCCAGCCACGTATCGACAGCCTGGCGCTGGAGGGCCTGCAACTCACCCTGCGGGAAGACGGGCAGGGGCAGTGGCAGGTCGATGGCCTGCCCAGCCGTGGCGGCGACACCGATCCGCGCAAGCTGATCGACCTTCTGCTGGCGCCGCGCCGCCTGTCCCTGATGGACAGCCAACTGACCGTGCTGCCGCAAGGCGCGGAGCCGCTGTCGCTGAGCTACGTCGGCATGACGCTGCACAGCGGCAGCCGCCAGCACCTCGATGCGCGCCTGACGCTGCCGGGCGGCGAGCCCGTCGCGGCCCGGCTGGAAACCCGCCTGAATCGCGACGACTGGCGGCAGAGCTCGGCGCAGGCCTACCTGAGCCTGCCGCAGACGGACTGGTCGAAGTGGCTGCCCGAGCGTCTGACCGGTGCCTGGAAACTCTCCGAACTCAAGGCGGGCGGCGAGTTCTGGGCGACGATCGAGAAGGGCGTAGCGGTGTCGGGTGTTGCGCGTCTCAATGCGCCCGCGATCAAGGTCGGGCTGGGCGAGCAGAAGCCAGTCAGCCTGGGCGACTTCGGCGTGAGCCTGTATTACCAGCGCAACGGCGAGGACTTCGACCTGCGTGTCGCCGACCTGGCGGCCAACCTGGGGGATACCCGCTGGGGCGAGGTAGAGTTGTCCCTGGCGCGGCGGATGAAGGGCGAGGAACACTGGCAACTGCAGGCCGATCGCCTCGACCTGACGCCGCTGGGCCCCATGATCACCGCCCTGGCGCCGCTGCCGGAGAAGGTTGTCGAGTGGCTCGACGGCCTGAAGCCGAGGGGCGTGCTGCATAACGTCAACTTCGACTACTGGCCCGGGCGCGAAGGCGCGGAGCGCGTGGCCTATGCCGCCAACCTGGAGAAGGTGGGCGTCAGCGCGTTCCATGAGGTTCCCGCAGTGGCCAACGTCGACGGCACCTTCAGCGGCAACCTCGGTGGCGGCCAGCTGGATGCCTCGGCGCAGGACTTCATGCTGCACCTGGCGACCCTGTTCCCCGAGCCTTGGCATTACCGCAGCGCCCATGCGCGCCTGTTCTTCCAGCTGAACGACGAGGCCTTCACCCTCGGCAGCCGCCTGATGAAGGTCGAGGGCGAGGAGGGCAACCTCGCCGGCGACATGCTGGTCCGCCTGATGCGCGACCCGGCCCGGGAAGACTACATGGACCTGCGGGTCGGCATGAGCAATGGCGACGCGCGCTTCACCAGCAAGTACCTGCCCACCGTCATTCCACAGATGAGCAAGGACCTTGCCGCCTGGCTCAAGGGCTCGATCAAGGGCGGGCGCATCGAACAGGGTTACTTCCTCTGGCAGGGCTCGCTGCAGAAGGGTTCGGCGCCCGAGGCGCACGCCATGAGTCTGTACTTCAAGGTCCACGACGGCGTGCTCGACTACCAGCCGGGCTGGCCGGGGTTGAGCAAGGCCGAAGGCGAGGTGCGGGTGGAGGACAGCGGCGTGAGCGTCACCGCGCGCTCCGGCCAGATCCTGCAGAGCCAGGTGCGCAATGTATCGGTGGAGATCCCCCATGTGCCGAGCGGCGAGGTTTCCCACCTGCACGTCGACGGCGACATCGACAGCAGCCTCGACGATGGCCTGAAGATCCTCCAGGACTCGCCCATCGGCGCCCAGCACACCTTCGAGGGCTGGACCGGCGAAGGCAGCCTTGCGGGGCATCTCAAGCTGGACATCCCGCTGGCCAAGGAACAGGCCCGGCAGGCGCGGGTGATCGTCGATTTCGCCACCGAGTCCGCGCGGTTGAAGATCGCCAAGCCTGAGCTTGGTCTCGAACAGCTCAAGGGCAAGTTTCGTTACGACACCGACAGTGGCCTGAGCGCGCAGAATGTCTCGGCCCAGGCGCTGGGGACCCGGATCACCGGCAGCATCCGTGCCGAAGGACGCAGTGGCGCGCCGCGCACGCGGGTGCTGGTGGGCGGGCAGATGCCGATGAAGACCCTGCTGGACTGGGGCAAGGTGCAGCAGCAGTTGCCGGTGGACGGTCGCATTCCGTTCCAGATGAACCTGTTGCTGGACGGCAAGGACAGCCAGTTGCAGGTTGCCTCCAACCTGCAGGGCGTCAACATCGATTTGCCCGCGCCCTTCGGCAAGACCGCCGCCGAGACTCGGGACAGCGAGTGGCGCATGACCCTCGATGGCGCCGAACGGCGTTACTGGGCAACCTATGGCGACCGCGCCAGCCTGGCCTATGCCGCCCCGGCGGACAAGCCTCTCGCCGGACGAGGGGTATTGCGCCTGGGCGCCGATCCGGCGGTACTGCCGAACTGGAATGGCCTGCAGGTGCGCGGTCGCGTCGACACCGTGGACGGCGATGCCTGGCAGGCCGTGCTGAAGAAATACGCCGGTACCGGTGTCCAGGGCGCTGCCGGCCTGTTGCGCGGCGCCGATCTGCAGATCGATCATTTCAAGGGCTTCGGCCAGTCCCTGGACAATCTCAGCGTCGATCTCGCCCGCGTCGACAGCAGTTGGCAGCTGGGGCTGGTCAGCTCGCTGGTATCCGGCAAGATCACGGTGCCCGACGGCGGCAGCCGGCCGATCCTGGTCCAGCTCGAACGCATCGACCTGCCGAAGGGTGAGGCCATCGATTCACCCGGCGCCGTGGAGGCGCCCGATCCGATGGCCAACATCGATCCGCGTTCGCTGCCGGCGATGGACGTTTCGATTCGTCAGGTCATCAAGGCCGGCAAACCGGTTGGTGCCTGGAGCTTCAATCTGCGGCCGACGCCGACCGGCGCGAGCTTCAACAATGTGGCGCTCGACCTGCGTGGATTGGCGGTCAAGGGGACGTTGCGCTGGGATGGTGCGGCCGGCGCATCGCGCAGCAACTTCGAGGGGCGACTGGACGGCAAGAACCTCGCCGATGTACTCACCGCCTGGGACTTCGCGCCCAGTGTCACCAGCGAACGTTTTCGTGTCGACATCAACGGGAACTGGCCGGGATCGCCGGCTGCGCTGAATCTGCGGCGTTTCGGCGGCACGGTGGATGCCAACATGCGCAAGGGGCAGTTCGTCGAGGTGGAAGGCGGAGCCAATGCCTTGCGCGTGTTCGGTCTGCTCAACTTCAACGCCATCAACCGCCGCCTGCGCCTGGACTTCTCCGACCTGCTGGGCAAGGGGCTGAGCTACGACCGGGTGAAGGGCGTGCTCACGGCCAGCGATGGCGTCTACTTCACGCGCGAGCCGCTGCACCTGAGCGGGCCGTCGAGCAACCTGGAGTTGAACGGGACGCTGGACCTGGCCCACGACCAGATCGATGCGAAGCTGCTGGTGACCCTGCCGGTGACCAACAACCTGCCGCTGGCGGCGCTGATCGTCGGCGCGCCGGCCATCGGTGGCGCCTTGTTCGTGGTGGACAAGCTGCTGGGCGACAAGGTGGCGCGCTTCGCCAGCGTGCAGTACAGCGTGAAAGGCCCCTGGCAGAGCCCGGCCATCACCTTCGAGAAGCCCTTCGAAAAACCCCATTGAGCAGAGTCGTCGGGCATCGGTTAGCATGAAACCCATGAGACAGCCGGAGCCCAGCATGTCCATTGCCGTCATTCAGATGGTCAGCCAGGACGATGTCCTGGCCAATCTCAGCGCCGCTTGTCGCCTGCTGGAGCAGGCGGCGGAGAGTGGCGCGCGCCTTGCCGTCCTGCCGGAAAACTTCGCCGCGATGGGGCGCCGCGATCTTGCCGATCTCGGCCGCGCCGAGGCGCAAGGGCAGGGACCGATCCTGCCCTGGTTGAAAAGCACTGCCCGCGACCTCAGGTTGTGGATAGTAGCCGGTACCCTGCCGTTGCCGCCGGCTGGCCAGCCGGACGCCAAGGCCAATGCCTGCTCGCTGCTGGTCGATGACCAGGGCGAGGTGGCGGCGCGCTACGACAAGTTGCACCTGTTCGACGTGGACGTCGCCGACGCCCGTGGCCGCTATCGCGAGTCGGACGACTACGCCTTCGGCCGGCGCGTGGTGGTGGCCGATACCCCGGTCGGGCGCCTGGGGCTGACGGTCTGCTACGACCTGCGCTTCCCCGAGCTCTACACCGCGCTGCGCGAGGCCGGCGCGGAGCTGATCACGGCCCCGGCGGCCTTCACCGCGGTGACCGGTGCGGCACACTGGGAAGTCCTCATCCGGGCCCGCGCCATCGAGACCCAGTGCTACCTGCTGGCGGCCGGGCAGGGCGGTACCCATCCCAAAGGCCGGGAGACCTGGGGGCAGTCGGCCATTGTCGATCCCTGGGGGCGTATCCTGGCCGAACAGGCCAAGGGCGAGGCCGTACTGCTGGCCGAGCGCGACAGCGAGGAACAGGCGGCGGTCCGGCAGCGCATGCCGATTGCCCGGCACAGACGATTTTTCCCGCCGGTCGAACCGCGACCGGCGCGTACGGAGTAGATATGAGCGAACTGTTGTCATCCGTCAGCCAGCACCTGCTGGCCCCCGGTGGTCTGGATATCGAGCGGTTGTCGCCGGTGCTGCACGAACTCAGCGGCCCGGGCATCGATGCTGCCGACCTGTACTTCCAGAGCCAGGTCTCCGAGTCCTGGATGCTCGAGGACGGCATCGTCAAGGAAGGCAGCTTCCACATGGACCAGGGCGTCGGCGTGCGTGCTCAGTCCGGCGAGAAGACCGGCTTCGCCTACAGCAACGCGATCACCCACGAAGCGCTGGTCCAGGCCGCCCACGCGGCGCGCTCGATTTCCCGGGCCGGCCAGAGTGGCAAGGTGCAGGCCTTCAGCGCCGTGGCGCCGCAGCGTCTGTACGCCGGCGAGAATCCGCTGGATGTGCTCAGTCGCGCGGAAAAGGTGGAACTGCTGCAGAAGATCGACGCCGCTACCCGCGCCCTCGACCCGCGCATCCAGCAGGTCACCGTGAGTCTCGCCGGCGTCTGGGACCAGGTACTGGTTGCTGCGACGGATGGTTCGCTGGCGGCGGACATCCGTCCGCTGGTGCGTTTCAACGTCAGCGTCATCGTCGAACAGAACGGCCGTCGCGAGCGTGGCGGCCACGGCGGCGGCGGACGTACCGACTACAAGTATTTCCTCCAGGAAGACCGTGCCATGAGCTACGCCCGCGAGGCGTTGCGCCAGGCACTGGTCAACCTCGAAGCCGTTCCCGCGCCGGCCGGCAGCCTGCCGGTGGTGATGGGCGCCGGCTGGTCCGGGGTGCTGCTGCACGAAGCAGTGGGTCACGGCCTGGAAGGTGATTTCAACCGCAAGGGCAGCTCGGCCTACAGCGGCCGGATGGGCGAGAAGGTCGCTTCCAGCCTGTGCACCATCGTCGACGACGGCACCTTGGCCGGCCGCCGCGGTTCGCTGTCGGTGGACGACGAAGGCACGCCGACCAACTGCAACGTGCTGATCGAGAACGGCATCCTCAAGGGCTACATGCAGGACAAGCTCAACGCCCGCCTGATGGGCGTGGCACGCACCGGCAACGGTCGCCGCGAGTCCTATGCGCACCTGCCGATGCCGCGCATGACCAACACCTACATGCTGGCCGGGCAGAGCGAACCGGAAGAGATCATCGCCAGCGTCGAGCGCGGTATCTACTGCGCCAACCTCGGCGGCGGCCAGGTGGACATCACCAGCGGCAAGTTCGTCTTCGCCACCAGCGAGGCCTACCTGATCGAGAACGGCAAGATCACCCGCCCGGTGAAGGGCGCGACCCTGATCGGCAACGGTCCGGAAGTGATGAGCCGGGTGTCCATGGTCGGCAACGACCTGGCGCTGGACAGCGGCGTGGGCACCTGCGGCAAGGACGGCCAGTCCGTGCCGGTCGGTGTCGGTCAGCCGACCCTGAAGATCGACGCGATCACTGTCGGCGGCACGGGCGCCTGAGGTCGTTGCCGGTGAGGCAGGAAGGGAAGGGCGCGGCTGCTCAACGCAGGCCGCGTTTGACCTCGTCCAGCTCGCGGATGTACTTGAAGATCTTCCGCGCCGCCGCCGGAGGCTTGTTGTGAGCAGCCTCGTGCTGGGCGTGGCGGATCAGTTGGAGCAGATGCTGGCGGTCGCTTTCGGGGTATTCGCCGAAGAAAGCGGACAGTGCCGCGTCACCGCCGCTGATCAGGTGGTCGCGCCAGCGCTCCAGGGCGTGAAAGCGTTCGTTGTACTGGCGGGTCGAGGTGTCTACCTGATCCAGCAGCGCGACGATGGCGTCGATGTCCTGGTCGCGCATCAGCTTGCCGATGAACTGCCGGTGGCGCTTCTTGGCGGCGTTGGCCTTGTGCTTGGGTGCTTCGTCCAGTGCGCGGCGCAGCGGATCGGTGAGCGGCATGCGCTCCAGCAGGTCCGGCTTGAGCGTCGTCAGGCGCTCGCCGAGGTCCTGCAGGGCGTGCAGCTCGCGTTTGACTTGCGACTTGCTCTTCTCTTCGAAGAGCGAGTCGTCATCGTGAATTTCAGCCATGGCGGGAGTCTCGTAGAAAACGCCGCCATGATAACGAGTCGAGGGCCGCTTGTCCGGCCCGGCCGGTCGCCGTCGCCCGAGCGCGATGTCGCCGGTACATGAACAGGAGAGGCACGTAATGAGCGAACACAACCCGGCGGTCAGCCCGGACGTCCTTCCCGAGCTGCGCGAGCAGGTCGAGCGGATCATTGCCGAGGCTTCCCGGCAGGGCGCCAGCGCCTGCGAGGTGGCGGTTTCGGTGGAGCAGGGATTGTCCACGTCGGTGCGCCAGGGCGAGGTGGAAACCGTCGAGTTCAACCGTGACCAGGGTTTTGGCATCACCCTGTATGTCGGCCAGCGCAAGGGTTCGGCGAGCACTTCGGCCACCGGCGCCGATGCCATCCGTGAAACCGTGGCGGCGGCGCTGGCCATCGCCAAGCACGCCTCCGAGGACGATTGCGCCGGTCTTGCCGATCCGGCGTTGATGGCCCGGGATCTGCCGGACCTGGACCTCTACCACGCCTGGTCGATCACACCGGACCAGGCGGTGGAACGCGCTCTGGCCTGCGAAGCGGCGGCCTTCGCCGCGGATGCGCGAGTGACCAAGGCTGACGGCACCACGGTGAATACCCATCAGGGGTGCCGCGTCTACGGCAACAGCCACGGTTTCGTTGGCGGCTACGCGAGCACCCGGCACAGCCTGAGCTGCGTGATGATCGCCGAAGGCGAAGGGCAGATGCAGCGCGACTACTGGTACGACGTGAACCGTCGCGGTGAACTGCTGGCCACTCCCGAATCCATCGGTCGCCGTGCCGCCGAGCGCGCCGCCAGCCGCCTGGGTGCGCGACCGGTAGCGACCGCGGAGGTGCCGGTACTGTTCGCGCCGGAGATGGCGGTGGGGCTGTTCGGTCACTTCCTGTCGGCGATTTCCGGCGGCAGCCTGTACCGCAAGTCGTCGTTCCTCGAAGGGACGCTGGGGCAGCGCCTGTTCCCCGAGTGGCTGACCCTCGACGAACGTCCCTTGCTGGCCGGTGCGCTGGGCAGCGCCTCGTTCGACAGCGATGGCCTGGCTACCTATGCCAAACCTTTCGTCGAAGGCGGCGATCTGGTGTCGTACATCCTCGGCACCTATTCCGGCCGCAAGCTGGGCATGCCGAGCACCGCGAATGCGGGCGGTGTGCATAACCTGTTCGTCAGCCACGGTGACGAGGACCAGGCCGCATTGATCCGTCGTATGGGCCGGGGGCTGCTGGTGACCGAGCTGATGGGGCAGGGGGTGAACCTGGTGACTGGCGACTATTCCCGTGGCGCCGGCGGCTACTGGGTGGAGAACGGTGAAATCCAGTTCCCGGTGCAGGAAGTCACCATCGCCGCCAACCTGCGCGATCTGTTCCGCAACATCGTGGCCATTGGCAATGACATGGAGTTCCGCGGCAATCTGCACACCGGCTCCGTGCTGGTGGAGCGTATGACCGTCGCCGGCAACTGATTCGCCAGCCATGAAAAAGCCCGCCATCTGGCGGGCCTTTTCATTCGGGCAAGGCCACTTCGGGCGCTCATTCGCCTTCGTCGAAGTAGTTGTTGATCAGCTCGGTCAGTGCGTTCAGCGCCTCGTTTTCCTGGTCGCCTTCGGCGGCGATATGCAGGTTGGTGCCTTTGCCGGCAGCCAGCATCATCACGGCCATGATGCTCTTGCCGTCGACGGTGCTTTCCGGGTTGCGTCCTACGCGAATCTGGCAGGGGTAGCGTCCCGCCACGCCGACGAATTTGGCTGCTGCACGGGCGTGCAGACCAAGCTTGTTGATGATGGTGATTTCGAGGGCGGGCATCGCGAGGGGCTGTCCTTTGTTGTGTGTTGCTACTAGCTCAGGTCGCGGTGGCGAATCTGCACGTTGGTGAGGCTTTCCTTGAGGGCCTTGCCGATGCGTTCGGCCAGGTAGGTCGAGCGATGCTGGCCACCGGTACAGCCGATGGCGATGGTGACATAGGCCCGGTTGCTCGCGGCGAAGCGCGGCAGCCACTTGTTCAGGTAGCCGAGGATATCCTGGTACATCTCCTCGACGTCGGGTTGCGCGGCCAGGTACTCCTGGACATCCGCGTCGAGCCCGGTGTGTTCGCGCAGCTCGGGCTTCCAGTACGGATTGGGCAGGCAGCGCACGTCGAACACCAGGTCGGCGTCCACCGGCATGCCGCGCTTGAAGCCGAAGGACTCGACGAGGAAGGCGGTACCCAGTTCGGGTTTGTTCAAGAGGCGCAGCTTGAGCACGTCGCGCAGCTGATAGAGGTTCAGGTTCGTGGTGTTGAGCTTGAGATCGGCCAGGTCGGCGATCGGCGCCAGCAGGTACGCCTCGTCTGCGATGGCTTCGGCCAGCGAGCGACTGTCGCTGGTCAGCGGGTGGCGCCGGCGCGTCTCGGAGAAGCGCTTGAGCAGCGTCTCGTCATCGGCATCGAGGTACAGCACGTCGCACTGGATGTGCTTGTCGCGGGCTTCCTGCAGCAACTCGGGGAAGCGCTGCAGCTGGCTGGGCAGGTTGCGCGCGTCGATGGAGACGGCGACCTGCGGGTGCAGCAGTTCGGTGTGCAGCAACGCACGTTGCGCCAGGTCCGGGAGGAGGCTGGCGGGCAGGTTGTCGATGCAGTAGAAACCGTTGTCCTCGAGCACGTTGAGTGCGGTGCTCTTGCCCGAGCCGGACCGTCCGCTGATGATGATCAGGCGCATGATCAGTGGCCGTTCTGGAAGTCCACGACGATCCGGTACAGCTCTTCGCCGTTGGCGGCGTGGCGCAGGCGGTCACGGACGTCGGAACGGTCGAGCATGGAAGCAATCTGCCGAAGCAGCTCCAGATGCTCTTCGGTGGCGGCTTCCGGCACCAGCAGGACGAACAGCAGATCGACCGGCGCGCCGTCGAGGGCGTCGAAGTCGACCGGGGCGTCCAGGTGCAGGATCGCGCTGATGGGGGACTGGCAGCCGGGGAGGCGGCAGTGCGGAATGGCGATGCCATTGCCGAATCCGGTGGAGCCCAGGCGTTCCCGAGCCACCAGGTTTTCGAAGATGTCTTGCGCATCGAAACCTGGTAGCTCGCGAGCTACCAGGTTTGCGATTTGTTCAAGGACGCGTTTTTTACTGCCGCCCGGCACGTTCACCAGGGAACGGCCGGGGGTCAGGATTTGCTCGAGTCGAATCATAGGGAAGGGTTAACGGACGCCAACACCCTGCTGGCGTTCGAGGTATTTTTCCTTGTGCTTGATCAGTTGGCGGTCGAGCTTGTCGGTGAGCAGGTCGATGGCTGCGTACATGTCTTCATGTTCGGCACAGGCCACCACCTCACCCCCTGCGATATGCAGGGTGGCTTCGATTTTCTGCTTCAGTTTCTCGACCTCCATGATGACCTGAACATTGGTGATCTTGTCGAAGTGGCGCTCCAGTCGTCCGAGTTTTTCGACGACATAGTCGCGCAGGGCGTCGGTCACATCCAGTTGATGTCCACTGATGTTGACTTGCATACCGCTTTCTCCTTATTGCCCGTGTATAAGTGGCAGGTTAGGTGGCCTGCCGCCGGAACACTTTGGCGTGGATCAACGTCATACCAGTCGCTTGCGTTCGCTGGAGGGAGCAATCCCCAAGGACTCCCGGTACTTGGCGACGGTGCGACGTGCCACTTGAATGCCCTGTGCTTCCAGTAAACCAGCGATCTTGCTGTCACTCAATGGCTTTTTCGGACTTTCCGCCGCGACCAGTTTCTTGATGATGGCGCGGATCGCGGTGGACGAGCATTCGCCGCCCTCGGCGGTGCTGACGTGGCTGGAGAAGAAGTACTTCAGCTCGAAGATGCCACGCGGGGTATGCATGAATTTCTGCGTGGTGACGCGCGAGATGGTCGACTCGTGCATGCCCACGGCTTCGGCGATGTCGTGCAGGACCAGGGGCTTCATCGCCTCCTCGCCGTATTCGAGGAAACCGCGCTGGTGTTCGACGATCTGGGTCGCCACCTTCATCAGCGTCTCGTTGCGGCTCTGCAGGCTCTTGATGAACCAGCGCGCTTCCTGCAACTGGTTGCGCATGAAGGTGTTGTCGGCGCTGGAATCCGCCCGGCGCACCAGGCCGGCGTACTGCGAGTTGACCCGCAGGCGCGGCACGGCTTCCTGGTTCAGCTCTACCAGCCAGCGGTCGTTGTGTTTCCGGACGATGACATCCGGCACCACGTATTCGGCTTCGCCGGACTCGATCTGCGAGCCGGGACGCGGGTGCAGCGACTGGATCAGCTCGATGGTCTCGCGCAACTCGTCTTCCTTGAGCTTCATGCGCCGCATCAGTTGGCTGTAGTCGCGGCTGCCGAGCAGGTCGAGATGATCGGAGACCAGCTTCAGGGCCTCGGTCAGCAGGTAGGTCTTGGCCGGCAACTGGCGCAGTTGCAGCAACAGGCATTCGCGCAGGTTGCGTGCGCCGACGCCGGCGGGTTCGAGTTGCTGCACGCGGCGCAGGACGACTTCCACCTCGTCCATCTCCACGCCCAGTTCCGGGTCGATGGAGGCGAGGATGTCGTCGAGGGACTCTTCGAGATAACCGTCGTCGTTGATGCCGTCGATGATACTCAGGGCGATCAGGCGGTCGGTGTCGGACATCGGCGCCAGGTTGACCTGCCAGAGCAGGTGGCTCTGCAGGCTTTCGCCAGCGGAGGTGCGGGCGGTGAAGTCCCACTCGTCATCGTCGCTGCTGGGCAGGCTGCTGGCGCTGGTCTGGTAGATGTCTTCCCAGGCGGTATCGACCGGCAGCTCGTTAGGGATGCGCTCGGCCCACTGGTCCTCGTCGAGGCTGTCGACGCTGGGGGTAGTGTTTTCCTGGAAGCTGTCCTGCGAGTTGCTGCTGGCGCCCTGGGCGGCGGAGTCGTCGCCGTCGGCCATTGGGTCGCTGTTGTCGTAGTCGTCGCCGTCTTCCTGACGTTCCAGCATCGGGTTGGACTCCAGGGCTTCCTGGATTTCCTGTTGCAGGTCCAGCGTGGAGAGCTGGAGCAGTCGGATGGCCTGTTGCAGCTGCGGAGTCATCGTCAGCTGCTGGCCCATCTTGAGGACGAGCGATGGTTTCATGGCTGGAACTAGGCACCTTGTTCGCTGGCGCAGCAAGCGCCATATCCACGACTACGGACGCCTGGGCGCCGCGAGGAAGCAAATTATATGCCTGAGTCTGGACGCTTTGCCTAGGGTCTGTCGACCTTTCGTTACAACCTGAGTATCGGGCAGGCTCGAGACGGCAGAATGCACGGCGCCGGACACAGGTCCGGGCCGTCGTGGAACGGGGCGAGGCGCCGCCGGAAGGGCGGCTTCCGGGTCAGAGACGGAACTCGTGGCCCAGATAGACTTCCTTCACCAGGTCGTTGGCGAGGATGGTCTCGGAGCTGCCCTCGGCGATCAGTTGGCCGTCGTTGACGATGTAGGCGGTTTCGCAGATATCCAGCGTCTCGCGGACGTTGTGATCGGTGATCAGCACACCGATGCCCTTGGCCTTGAGGTGATGGATGATCTGCTTGATGTCGCCCACGGAGATCGGGTCGACGCCGGCGAAGGGTTCGTCCAGCAGGATGAACTTCGGTGCGCTGGCCAGGGCGCGGGCGATTTCCACGCGGCGCCGCTCGCCGCCGGACAGGCTCATGCCGAGGTTGTCGCGGATGTGGTGGATGTGGAACTCCTCGAGCAGGCTTTCCAGTGCTTCCTGGCGACCGGCGCGATCCAGGTCGCTGCGTGTTTCGAGGATCGCGCTGATATTGTTGGCCACCGACAGCTTGCGGAAGATCGAGGCTTCCTGCGGCAGGTAGCCGATGCCGGCACGGGCGCGGCCATGCATGGGCAGGTGGGTGACGTCCTGGTCGTCGATGCGTACCACGCCCTGGTCGGCGCGGACCAGGCCGACGATCATGTAGAAGCAGGTAGTCTTGCCCGCTCCGTTGGGGCCGAGCAGGCCGACGATCTGTCCGCTGTCGATACTCATGCTGACGTCGCGGACCACTTGCCGGCTTTTGTAGCTCTTGGCGAGGTGCTGGGCGGTGAGCGTGGCCATTACTGCGCTTGATCCTGCTTTTTCTTGGGCTGGATGACCATGTCGATACGCGGGCGCGGCGTGGTCACCTGGGTACCGGTGGCGCGGCCTGCGTTGACGATCTGGCGCTGGGTGTCATAGACGATCTTTTCGCCTTCGAAAGTGTTGCCTTCCTGGATCACCTTGGCCTGGTCGATCAGCACGACACGGTTCTGGGTGACGAAGTACTGGATCGTCAGGCCGTAGGCCTTGGTGATTTCCTTGTCCGGCGCGGGCTTCTGTTCGAAGTAGGCGGGCTTGCCCACCGAGGTGACGACCTCGATGTCGCCGTTCTTGTTCTGCTTGAGCGTGACGGTGTTGCCGGTCAGCTTCATGCTGCCCTGGGTCACCACCACGTCGCCGCGATAGACGGCAACGCCTTGCTTGTCATCCAGTTCGGCGCTGTCGGCCTGGACGCGGATAGGCTGTTCCCGGTCGGTGGGAAGGGCCCAGGCGGCGGAGCTGCCGATGGCGGCGGCGAGGCTGAGGAGAAGGGGGAGGGTGTTAACGAGCCTCATGCTGACCTCTTACGTTGGACAGCAGGATCATCCGGCTGTCTTTCAGATACGCTTTCATTCCATTGGCCGTGGTGACACCGTTGGGTTCGGTGATCTTCACCGGCTGGTCAGTCTGCGCATAGTCCTTGTCCGGGAACACCGTCATGCGGGTCGTGTTGAGCAGCAAAGTGCGCTGTTGCGCATCGGTGCGCGCCACGCGCACGTCGTCGATCAGTTCGACCTGCTTGCCCTCGGGGCCCACCTCGGCGCGAACGCTCTGGACATGCCACGGCTCGGGTTCCTGTTCGCGGTAGAAATACAGGTCGGGCGTGGTGACCAGGGTCACGTCGGTCGCTTTCAGGTGCTCCAGTTTGTCTGCGGTCATCTCGTAGGCGAGCGTACCGTCGACGCGGTACTGCACGCTGTGGGCGTTGACCGCGTAGAAATCGATGGCGTCATTGGTCTGCGACTTGAACTGGCGCTCGTTGAAGTCCAGGCGGACGTTCCAGTAGTAGCCGAGCGCAATCAGCAAGACGGCGATCAGGACGAGCAGCAGCTTCTGGCGGAGTGTCTTGGGCATATTCGGCTCTAGAGGTACGCGCTTTGCGCGGCTTCGAGATTGCCCTGGGCGCGCAGGATCAGCTCGCAGAACTCGCGTGCCGCACCTTCGCCGCCGCGCGCCTGGGTGACGCCGTCGGCATGCTGGCGAACGAACGGGTCGGCGCTGGCCACCGCCATGCCCAGGCCGGCGCGGCGAATAGCCGGCAGGTCAGGCAGGTCATCGCCCAGGTAGGCAACCTCCTCATAGCCTAGACCGAGTTCGGCCAGCAGATGATCGAGGGCGACCAGCTTGTCTTCGCGGCCCTGGTACAGGTGATGGATCCCCAGGTTCTGTGCACGACGTTCGACCACCGGGCTTTGCCGGCCGGTGATGATCGCGGTGCGTACGCCCGAGGCGATGAGCATCTTGATGCCGTGGCCGTCCAGGGTGTTGAAGGTCTTGAACTCGCTGCCGTCGGGCAGGAAGTAGAGCTTGCCGTCGGTCAGCACGCCATCGACGTCGAAGACCGCCAGGCGAATAGCCTTGGCGCGCTGCAGCAGGTCGGCGCTCATTCAGATCACTCCCGCGCGGGTCAGGTCGTGGATATGCAGGACACCCACCGGATGGTCCGTGTCATCGACGACGACGAGGACGCTGATCTTGTGGTCGTCCATGATTTTCAGGGCTTCGGCGGCGAGCATGTCCGGGCGGGCGGTCTTGCCGTGCACGGTCATCACCTGGTCGATGGTCACCTGGCGCACGTCCAGGCCTTTATCCAGGGTGCGGCGCAGGTCGCCGTCGGTGAAGAGACCGGCCAGTGCGCCGTCCTCGTTCAGGACGATGGTCATGCCCAGGCCCTTGCGGGTCATTTCCAGCAGTGCGCCGCTGAGCGAGGTGCCCAGCAGTACCTGGGGCAGTTCCTCGCCGACGTGCATCACGTTCTCGACCTTGAGCAGCAGGCGGCGGCCCAGCGCGCCACCCGGATGCGAGAAGGCGAAGTCCTCGGCGGTGAAGCCGCGGGCTTCCAGCAGGGCGATGGCCAGGGCGTCGCCGAGCACCAGCGAGACGGTGGTCGAGGAGGTGGGGGCGAGGTTCAGCGGGCAGGCTTCCTGTTCGACGCTGGCGTCCAGGTTGACGATCGCGGCCTTGGCCAGCGGCGACTCGGGATTGCCGGTCATGCTGATCAGAGTGATGCCCAGACGCTTGATCAGGGGCAGCAGCGTGACGATTTCAGCGGTCGAGCCGGAGTTGGACAGGGCGATGACTACGTCGTCACGGGTGATCATGCCCATGTCGCCGTGGCTGGCTTCGGCCGGGTGCACGAAGAACGCGGGCGTACCGGTACTGGCCAGGGTGGCGGCAATCTTGTTGCCGACGTGCCCGGACTTGCCCATGCCGACCACCACTACGCGACCGGTACAGGCCAGCAGCAGCTCGCAGGCCTGGGTGAAGTTCGCGCCGATGCGCGCCAGCAGTGAGTCCACGGCGTCGCGCTCAAGACTAATGGTGCGTTGCGCGGAGTGGATGAAATCGTGATTCTGGCTCATGTTCGAAGGGCGTGGGGCGAAATGAAGGGCGAGATTATAACGGGAAAGCGTCAAAGGCTCATCAAACACGTTGTCAATGTGAGCGTATTTTGCTGAACCCTTCCTTAACGACCCCGGTGCGGGCCTTGGGGCGTCGCTTGCCGGAGTGCTATAGTTCGCGGCCGTTCGGCCTGTCGCGCCGCGCCGTACTCTCGTTGTGGGGGCGGGCTACAGGGACAGTGCCGTGATGCAAGGAGTTCTATGAGCACGAACGACCAATACGCTGTCGAATTGAAGGGGCTGACCTTCAAGCGCGGCCAGCGTGCGATTTTCGATAACGTGGACATCCGCATTCCGCGCGGCAAGGTCACCGGGATCATGGGCCCTTCGGGTTGCGGCAAGACCACCCTGCTGCGGCTGATCGCCGCCCAGTTGCGCCCTGCCAAGGGCGAGGTGTGGGTCAATGGGCAGAACCTTCCCACCCTCGGTCGTGGCGATCTGTTCGACATGCGCAAGCAGTTCGGCGTGCTGTTCCAGAGCGGCGCGCTGTTCACCGACCTGGATGTCTTCGAGAACGTCGCCTTCCCGCTGCGGGTGCATACCCAGCTTCCTGAAGAAATGATTCGTGACATTGTCCTGATGAAGTTGCAGGCCGTGGGCCTGCGCGGGGCGGTGGAATTGATGCCGGATGAGCTGTCCGGCGGCATGAAGCGCCGCGTGGCGCTGGCGCGGGCGATCGCGCTGGACCCGCAGATACTCATGTACGACGAGCCCTTCGTGGGTCAGGACCCGATCGCCATGGGCGTTCTGGTGCGCCTGATCCGCCTGCTCAACGATGCGCTGGGCATTACCAGCATCGTGGTGTCGCACGACCTGGCGGAGACGGCCAGCATCGCTGACTACATCTATATCGTCGGCGACGGCCGCGTGCTCGGGCACGGTACGCCGGACCAACTGCAGCAGCTCGACGATGCGCGCGTGCGCCAATTCATGAAGGGCATCCCCGACGGTCCCGTGCCATTCCATTATCCTGCCCGCGATTATCGCGCCGATCTGCTGGGAGAACGCTGATGCGCAAGACTTCACAGCTCGAGCGAGTCCGACTGCTCGGGCGCGCGGGCCTCGATGTCCTCGAGGCGCTCGGCCGTTCGACCCTGTTCCTGGTCCATGCGATCTTCGGTCGTGGGGTTCACAGCGGGGCCTTCCAGTTGCTGATCAAGCAGCTGTACGCCGTGGGCGTGCTGTCGCTGGCGATCATCGTGGTGTCCGGGCTGTTCATCGGCATGGTGCTGGCCCTGCAGGGCTACAACATCCTGGTGAGCTATGGTTCGGAACAGGCGGTTGGGCAGATGGTGGCGCTGACCCTGTTGCGTGAACTGGGACCGGTGGTGACGGGTCTGTTGTTCGCAGGACGCGCCGGTTCGGCGCTGACCGCCGAAATCGGCAACATGAAGTCCACTGAACAACTGTCGAGCCTGGAGATGATTGGCGTCGATCCGCTCAAGTACATCATCGCGCCGCGCCTGTGGGCCGGTTTCATCTCCATGCCTCTGCTGGCGGCGATCTTCAGCGTCGTCGGCATCTGGGGCGGGGCGATGGTCGCGGTGGACTGGCTGGGTGTGTACGACGGTTCCTACTGGTCGAACATGCAGAACAGCGTGCAGTTCACCAAGGACATCCTCAATGGTGTGATCAAGAGCGTGGTGTTCGCCTTCGTGGTGACATGGATCGCCGTCTTCCAGGGCTATGACTGCGAGCCCACCTCGGAAGGTATCAGCCGCGCAACGACGCGCACCGTAGTCTATGCCTCCCTGGCCGTGCTGGGGTTGGACTTCATCCTGACCGCTTTGATGTTTGGAGACTTCTGATGCAAACCCGCACCCTGGAAATCGGTGTAGGCCTGTTCATTCTGGCCGGTCTGCTGGCCCTGTTGTTGCTGGCCCTGCGGGTCAGCGGTCTGACCATTGGCGATTCGGGCGATACGTATAGGCTATACGCCTATTTCGACAATATTTCCGGTGTCACCGTGCGCGGCAAGGTGACGATGGCCGGTGTGACCATCGGCAAGGTCACCGCGATCGATCTGGATCACGACACCTACCGCGGGCGCGTGACGATGGAGATCAATCGCCAGGTGAACAACCTGCCGGACGACTCCACCGCCTCCATCCTCACCGCCGGCCTGCTGGGCGAGAAGTACATCGGTATCAGCGTCGGCGGCGACGAGGAGTTGCTCAAGGATGGCGATACCATCAAGGACACCCAGTCCGCCCTGGTGCTCGAAGACCTGATCGGCAAATTCCTGCTGAATTCGGTCAACAAAGACGATTCGAAGAAATGAGGATTCATCCCATGCTGAAAACCTTGCGTCGTGGCCTTCTGGTCGTGCTCGCCGTGCTGCCGCTGTTCGCCCAGGCCGAGCAGACCGCTCAGCAGGTGGTGCAACAGACCGTCGACAGCCTGTTGAGCGATCTGCAAACCAACAAGGCGTCTTACAAGACCAATCCCCAGGCGTTCTACGACACCCTGAACCGCATTCTCGGCCCGGTAGTGGATTCCGAGGGCATCGCCAGGGGTGTGATGACCGTCAAGTACTCCCGCCAGGCCACTCCGGAGCAGATCAAGCGCTTCGAGGAAACCTTCAAGAACAGCCTGTTCCAGTTCTACGGCAATGCGCTGCTCGAGTACGACAACCAGACCATCCGCGTGCTGCCGTCCGCCGGCAAGCAGGATCCGGAGCGTACCTCGGTCAACATGGAAGTGGTCGGCTCCAATGGTGCCGTGTATCCGGTGCAGTACACCATGGTCAACCAGGGCGGCGCCTGGCGCCTGCGTAACGTGATCATCAACGGCATCAATATCGGCAAGCTGTTCCGCGACCAGTTCGCCGACTCCATGCAGAAGAACCGCAACGATCTGGAAGCAACCATTGCCGGTTGGGGGCAGGTTGTCGCCAAGGCCAAGGATGCAGCCAAGGGCCAGCCGTCGGAAGGCGGCGCCCAATGAGTCAGGGCAGCGTCACCGAGCGCGCTGCCGGCGAGTTGGCACTGGCCGGCGTGCTGGACTACAGCACCGGGCCTGGGCTGCGTGAGCAGGGTGGTCGGCTGATCGCCGCGAGCAAGGCCGGCGCCCTGCGCCTGGATTGCTCGGCGGTGGAGCGCTCCAGCAGCGTCGGTTTGTCGCTGCTGTTGTCCTTCACCCGTGACGCACACAAGTCTGGCAAGACGCTGCAGATCGTCGGAATGCCCCGGGACATGCAGGAAATCGCCAAGGTTGGCGGTCTCCTGGAGATCCTGCCGCTGCAGCACTGAATCGCGAAGAAGGCCCTCTGTCCGCGACTTCCCCTGGCGGGGTTCGCAGGCGGAGGGCTTTTTTGTATCATGGCCGACCCGCGCGCGTAGGGCGCCGAACGAGGTTGAGCATGCAGGCCGTAGAAGTCAAAAACTTCCTGGAATCGAAACTTCCAGGTACCCAGGTTGAAGTGGAAGGTGAAGGCTGCAACTTCCAGTTGAACCTGATCAGTGACGAGCTGGCCGGCCTGAGCCCGGTAAAGCGTCAGCAGCAGATCTATGCCCACCTGAACGAGTGGATCGCCTCGGGCGCCATCCATGCCGTAACCATGAAATTCTTCAGCCGCGCCGCCTGGGCCGAGCGTTCCTGAGCCCACGGGGAAACATTGCAATGGACAAACTGATCATTACCGGCGGCACTCGTCTCGATGGCGAGATCCGCATCTCCGGCGCCAAGAACTCCGCGCTGCCGATCCTTGCCGCGACCCTGCTGGCGGACACTCCGGTGACCGTCTGCAATCTGCCGCACCTGCACGACATCACCACCATGATCGAGCTGTTCGGTCGCATGGGCGTGCAGCCGATCATCGACGAGAAGCTCAACGTCGAAGTCGACGCCAGCACCATCAAGACCCTGGTGGCGCCCTACGAGCTGGTGAAGACCATGCGCGCGTCGATCCTGGTGCTCGGCCCGATGGTCGCCCGCTTCGGCGAAGCCGAAGTCGCGCTGCCCGGCGGCTGCGCCATCGGTTCGCGTCCGGTGGACCTGCACATCCGCGGCCTCGAGGCGATGGGCGCGCAGATCACCGTCGAAGGCGGCTACATCAAGGCCAGGGCCCCGGCCGGCGGCCTGCGTGGCGCGCACTTCTTCTTCGATACCGTCAGCGTGACCGGCACCGAGAACATCATGATGGCCGCCGCACTGGCCAATGGTCGCTCCGTGCTGGAAAACGCCGCGCGCGAGCCCGAGGTCGTCGACCTGGCCAACTGCATCAACGCGATGGGCGGTGACGTCCAGGGCGCCGGCACCGACACCATCGTCATCAACGGCGTGAAGCGCCTGGGCGGCGCCAAGTACAGCGTCATGCCCGACCGCATCGAGACCGGCACCTACCTGGTCGCCGCAGCCGCCACCGGTGGCCGCGTCAAGCTGAAAGACACCGATCCGACCATCCTCGAGGCCGTGCTGGCCAAGCTGGATGAAGCCGGCGCGCACATCAACACCGGCAACAACTGGATCGAGCTGGACATGAAGGGCAACCGGCCGAAGGCGGTGAACATCCGTACCGCGCCGTACCCGGCATTCCCGACCGACATGCAGGCCCAGTTCATCTCCCTGAACGCAGTGGCCGAAGGCACCGGCGCGGTCATCGAGACCGTGTTCGAGAACCGCTTCATGCACGTCTACGAAATGAACCGCATGGGCGCGCAGATCCTGGTCGAAGGCAACACCGCCATCGTCACCGGCGTTCCGCAGCTCAAGGGCGCACCGGTCATGGCGACCGACCTGCGTGCCTCCGCCAGCCTGGTCATCGCCGGCCTGGTAGCCGAAGGCGACACCCTGATCGACCGCATCTACCACATCGACCGTGGCTACGAGTGCATCGAAGAGAAACTGCAACTGCTCGGGGCGAAGATTCGCCGCGTGCCGGGCTAGGGCTGAGCCAGACCATGCTGACGATTGCCCTGTCCAAGGGCCGCATCCTCGACGATACCCTGCCGCTGCTCGCGGCGGCGGGCATCGTGCCGACCGAGAATCCGGACAAGAGCCGCAAGCTGATCATCCCCACCACCCTCGATGACGTGCGTCTGCTGATCGTCCGCGCCACCGACGTGCCGACCTACGTCGAGCACGGCGCCGCCGACCTCGGCGTGGCGGGCAAGGACGTGCTCATGGAGTACGGTGGCCAGGGCCTGTACGAGCCGCTGGACCTGAAGATCGCCAACTGCAAGCTGATGACCGCCGGTGCGGTCGGCGCGCCGGAGCCCAAGGGCCGCCTGCGCGTGGCCACCAAGTTCGTCAACGTCGCCAAGCGCTACTACGCCGAACAGGGCCGCCAGGTCGACGTGATCAAGCTGTACGGCTCGATGGAGCTGGCACCGCTGGTCGGCCTCGCCGACAAGATCATCGATGTGGTCGACACCGGCAATACCCTGCGTGCGAACGGCCTGGAGCCCCAGGAACTGATCGCACACATCAGCTCGCGCCTGGTCGTGAACAAGGCCTCGATGAAGATGCAGCATGCTCGCATCCAGGCGCTGATCGACACCCTGCGCGAAGCGGTGGAGTCTCGACACCGGGCGTAATTCATACCGCGACTTCGGTCGCGGCCGCCTATCCGTGTCATAGCCAAATTTTCTCGGGTGCCCGCACGGTAGGCTTGATAGTCTTGCGGCGCCCGAGAACCTGCCAATTAAAGAGGCCAGCTATGACCGCACCCTTCGCTATCCGTCGACTCAACGCCGCCGATCCGGACTTCGCGCGTCATCTGGACCATCTGCTCTCCTGGGAAAGCGTGTCCGACGATGCCGTGAACCAGCGCGTGCTGGATATCATCGCCGATGTGCGCAGTCGTGGTGACGCGGCGGTCGTGGAGTTCACCCAGCGCTTCGACGGCGTCGAGGCGAAAGCCATGTCCGACCTGATCCTGCCGCGCGAGCGCCTGGAGCTGGCCCTGACCCGCATCACCCCGGCCCAGCGCGAGGCGCTGGAGACGGCCGCCAATCGTGTGCGCAGCTACCACGAGAAGCAGAAGCAGGACTCCTGGCGCTACAGCGAAGCCGACGGCACCGTGCTCGGCCAGCAGGTCACCCCGCTGGACCGCGCCGGCCTGTACGTGCCCGGTGGCAAGGCGTCCTACCCGTCATCCGTGCTGATGAATGCCATCCCGGCCAAGGTTGCCGGCGTCGCCGAAGTGGTGATGGTGGTGCCGACTCCGCGTGGCGAGATCAATGAAATCGTCCTCGCCGCCGCCTGCATCGCCGGTGTCGACCGCGTCTTCACCATCGGTGGCGCCCAGGCCGTGGCCGCGCTGGCCTACGGCACCGAGAGCGTGCCGCAGGTGGACAAGATCGTCGGTCCGGGCAACATCTACGTCGCCACCGCCAAGCGCCACGTGTTCGGCCAGGTCGGCATCGACATGATCGCCGGTCCCTCGGAGATCCTGGTGGTCTGCGATGGCGGCACCGATCCGGACTGGATCGCGATGGACCTGTTCTCCCAGGCCGAGCACGACGAAGACGCCCAGTCGATCCTGGTCAGCCCGGATGCGGCGTTCCTGGATAAAGTCGCCGCCAGCATCGAGAAACTGCTGCCGACGATGGAGCGCGCCGAGATCATCCGCACCTCGCTGAGCAACCGCGGCGCGCTGATCCACGTCGCCGACCAGGAGCAGGCCTGCCAGGTCGCCAACCGTATCGCCCCGGAACACCTGGAGCTGTCGGTGGCCGACCCGGAAAGCTGGCTGCCGAAGATCCGCCACGCCGGCGCCATCTTCATGGGCCGCTACACCGCCGAAGCCCTGGGCGACTACTGCGCCGGGCCGAACCACGTGCTGCCGACTTCCGGCACCGCGCGCTTCTCCTCGCCGCTGGGCGTGTATGACTTCCAGAAGCGATCCTCGATCATCTTCTGCTCCGCGCCGGGCGCTTCCGAGCTGGGCAAGACCGCGTCTATCCTGGCCCGCGGCGAGTCCCTCACCGCTCACGCGCGCAGCGCCGAGTTCCGAATCCTGGAGAAGGGTGAATAAAGAATGAGCAAGTTCTGGAGTCCCTTCGTCAAGGAACTGGTGCCCTACGTACCGGGCGAGCAGCCGAAGCTGGCCAAGCTGGTCAAGTTGAATACCAACGAGAACCCCTATGGCCCGTCGCCGAAGGTGGTCGCCGCGATCCAGGCCGAGCTGAACGACAGTCTGCGCCTGTATCCGGACCCCAACGCCGACCGCTTGAAGCAGAGCATCGCCGAGTACTACGGGGTTAAGTCCTCGCAGGTGTTCGTCGGCAACGGCTCGGACGAAGTCCTGGCGCACGCCTTCCACGGGCTGTTCCAGCACGGCAAGCCGCTGCTGTTCCCCGATGTCAGCTACAGCTTCTACCCGGTCTACTGCGGCCTCTACGGCATCGACTTCGAGGCGGTGCCGCTGGACGAGCAGTTCCAGATTCGTGTGGAAGACTACGCGCGCGCCAACGGCGGCATCATCTTCCCCAACCCCAATGCGCCCACCGGTTGCCTGTTGCCGCTGGAGGCCATCGAACGCCTGCTCACGGCCAATCCGGACACCGTGGTGCTGGTGGACGAGGCCTACGTCGACTTCGGTGGAGAGACGGCGATCGCCCTGGTGAACCGCTACCCGAACCTGCTGGTGGCGCAGACGCTGTCCAAGTCGCGCTCCCTGGCCGGCTTGCGCGTGGGCCTGGCGGTCGGCCACGAAGACCTGATCGAGGCGCTGGAGCGAGTGAAGAACAGCTTCAACTCCTACCCGCTGGATCGCCTGGCCCTGGCCGGCGCGGTGGCGTCCTTCGAGGACCAGGCCTACTTCGAGCAGACCCGCAATGCGGTTATCCACAGCCGCGAGAAGCTGGTGGCCGAATTGAAGACCCTGGGCTTCGACGTGCTGCCCTCGGCGGCGAACTTCATCTTCGCCCGTCATCCGCAGCGCGATGGCGCCGGGCTGGCCGCTGCCCTGCGCGAAGAGGGGGTGATCGTGCGCCACTTCAAGCAGGCGCGCATCGATCAGTTCCTGCGCATCACCATCGGAACCGAGGAACAGAACCAGGCGTTGCTGGATGCGCTGCGCCTGAAACTGTGAGTCTGTCGCGGTAAATGAAAACGGCGCCCTCGGGCGCCGTTTTCATTTCAGGGCTGGGCTCTGGCCTCAGCCGCCGTTGGGCGCCGGCGGCGGACGCAGGCCGACCTCGGCATTGAGCGTCACCGGCTGGCCGTTGCGCAGTACTTCGATGCTGATCTTCTCGCCCGGCTTGGTGCGCGCCACCTGGTTCATCGAGCGGCGGCCGTCGCCGGCGACCTGGCCGTCGATGCTCAGGATGATGTCGCCCGGCAGCAGGCCGGACTTGGCGGCGGGACCATCGCGGTAGACGCCGGCGACGACGATGCCGGCCTTGCCCTTGAGGTCGAAGGACTCCGCCAGTTCCGGGGTCAGCGGCTGCACTTCGACGCCGAGCCAGCCACGGATTACCTGGCCGTGCTCGATGATCGACTGCATGACCTCCAGGGCCAGCTTGGTCGGGATGGCGAAGCCGATGCCCTGGGAGCCGCCGGACTTGGAGAAGATCGCGGTGTTGATGCCGATCAGGTTGCCGTTGGCGTCCACCAGTGCGCCGCCGGAGTTGCCGGGGTTGATCGCCGCGTCGGTCTGGATGAAGTCTTCGTAAGTGTTCAGGCCCAGCTGGTTGCGGCCGGTGGCGCTGATGATGCCCATGGTGACGGTCTGGCCGACGCCGAAGGGGTTGCCGATGGCCAGGCAGACGTCGCCGGTGTGGATGCCGTCGGAACGGCCGAGCAGGATCGAGGGAAGGTCCTTGAGGTCGATCTTCAGCACCGCGAGGTCGGTCTCGGGGTCGCTGCCCACCAGGCGGGCGATGGTTTCGCGGCCGTCGCGCAGCGCCACGATGATCTGGTCGGCGCCGGCGGTCACGTGGTTGTTGGTCAGCAGGTAGCCTTCCGGGCTCATGATCACCGCCGAACCCAGGCTGGACTCCATGCGCTTCTGCTGTGGCAGGTTATCGCCGAAGAAACGACGGAACAGCGGGTCGTCGAGCATCGAGTTGTTCGGCTTGCTGACCATCTTGGTGGTGTACAGGTTGGCCACGGCCGGAGCGGCGCTGCTCACGGCGTCGGCGTAGCTGACCGGGCCCTGCTGGATGCGGCTGAGCAACGGGGCCTGCTGCAGATGCACTTCCTGTTGCGGTAGACCGACCCACTGGGGGTTATGCTGGATGATCAACAGCGCCAACAGGACGCCAACCAGCACGGGCCAGCCGAGGAAACGCAGGGCCTTCAGCATCGAAGAAAATCCTTGGGGTTGCTTGGCCGGGGGATGGCCGATAGGGTGGCGGCCATTATACGGGCGGCGCGCCAAGAAAATAGACGCCCGGAGCCGTGTTTGGAGGAATTTCTATGGCTATCGCACTGAGCACTCTGGTCGAGGAAGCCGACCGCTACCTGGACGCCGCGAAGGTCCAGGATTACTGCCCAAACGGCCTGCAGGTCGAGGGCCGCCCGCAGGTGCGCCGCATCGTTTCCGGCGTGACCGCCAGCCAGGCGCTGCTGGACGCCGCGGTGGAGGCGGACGCCGATGTGGTACTGGTCCACCACGGCTATTTCTGGAAGGGCGAGAATCCCTGCGTGGTCGGTATGAAGCAGCGGCGCCTGAAGACCCTGCTGAACTGCGACATCAGCCTGCTGGCCTATCACTTGCCACTGGACCTGCACCCCGAGGTCGGCAACAACGTGCAGCTCGGCCGCCAGCTCGGCTTCGAGATCGAAGGACCGCTGGAGCCGAGTAATCCGCGCTCCATCGTGCTGGTCGGCTCGCTGCCCGAACCCATGCTGCCGAGCGATCTGGCGATCCATGTGCGCGATGTGCTGGGCCGCGAGCCGCTACTGGTGGAAGGCGAACAGCCGATCCGGCGCATCGCCTGGTGCACCGGTGGCGCCCAGGGCTATATCGATCAGGCGGTCGCTGCCGGCGTGGACGCGTACCTGACCGGGGAAGTCTCCGAGCAGACCGTGCATAGCGCGCGGGAAAACGGCATCAGCTTCATCGCTGCCGGCCACCACGCCACCGAGCGCTACGGTGTGCAGGCGCTGGGCGACTACCTGGCCAAGCGCTTCGCCATCGAACATTTGTTCATCGATTGCCCGAATCCCGCCTGAGGCCGGCAGTGACCGGCCCCACCGGGAGGGCTCAGGGGGTCGTGGCGTAGCGCTGGCGCGCCTGCCCCACTGCCTTGCCCAGCTCCCACACCGCCATCGCGTAATGCGTGCTGTGGTTGTAGCGGGTGATCACGTAGAAGTTCGGCAGGCCGTACCAGTACTGGTAGTTGCGGCCCATGTCCAGGCGCAGCAGGCTGGCCTGCTGATGGCCGTTCAGCGAGCTCTGCGGGCGCAGGCCGACGGCGGACAGGGTGGCGACCGGGTACAGGGTCTTGAAGCCGTCTTCCAGGGAGCGGGCCTGGCCGATGGCGGGCACCGCCACCATGTCGCCGCTGATCCAGCCGTGCTGCTTGAAGTAGTTGGCCACGCTGCCGATGGCGTCGTGCGGGTTCCACAGGTCGATGTGGCCGTCGCCGTTGAAGTCCACCGCGTACTGGGTGAAGGAGGAGGGCATGAACTGCCCATAGCCCATCGCACCGGCATAGGAACCACGCAGGGCCAGCGGATCGTCGCCTTCCTTGCGCGCCTGCAGCAGGAACTGCTCCAGCTCGCCGCTGAAGAACTCGGCACGGCGCGGGTAGGAGAAGGACAGGGTGGCCAGAGCGTCGATGATCCGCGTCTTGCCCATGACGCGACCCCAGCGGGTCTCCACACCGATGATGCCGACGATGATCTCCGGCGGGACGCCATAGGTACGGTAGGCGCGCATCAGGTCGCCTTCGTACTGGTTCCAGAACTGCACGCCGTTCTGCACGTTGTCCGGGGTGATGAACTTCTTCCGGTAGCGCAGCCAGGCGCCGTTCGGCCCGCTGGGTGGCGTGTAGCTCGGCGCCTGGCGGTCCATCAGGCGGATCACCCAGTCCAGTTCTTGTGTCTGGGCAAACAGCTCATGCAGGTCCTGCCGCCTGAAGCCGTGCTGGCTCACCATCCTGTCGATGAAACGATTGGCGTTGGCATTGTTCGCGTAATCGCCGCGCAAGGGGGTGATGGGCTGCACCGAACCGAACGCCGGGTGCGCGCTGGGCGTGATCAGGGTCGGCGCCTTCGGCTTTTGGGCCTGCTGCGGAGCGGGAGTCGGTTTGCTGCTGCACGCTGAAATCAGGACAAGCAAAGGCAGAGCGAGGGCGATGCGGCGCATGGGAAATCTTCTGGGGCAGGAAACGTGCTGGCTATGCTAGCGCAGCGTGCTTCCCAGGCAAGCGCAAGAGGCGAAGTACTGGCGCTCATTCTGTTGCAGAACGCGTTTTCCAGATGATCGGCAGGGGGCGTGCCGGGTTGCTCTCGTGGGCGAGGCGACTCTTTTACCCGAGGTTCGGCGCGATGCGGCATCGGTGCCATCGGTTGCCTGTCATACCTCCGTAGGAATGCGGCCTCGGCCGGTTGTCCGGGGGCTCGACGAGTGAGCGCGGACGGCTATATATGTATATTTTTTCGGTATAAAAGCATCGCCGGTTAGAGTCTTGCGCTGTGTTAGAGTGCGCCCTCGTCTACGGCCCGAAGGCCGTCCATAAGCAATTCCGTGAGTAGCCATGGTCGACAAACTGACGCATCTGAAACAGCTGGAAGCGGAGAGCATCCACATCATCCGCGAGGTCGCCGCCGAGTTCGATAACCCGGTGATGCTGTACTCGATCGGCAAGGACTCTGCCGTGATGCTGCATCTCGCCCGCAAGGCTTTCTTCCCCGGCAAGCTGCCGTTCCCGGTGATGCACGTCGACACTCGCTGGAAGTTCCAGGAGATGTACAGCTTCCGCGACAAGATGGTCAGCGACCTGGGGCTGGACCTGATCACCCACGTCAATCCCGATGGCGTGGCACAGGACATCAACCCCTTCACCCACGGCAGCGCCAAACACACCGACATCATGAAGACCGAAGGCCTCAAACAGGCCCTCGACAAGTACGGCTTCGACGCCGCCTTCGGTGGTGCCCGCCGCGACGAGGAGAAGTCCCGCGCCAAGGAGCGCGTCTACTCCTTCCGCGACAGCAAGCACCGCTGGGACCCGAAGAACCAGCGTCCGGAGCTGTGGAACGTCTACAACGGCAAGGTGAAGAAGGGCGAGTCGATCCGCGTCTTCCCGCTGTCCAACTGGACCGAGCTGGACATCTGGCAATACATCTACCTGGAACAGATCCCGATCGTGCCGCTGTACTTCGCCGAAGAGCGCGAAGTCATCGAGATGAACGGCGCGCTGATCATGATCGACGACGAGCGCATCCTCGAGCACCTCACGCCCGAGCAGAAGGCCAGCATCCAGAAGAAGATGGTGCGTTTCCGCACCCTGGGCTGCTACCCGTTGACCGGCGCGGTGGAGTCCACTGCCACTTCGCTGCCGGAAATCATCCAGGAAATGCTGCTGACGCGAACTTCCGAACGCCAGGGCCGCGTCATCGACCATGACGCCGCCGGCTCGATGGAAGAAAAGAAACGTCAGGGCTACTTCTAAGGTTCTCGCACCATGTCGCATCAATCCGATCTGATCAGCGAGGACATCCTCGCCTACCTGGCCCAGCACGAGCGCAAGGAGCTGTTGCGCTTCCTCACCTGCGGCAACGTCGACGACGGCAAGAGCACCCTGATCGGGCGCCTGCTGCACGATTCCAAGATGATCTATGAAGATCACCTGGAAGCCATTACCCGTGACTCGAAGAAAGTCGGCACCACCGGCGATGACGTCGACCTGGCGCTGCTGGTCGACGGCCTGCAGGCCGAGCGTGAGCAGGGCATCACCATCGACGTGGCGTACCGCTACTTCAGCACCGCCAAGCGCAAGTTCATCATCGCCGACACCCCCGGCCATGAGCAGTACACCCGCAACATGGCCACCGGCGCGTCCACCTGCGACCTGGCCATCATCCTGATCGACGCCCGCTACGGCGTGCAGACCCAGACCCGCCGGCACAGCTTCATCGCCTCGCTGCTGGGCATCAAGCACATCGTCGTCGCCGTCAACAAGATGGACCTGAAGGACTTCGACGAAGGCGTGTTCGAGCAGATCAAGGCCGACTACCTGGCCTTTGCCGAGAAGATCCATCTGAAGACCAGTTCCCTGCACTTCGTGCCGATGTCGGCGCTCAAGGGCGACAACGTGGTCAACAAGTCCGAGCGCTCGCCCTGGTACACCGGCCAGTCGCTGATGGAGATCCTCGAGACCGTTGAGGTGGCGGGCGACCGCAATCTCGACGACATGCGCTTCCCGGTGCAGTACGTCAACCGCCCGAACCTGAACTTCCGCGGCTTCGCCGGCACCCTCGCCAGCGGCATCGTGCGCAAGGGCGACGAAGTCGTGGCCCTGCCGTCGGGCAAGGGCAGCAAGGTCAAGTCCATCGTCACCTTCGAGGGTGAGCTGGAGCAGGCAGGTCCCGGCCAGGCCATCACCCTGACCCTGGAGGACGAGATCGACGTCTCCCGTGGCGACATGCTGGTGCGTGCCGACAACCGTCCACAGGTGACCGACGGCTTCGACGCCATGCTGGTGTGGATGGCCGAAGAGCCGATGCTGCCGGGCAAGAAATACGACATCAAGCGCGCCACCAGCTACGTGCCGGGGTCCATCCCGAGCATTGCCCACAAGGTGGACGTGAACACCCTGGAAGAGACTCCCGCCAGCGAACTCAAACTCAATGAGATCGCCCGCGTGAAAGTCAGCCTGGATGCGCCCATCGCACTGGACGGCTACGGCCAGAACCGCACCACCGGCGCCTTCATCGTCATCGACCGCCTGACCAACGGCACCGTCGGCGCCGGCATGATCATCGCCGCCCCGCAGGCCGGTCACGGCACCGCCACGCACCACGGCGCCAATGCCCATGTCGCTCGTGAAGAGCGCGCCGCGCGCTTCGGCCAGCAGCCGGCCACCGTGCTGTTCAGCGGTCTCTCCGGCGCTGGCAAGAGCACCCTGGCCTACGCCGTGGAGCGCAAGCTGTTCGACATGGGACGTGCGGTCTATGTGCTGGATGGCCAGAACCTGCGTCATGACCTGAACAAGGGCCTGCCGCAGGACCGCGCCGGTCGCAACGAGAACTGGCTGCGCACCGCCCATGTGGCCAAGCAGTTCAACGAAGCCGGTCTCATCAGTCTGTGCGCCTTCGTTGCCCCGAGCGCCGAAGGTCGTGAGCAGGCCAAGTCGCTGATCGGAGCCGAGCGCTTCATCACCGTCTATGTCCAGGCGTCCCCGCAGGTCTGCCGCGAGCGCGATCCGCAGGGCCTGTACGCCGCCGGCCAGGACAACATCCCGGGCGAGTCCTTCCCCTATGACGTGCCGCTGGATGCCGACCTGGTGATCGACACCCAGACCCAGTCGGTGGAAGAGGGTGTCAAGGCGGTCCTCGACCTGCTCCGCCAGCGCGGCGCGATCTGATCGCCCAGCGCTGATGAAAAAGCCCCGCAGATGCGGGGCTTTTCCTACGTAACGGAGACTCAGTATTTGCCTTTCAGCCCATACGTCTCATCCAGCGTACCCGGCCCTTCGCTGGGCTTGGGCGCGTAGTCGCGCGGCGCTTCGTTGTTCGCCGGCGGGGTCAGGCGCTCGCGGCGCTCGGGGTATTCGTCGGCGTGCAGGGCGGCCAGCAGGCGCTGCTTGGTCTGCTCGTCCAGGGCCAGGTGCTCGGCGCCCTCGGACAGGTGATCCTGGACGTCCTGATAGCTCTGGGTGAGCTTCTTCATCAGGCTGGCGGAGGTGCTGAAGTGGGTCACCACTTCGCGCTGGTAGCTATCGAAGCGATCCTGCATGTCGTCCACCTGACGCTGCAGCTTGTTCGGCGCGGCGTTGGGCAGTAGGCGGGCGATCAGGAAACCGATGCCGACCCCGACGATCAGGGCGAGTAGCGGCAGCAACCAGGTGGTGAGGGACTGTTCCACGCGAATCCTTCCTCTATAGACGGCTTTGCTTTACGTTAGCGGCTTGCACCTGTGCTTGTATACCGTGGCGATAGCTTCGCCGCCTGCGCAGGTATTGTGCTAGACGAGACGACCCGCCACGGGGTCACGGAGCTGTTGTTTGACCACCCGCGAAATCCCCCTGTTCCTCGACGGCCCCGACGGCCAACTGGAAGCCCTGCACCTCGCCACGCTCGACGCCAAGGGCGTCGCGCTGATCTGTCATCCGCATCCGCTGTTCGCCGGCACCATGCAGAACAAGGTGGTCGCCACCCTGCAGCGCGCCGCACGGGATGCAGGGTACGCCACCTTGCGTTTCAATTTTCGTGGTGTGGGTCAGAGCGGCGGCGCTTATGCCGAAGGCCGCGGCGAGATCGAGGATGCGCTGGCTGCCGCGCGCTGGCTGGCCGAGCAGCATCCGGGACTGCCGCTGACCCTGATGGGCTTCTCCTTCGGCTCCTGCGTAGCCGGCAACGCCGCCGAGCGCCTGGAAGAGGAGGGCGCTGCGCTGGCGCAACTGTTCATGCTGGCGCCGCCAGTGGAACGCTTCGACGTCGACCTGCCCGAGCGCTGCCCGCTGACGGTGATCCAGCCGGAAGCCGACGAAGTGGTCACGCCCGAACGCGTCTACGCATGGAGCGCCGAACTGACCAGGCCCCACGAACTGATCCGCATCCCCGAGTGCAGCCATTTCTTCCACGGCAAGCTGATCGAGCTCAAGGACCTGATACAGGCCCGGCTCGCCTAGGTTGGCCAGCCGCGTTACCATCCGGCCCGCCATTTCATTTGTGTTGATTCCTGGATTCCCATGACGACCCGTATCCTGACCGGCATCACCACCACCGGTACTCCGCACCTGGGCAACTACGCCGGCGCCATCCGCCCGGCCATCGTTGCCAGCCGCGATCCGCAGGCAGATTCCTTCTACTTCCTGGCCGACTACCACGCGCTGATCAAGTGCGATGACCCGGCGCGCATCCAGCGTTCGCGCCTGGAGATCGCCGCCACCTGGCTGGCCTGCGGCCTGGATGCTGACAAGGCGACCTTCTATCGGCAGTCCGACATTCCCGAAATCCCGGAACTGACCTGGCTGCTCACCTGCGTCAGCGCCAAGGGCCTGCTCAACCGCGCCCACGCCTACAAGGCCTCGGTGGACAAGAACGTCGAGGCCGGCGAAGACCCGGACGCCGGCGTCACCATGGGCCTGTACAGCTACCCGGTGCTGATGGCCGCGGACATCCTGATGTTCAACGCGCACAAGGTGCCGGTCGGCCGCGACCAGATCCAGCACGTGGAAATGGCCCGCGACATCGGCCAGCGCTTCAACCACCTGTTCGGCAACGGCAAGGAACTGTTCACCCTGCCCGAGGTGGTGATCGAGGAAGACGTGGCGACCCTGCCGGGCCTGGACGGACGCAAGATGTCCAAGAGCTACGACAACACCATCCCGCTGTTCGGCAGCGCCAAGCAGCTCAAGGACGCCGTGGCACGCATCGTCACCGACTCCCGCGCGCCGGGCGAGCCGAAGGACCCGGACAATTCGCACCTGTTCACCCTGTACCAGGCCTTCTCCACCCACGAGCAGGAGGCGGCGTTCCGCGCCGAGTTGCTCGGTGGCCTGGCCTGGGGCGAAGCCAAGCAGCGCCTGTTCGAATTGCTCGACAACGAGCTGGGCGAAGCCCGCGAGCGCTACCATGCGCTGATCACCCGTCCGGCCGATCTGGAGGACATCCTCCTGGCCGGTGCCGCCAAGGCTCGTCGCATCGCCACCCCGTTCCTCGGCGAGCTGCGCGAGGCCGTTGGCCTGCGTTCGTTCCGCGAGCAGGTGCAGGTGGCCAGCGAAGGCAAGAAGAAGGCCGCCAAGGCCGCGCGCTTCGTCAGCTTCCGCGAGGATGACGGCTTCCGTTTCCGCCTGCTGGACGCTGCCGGCGAGCAACTGCTGCTGTCCATCGCCTTCTCCGATGGCAAGGCCGCCGGTCAGGTGACCAAGCGCCTGCAGTCCGAGGAGCTGGACCTGCACGCCGAGCTGAACGCCTTCAGCGTGCGCCTGGATGGCGAAGCCGTGGCGTACAGCCCGGAGTTCTCCACCGACACGGAACGCGACGCCGCCATGCAGCGTCTGCGCGAGGCGCTCGCTCCGCAGGAGTGAGGGTTGGCAGGCCGGTCCGACTACCGGCCAATTGCCAAGCAACGGGGGCGCCGCTACAGTGTGCGCCCCCGTTTTCGTTACCTTGCTACCGATCATGACGCCTCTTCAGCGCTACCAGGAAGACCTGAAACGCCCCGATTTTTTCCACGACGCCGCACAAGCGAACGCCGTGAAGCACCTGCAACGCCTCTACGACGACCTGATCGCTGCGGATAAAGGCAAGTCCGGACTGTTCGGCAAGCTGCTGGGCAAGAAGTCCCAGGAGCCGGTGAAGGGCCTGTACTTCTGGGGCGGCGTCGGCCGCGGCAAGACCTACCTGGTGGACACCTTCTTCGAAGCGCTGCCCTTCAAGCAGAAGATGCGCACGCACTTCCACCGCTTCATGAAGCGCGTCCACGAGGAAATGAAGACCCTCAAGGGCGAGAAGAACCCGCTGACCATCATCGGCAAGCGTTTCGCCGACGAGGCCCGGGTGATCTGCTTCGACGAATTCTTCGTCTCCGACATCACCGACGCGATGATCCTTGCGACCCTGCTGGAGGAGCTGTTCAAGAACGGCGTCAGCCTGGTGGCGACCTCCAACATCGTGCCGGACGGCCTGTACAAGGACGGCCTGCAGCGTGCCCGCTTCCTGCCGGCCATTGCGCTGGTCAAGCAGCACACCGAAGTGGTCAACGTCGACAGCGGCGTGGATTACCGCCTGCGCGCCCTGGAACAGGCCGAGCTGTACCACTGGCCGCTGTCCGAACAGGCCGAGCAGGCCATGAGCCGCGACTTCAAGGCGCTGACTCCGGACTGCGCCGCGGCGACCCGCGACGACGCGCTGATGATCGAGAACCGCGAGATCCGCGCACGCATCACCTGCGATGACGTGGCCTGGTTCGAATTCCGCGAGCTGTGCGACGGTCCGCGCAGCCAGAACGACTACATCGAGCTGGCGAAGATCTTCCACGCGATCCTGATTTCCAACGTCGAGCAGATGAACGTGGCCAAGGACGACATGGCCCGCCGCTTCATCAACCTGGTGGACGAGTTCTACGACCGCAACGTCAAGCTGATCCTCTCCGCCGAGGTGGAGCTCAAGGACCTGTACACCGGTGGCCGCCTGGAGTTCGAATTCCAGCGCACCCTGAGCCGTCTGCTGGAAATGCAGTCCCACGAATACCTGAGCCGCCCGCACCGTCCCTGAGAGAGCGATGAACGAAAAAGGCTGCCCGAGGGCAGCCTTTTTGTTTTTCAGCTCTTCGTAGGAGCGAGCTTGCTCGCGAACATTTCACCGGCAGCTCAGGTGCTGGGCGATTCGCGAGCAAGCTCGCTCCTACAAGACGGCCTTAACGATCAGTGCTGCGCTATCTCCTGCTGCGCCTTCTTCAGCAACTGCTGGGCATGGGCGACCTCCAGCGCTTCCATCGCGGTGATCGGCTGGATCGCCGTAGCCTTCTTCAACTGTTCCAGCGCCTTCTGCTCCTCGTCCTCGCCGTACACGTAGTTCAGCGCGTTGGCGTATTCATAGTGGCCGATCGGCAGATCGCTGGCGGCGCGGAAGGAACGAGCGAAGTACTGCTCCATCTTGTCCGCACTGACCCCGTAGGTCATCTTGCCGACCAGCTTGCCGACCTTGCGGATCACACCGGCCTCATAGCCGCCGTAGAGCGCCAGGGCGAAGGGTTGGTTGGGCTGCTGGGCCAGCAGGGCGTCCAGCTCCTTGGGAATGTCGCCGGTGTAGCCGCGCTTGAGTACCACCGGCACCGGCAGGTCCTCGGCCAGGCGTGCCTTGGCATAGGCGCGGCCGAACTGGGCGATGGGGTCGGCGTTGAGCAGCGGTCCGGCGGCGTCGGTGTAGCTGATCACTTCTTCGAGCAGGCGCTGTTTTTCCTCCTGGGTCGGCGCGAGGAACAGGGCGTAAAGGGTCTGGGCGAACATCGCCGGTACCTGGCCGCCGACGCCCAGCGCCAGACCGTCTTTCTTGGCCTGGGCGAAGTCGCCGCGGAATACCTTGCGCCACACGTCCTGCAGTCTTTCGGCATAGACCTGTGCTTCCTCCGGCTTGCCGCTGAAGCCGGTACCGGCGACGACGGTCTTCTCCAGGGTGTCGGGGTGCCGGGTGGCCATAGTCACGACCCAGTCGGCGTCGGGGTAGGGGTAGTTGCCGAAGCCGCGAGTCAGCTTCGGCCAGGCGGCGCGTAGCTTGTCGCCGCTGTAGTCGAAGGCGCTCTGGTCGTAGGGGAAGGGTTTCCAGGTGTCGTCCGCCACAGCGGTCAGGCTGAAGGCGGCCAGCAGGGCAAGCAGAAAGCGGCGCATGGCGATATCCCGTGGTTCTTGTTGTCAGGGCGGCCCGTGAAGGCGTCAGGTGATCATAGGGCGCGTCCTGAGGGCGGGAACCCATCCTAGGGATGGCGTGTTTCAGGCTTCCTTCCGCTCGTACTGGCGGCGGTAGTGGTTCGGCGACAACCCGGTGTGCTGGCGGAACAGCCGGGCGAAGAAGCTGGCGTCGTCGTAGCCGACTTCGTAGCTGATGGTCTTGATGCTCTTGCGGGTGGTCGACAGCAGGTTGCGCGCGGTCTCGATGCGCAGGCGCTGCAGGTAGTGCAGTGGCTTGTCGCCCGTGGCCGCCTGGAAGCGCCGCATGAAGTTGCGAATGCTCATGCCGTGGTCGCGGGCCACATCCTCGAAGCGGAACTTGTCGCAGAAGTGTTCTTCGAGCCAGTGCTGGATCTGCAGGATGGCCGGGTCGTGGTGCAGCTTCTGTCCGCCGAAGCCGAGGCGGCCTGGCGTGTAGCTGCGCTGTACTTCGTAAAGGATGTCGCGGGCCACACCCTGGGCCACGGCGGCGCCGCAGAAGTGTTCGATCAGGTAGATGTACAGGTCGCGGACCGAGGTCAGGCCGCCGGCGCTGTAGATGTTGTCGGCGTCGGCGATGTGCTTTTCCTGGTTGAGCAGCACCTTCGGATAGCGCTCGGAAAATTCGCGGAAGAAGCGCCAGTAGGTGGTCGCTTCCTTGCCGTCGAGCAGGCCGGCTTCGGCCAGCCAGAACACGCCGGACACCTCGCCGCAGAGCACGCTGCCGGCGGCGTGGCGCTCGCGCAGCCAGGGCAGTACCTCGGGGTAATGGCTCAGCAGTTCGTCGAAGTCTCCCCAGAAGGCGGGGAGGATCACCAGTTCCGGATCGTCGAGTGCGCCCTGCACCGGCAGCGTATCGCCACTGAAGCTGGTCACCGGCTTGCCGTCCGGGCTGATGATGCGGGTCTGGAAGCCGGGTTGCAGGCCCAGGCCCTGTTGGCGGCCGTGGCGCAGGCTGGCCATGTGGAAGAAGTCCTTGGCCTGCATCAGGGTGGAGCCGAAGACGCCGTGGGTGGCGAGGATGCTGACGCGGCGCAGCACGCTGGAAGCTGGGGTGGGCATCGATTCTTGTGCTTCTTATGGATGTCTTGGCATGACGCTAAAGCGGTCATGATGCGGCTGGATCGTCTTATTTTTTGGCGAAAGTGTCCAGTGCAGAGCGGTTCGTGCTGGCCTACAGTCGGCCTTCCTACAATTCCTACAATTCCTACAATTCCTACAATTCCTATAATCCAATCCGCAGGTGCACCGCATGATTCCAAGAACCCTGTTCAGTTCCGACCATGAACTGTTCCGTGACAGCGTCCGCAAGTTCCTCGAACAGGAGGCGGTGCCGTACCACGCCCAGTGGGAAAAGGATGGGCATATCGACCGACAGCTGTGGAACAAGGCTGGTGAGGCGGGAATGCTCTGCTCGCACCTGCCCGAGGCCTACGGTGGCATGGCGGCGGACTTCCTCTACAGCGCCGTGGTGATCGAGGAGATCGGCCGCCTGGGGCTGACCGGCATCGGTTTCTCCCTGCATTCGGACATCGTCGCGCCCTACATCCTCCACTACGGCAGCGAAGAGCTGAAGCAGCGCTACCTGCCCAAGCTGATCTCCGGCGAGATGGTCTCGGCCATCGCCATGACCGAGCCGGGCGCCGGCTCCGACCTGCAAGGCGTGAAGACCACCGCCGTGCTGGATGGCGACGAATACGTGATCAATGGCTCGAAGACCTTCATCACCAACGGCTGGCTGGCCGACCTGGTGATCGTGGTCGCCAAGACCGATCCCAAGGCCGGGGCCAAGGGTACCAGCCTGTTCCTGGTGGAAGCGGGTACGCCGGGCTTCTCCAAGGGCAAGCGTCTGGAAAAGGTCGGCATGAAGGCGCAGGACACCTCCGAGCTGTTCTTCCAGGACGTGCGCATTCCCAAGGCGAACCTGCTGGGGCAGGAAGGGCAGGGCTTCATCTACCTGATGCAGGAGCTGCCCCAGGAGCGCCTGACCGTGGCCCTCGGCGCCCTGGCCTCGGCCGAAGCGGCGCTGAAATGGACGCTGGACTACACCCGTGAGCGCAAGGCCTTCGGCAAGTCCGTGGCGGACTTCCAGAATACGCGCTTCAAGCTGGCGGAAATTGCCACGGAAGTTCAGGTGGGCCGGGTCTTCGTCGACCGCTGCCTGGAGCAGCACCTGGAAGGCAAGCTGGACGTCCCCACCGCGGCGATGGCCAAGTACTGGACCACCGACCTGCAGTGCAAGGTGCTCGACGAGTGCGTGCAGTTGCACGGCGGCTACGGCTACATGTGGGAGTATCCGATCGCTCGTGCGTGGGCCGATGCGCGTGTGCAGCGCATCTATGCCGGCACCAACGAGATCATGAAGGAAATCATCGCCCGCGCGCTGTAATAAGCGGGCAGCCTTGTAGGAGCGAGCTTGCTCGCGAACCGCCCGGCTCCGGGGTTGCCGGGGAAATGTTCGCGAGCAAGCTCGCTCCTGCGAAAGGCTCAAGGCGCCGGGTTCGGCTGCTCCTTGTGGATCGCCTCGATACCGGCCAGCACCTCGTCGGAGAGCTTCAGCTCGAAGCTGCCGAGGTTGGCCTCCAGTTGTTCGAGGCTGGTGGCGCCGATGATGTTGCTGGTCACGAACGGCTGGCGACTGACAAAGGCCAAGGCCATCTGCGCCGGGGCCAGGCCGTGCTCGCGGGCCAGGGCGACGTAGCGGTCGCAGGCCGCCTCGCTCTGCGGATTGGTGTAGCGGGTGAAGCGGCTGAACAGGGTGATCCGCGCGTTCGCTGGCCGGGCGCCGCCGAAGTATTTGCCCGAAAGCATGCCGAAGGCCATCGGCGAGTAGGCCAGCAGGCCGCACTGTTCTCGGATCGCGATTTCCGCCAGGCCGACTTCGAAACTGCGGTTGAGCAGGTTGTAAGGGTTCTGGATCGACACGGCGCGCGGCCAGCCGCGCTCCTGGGCGATCTGCAGGAAACGCATGGTGCCCCAGGGCGTCTCGTTGGACAGGCCGACGTGGCGGATCTTGCCGGCGCGAACCTGCTCGTCGAGCACTTCCAGGGTGTCTTCCAGCGCCGTGAAGCTTTCTTCCTTGTGCTGGTAGCCCAGTTGGCCGAAGAAGTTGGTGCTGCGCTCGGGCCAGTGCAACTGGTAGAGGTCGATCCAGTCGGTCTGCAGGCGCTTGAGGCTGCCGTCCAGCGCTTCGACGATGTTCTTGCGGTCATGCCGGGGCTGGCCGCCACGGATATGGCCGATGGAATTGCCGGGGCCGGCAATCTTGCTGGCGAGCACCCAATCGGCGCGATCGCCGCGCCGGGCGAACCAGTTGCCGATGATCTGCTCGGTGCGGGTGTAGGTTTCCGCACGCGGCGGCACCGGGTACATCTCGGCAGTATCGATGAAATTCAGCCCGGCGGCCTTGGCCCGCTCGATCTGGGCGAAAGCCTCGTCCTGCGTGTTCTGCTCGCCCCAGGTCATGGTTCCCAGGCAGAGGGTGCTGACTTTCAGTTCGGTGCGGCCGAGCGGGCGGTACTCCATGCGGGTCTCCTCATGAAAACAAGTGCGCAAAGCGGTTGAAAATTCTGCCGGAATCTGCATAATTCCGCAGCCTTTCATCGGTGGGGGATGCCAAAGCCTGCCGATCGATACATCTAGTCGTTACGGACGCACACCGACCCGAGCCCCAATTCGTGTCTGTCTTCGGCTGTCCTTGACTTGTCAAGGCAACCACTGTCCAGTAAGATTCGCCGTCTTATTTTCAGGCGGCCCCTGAGGCTATAACGAATGAAAACTTATACCGCGAAACCAGAAACTGTTAAGCGCGACTGGTTCGTCGTCGACGCTGCTGGCCTGACCCTGGGTCGTCTGGCTACCGAGATTGCTACCCGCCTGCGCGGCAAGCACAAGCCGGAATACACCCCGCACGTTGACACCGGCGACTACATCGTCGTCATCAACGCCGAGCAGGTTCGTGTCACTGGCGCCAAAGCTACCGACAAGATGTACTACCATCACTCGGGCTTCCCGGGCGGTATCAAGTCGATCAACTTCGAGAAGCTGATCGCCAAGGCTCCTGAGCGTGTTATCGAGACTGCCGTCAAAGGCATGCTGCCGAAGAACCCGCTGGGCCGCGACATGTACCGCAAGCTGAAAGTGTACAAGGGTGCCAACCACCCGCACACCGCTCAGCAGCCTCAAGAACTGAAGATTTAACGGGATAGCTCATTATGTCGGCGACTCAAAATTACGGCACTGGCCGTCGTAAGACCGCTACCGCTCGCGTCTTCCTGCGTCCGGGTACTGGCAAGATCTCCATCAACAACCGCAGCATCGAGCAGTTCTTCGGTCGTGAGACCGCTCGCATGGTTGTCCGTCAGCCGCTCGAGCTGACCGAGAACACCGAGAAGTTCGATATCTACGTGACCGTCGTTGGCGGTGGCGTAAGCGGCCAGGCCGGTGCGATCCGTCATGGTATCACCCGCGCTCTGATCGAGTACGACGAGACCCTGCGCAGCTCGCTGCGTAAGGCCGGCTACGTCACTCGCGATGCTCGCGAAGTTGAGCGTAAGAAAGTCGGTCTGCGTAAGGCGCGTAAGCGTCCGCAGTACTCCAAGCGTTAATACGACGCTTCGAAAAAACGCCCAGATCCTTTGGACTGGGCGTTTTTTTATGTCTCTAATTTATTCGTGCGGCAAGGTGTCGCATCCGTGCGAGCCCCGTCCCGCAAGGGTTTCGCTAACTTCGTATCTGGCTATTACCTTGTCAGCACAAGGGGTTTTCTTTACCATTTGGCGAATTTTTTGCGCGGCTCGAATTTTTACTTAAAAGCCTGATTTGAACAGGCTTGAAGCTGATGGGAGACGACTGAATGAGTAATGACGGCGTGAATGCAGGCCGGCGTCGCTTCCTTGTCGCGGCCACTTCGGTGGTTGGTGCGGCAGGAGCGGTCGGAGCTGCGGTCCCGTTCGTGGGGTCATGGTTCCCCAGTGCCAAGGCGAAGGCCGCTGGCGCGCCGGTGAAGGTCAACGTAGGGAAGATCGAGCCGGGCCAGCAGGTCGTGGCCGAGTGGCGTGGCAAGCCGGTGTTCCTGGTGCATCGCACCAAGGAAATGCTCGACGCGCTGCCGACCCTCGAAGGGCAACTGGCCGACCCCGAGTCGAAGGCTTCGGAGCAGCCGGCGTACGTCGATCCCAAGCTGCGTTCGATCAAGCCTGAGCTGGCCGTGATCGTCGGTATCTGCACCCACCTGGGCTGCTCGCCGACCTTCCGCCCGGAAGTCGCTCCCGCAGACCTCGGTCCGGACTGGAAGGGTGGCTACTTCTGCCCTTGCCACGGCTCCCATTACGACCTCGCCGGCCGCGTTTACAAGGGACAGCCCGCGCCCCTGAACCTGCCGATTCCGCCCTATACGCTGGATGGTGATGAGCTGACCATCGGTGTGGACCAGGAGAAAGCCTGATGAACAAGTTCATGGCTTGGGTCGATGCCCGCTTCCCCGCGACCAAGATGTGGGAAGACCATCTGAGCAAGTACTACGCCCCGAAGAACTTCAACTTCTGGTACTTCTTCGGCTCCCTCGCACTGCTGGTCCTGGTCAACCAGATCCTCACCGGTATCTGGCTGACCATGAGCTTCACCCCGTCGGCGGAAGAAGCGTTCGCGTCCGTCGAGTACATCATGCGAGATGTAGATTACGGCTGGATTATCCGCTACATGCACTCCACCGGTGCATCGGCGTTCTTCGTGGTCGTCTACCTGCACATGTTCCGTGGCCTGCTGTACGGCTCCTACCAGAAGCCGCGCGAGCTGGTGTGGATCTTCGGCATGCTGATCTACCTCGCCCTGATGGCCGAGGCCTTCATGGGCTACCTGCTGCCCTGGGGCCAGATGTCCTACTGGGGTGCCCAGGTGATCATCTCGCTGTTCGGCGCCATCCCGGTGATCGGCGAAGACCTGTCCCAGTGGATCCGTGGTGACTTCCTGATCTCCGGCATCACCCTGAACCGCTTCTTCGCCCTGCACGTGATCGCCCTGCCGATCGTCCTGCTCGGCCTGGTCGTGCTGCACATCCTGGCGCTGCACGAAGTCGGCTCGAACAACCCCGACGGCGTGGACATCAAGAAGAAGAAGGACGAGAACGGCATCCCGCTGGACGGCATCCCGTTCCACCCGTACTACACCGTGAAAGACATCGTCGGTGTCGTGGTCTTCCTGTTCGTCTTCTGCACCGTGATCTTCTTCTTCCCGGAAATGGGCGGATTCTTCCTCGAGAAGCCCAACTTCGAGATGGCGAACCAGTTCAAGACCCCGGATCACATCGCCCCGGTTTGGTACTTCACGCCGTTCTACGCCATCCTGCGCGCCGTTCCGGACAAGCTGATGGGTGTCATCGCCATGGGCGCGGCCATCGCCGTGCTGTTCGTGCTGCCGTGGCTGGACCGTAGCCCGGTTCGCTCGATCCGCTACAAGGGCTGGCTGAGCAAGATCTGGCTGGTGATCTTCGCGGTATCCTTCGTGATCCTCGGCTACTACGGCTCGCAAGCGCCGTCGCCGCTGGGCACCACGCTGTCCCGCCTGTGCACCATTCTGTATTTCGCCTTCTTCATCCTGATGCCGTTCTACACCCGGATGGAGAAAACCAAACCGGTTCCGGAAAGGGTGACTGGCTGATGAAAAAGCAATTCGCTGCATTTGTTCTGGCTCTGCTGCCTGTCTTCGGCTTTGCCGCCGGAGGTCATGGCCCGGCCCTGGATCACGTCGATATCGACCTGACCGACAAGGCCGCCATGCAGGATGGCGCGCGTACTTTCGCCAACTACTGCATGGGCTGCCACAGCGCCAAGTTCCAGCGTTATGAGCGGGTAGGCCGTGATCTGGGTATCCCGGAAGAGCTGATGATGAGCCACCTGGTGTTCACCGGCGCGAAGATCGGTGACCACATGGACATCGGCATGAAGCCTGCTGACGCCAAGGTATGGTTCGGTGCTGCTCCGCCGGACCTGACCCTGGTGGCCCGTGTTCGCGGCACCGACTGGCTGTACACCTACCTGCGTTCGTTCTACGAAGATCCCAAGCGTCCGTGGGGCGTGAACAACACCATCTTCCCGAACGTCGGTATGCCGAACGTGCTGGCGAGCCTGCAGGGCCGCCAGGTCATTGGCTGCAAGCAGATCCAGGTCGTCGAGGATGGCAAGAAGCAGTACGATCCTCTGACCGGTACTCCGCTGACCCACGAGGCCTGCGATCAACTGACCATCGTTCCGAAGACCGGTCAGCTGAACGAAGCTCAGTTCGACGAAAAGGTGAAGAACCTGGTGACCTTCCTGGCTTATTCGGCTGACCCGAACAAGCTGGAGTCCCACCGCATCGGCACCTACGTCCTGCTGTTCCTGGCCTTCTTCTTCGTGTTCGCCTACCTGCTCAAGCGCGAATACTGGAAGGACGTGCACTAAGCACCGCCAGTCGTAGTAACAAGCGCGCGCCCTACGGGGCGCGCGTGCGTTTTTCTACCTCCCACAAGAAGATCCTGCGAGGAGGCGCGCGGCATGGCCGCAATCAACAAGCTCACCTGCTTCTCCGACCCTTCCTGCCACTACAGCCATCGCGTGCGCCTGGTGCTGGCCGAGAAGAGCGTCGTCGCCGACATCATCGACGTACCCGCCGGCAGCATCCCGGCCAAGCTCGCCGAAGTGAACCCCTATGGCAGCCTGCCGACGCTGGTGGATCGCGATCTCGCCCTCTACGAGTCGACGGTGGTCATGGAGTACCTCGACGAGCGTTATCCCCATCCGCCGTTGCTGCCCGTCTATCCGGTGGCGCGTGCCAACAGCCGGTTGCTGATACACCGCATCCAGCGCGACTGGTGTGCCCTGGTGGACCGCATCCTCGATTCACGCCGGAAGGACGCCGAGCGCGCCTTGGCGAGAAAGGAATTGCGTGAGAGCCTGACGGGGGTATCTCCGCTGTTCGCCGACAAACCGTTCTTCCTCAGTGAGGATCTGAGTCTGGTGGATTGCTGCCTGTTGCCGATCCTCTGGCGATTGCCGGTCCTGGGCATCGAGCTGCCGCGCCCGGCCAAGCCGCTGCTGGATTACATGGAGCGACAGTTTGCGCGGGAAACTTTCCGTGCGAGCCTGTCCTCTATCGAACGTGATATGCGCTAAGGAGCCTGATGATGAACTCCAGTCGTCCCTACCTCGTACGAGCCCTCTATGAGTGGATCGTCGACAACGGCTGCACCCCGCATATCCTGGTGAACTCCGAGTATCCGGGCGTGCGGGTGCCGTCGGGCTATGCCAGCGATGGTCAGATCGTGCTCAACGTCTCGCCCACCGCGGTGCGCCACCTGCAGATGGATAACGAGGCGGTCAGCTTCGAAGGTCGTTTCGGTGGTGTTGCCCAGGGCCTGTACATTCCGTCCCAGGCCGTGATGGCCATTTACGCGCGGGAGAACGGCCAAGGCATGGTCTTCGACCTGGAACCGCCGGTGCCCACCGATGACGAGGATCTGCCCGATGACGGCCCCTCCGACGAGCCGCCACGCCCCAGTGGCCGACCGAGTCTCAAGGTGGTGAAGTAATAAAAAGGTGACCCGAGGGTCGCCTTTTTCATGCCTGCAATATATCGCTCGATCAGTCGATGTACTCGAACAGGCGGACGATCTTCTGCACGCCGTCCACGCCCTGGACCACCTGGGTGGCCAGGTCGCCTTCCTTGCGGGTGACCAGGCCCAGCATGTAGACGATGCCGTTCTCGGTCAGGACCTTGATGCGGGTGGAGGGCACGTTCGCGTCAGCGAGCATCTGGCTCTTGATCTTGGTGGTCAGCCAGGTGTCGTTGCTGCGGGCGGCCAGGGAGGAGGGCTGCAGGATCTGCAGCTCGTTGTGCACGGTCTTGACCTTCTGCACTTCCCGGGCGGCCTGTTCGGCCTTGTTCTTCAGGTCGGCACGTGGGGTCTGGCCGGCCAGCAGTACCACGCCGTTGTAGCTGATCACCACGACGTGGGAATTGCGGTCGAGGTCCGGATCGGCTTTGGCGACGTTCACCTCCACCTTGGTTTCGATCAGCGAGTCGTCGATCTTGCTGCCAAGGGTGCGGGTACCCTTGTCATCGTCGATCGGCTTGTCGCGGGTGGCGCTGACGAAGCTGCTGCAGCCACCCAGTGCCATGGTCACGGCCAGTGCGGCTGCGATCAGAGGGGTACGGGTCATTCTTCACTCCCGAATAGTTGACGGTCGATGAGGTCGCACAGGCAATGGATGACCAGCAGGTGGACTTCCTGGATGCGTGCGGTGACCTTGGCCGGGACGCGGATTTCCACGTCTTCGGGCAGCAGTAACGATGCCATGTTGCCGCCGTCGCGGCCGGTCAGAGCTACGACAACCATTTCGCGATCATGTGCGGCCTGGATCGCCTGAATGACGTTCGCCGAGTTGCCGCTGGTGGAAATCGCCAGCAGTACGTCGCCCGGTTGGCCCAGTGCGCGAATCTGTTTGGAGAAGACTTCGTTGTAGCTGTAGTCGTTGGCGATCGAAGTGATGGTGGAGCTGTCGGTGGTCAGGGCGACCGCCGGCAGGCTCGGGCGCTCGCGCTCGAAGCGATTCAGCAGCTCGGAGGAGAAGTGCTGGGCGTCTCCGGCAGAGCCGCCGTTGCCGCAGGAGAGAATCTTGCCTTCGTTCAGCAGGGCATTGACCATGACCATGCTGGCCTGCTCGATATGCGGGATGAGCACCTCGGTGGCCTGTTGCTTGGTCTCGATGCTGGCATGGAAGAGCTGGCGGATACGGGATTGCATGTCCATCAGGTGTGACCTTTCGTCGGGCGTCTGATCAGGTGTCAAAGGCGTTGGGAATCCAGTTCAAGTGCCCTGCGGAGCCTGGGGTTCGGTGGTCGATAGCGACGATGTCGAACCGGCAGGGGTGTCTGCTCCAGCGGGCGTTCTGTTGCAGGAAGTGCTCGGCGGCGGCGGTCAGGCGCTGACGCTTGCGCGAGTCCACACTTTCCAGGGCTCCTCCCCAGGCGTTGTGCCGGCGGGAGCGAACTTCGACGAATACTACTGTATCGCCGTCCAGCATGACCAGATCGAGCTCGCCGCGGCGGCACGTCCAGTTCTGCGCCACAAGGCGCAATCCATGCTGTTCGAGGTGGGCGCGGGCGCTGGCTTCCGCCTCGCGCCCGGCCTTCTGGGAGGGGCTGTTGCCGATCAAATACCGTTGTTCTCCAGCGGCTGCGCCTGGCCATTGCGGAACTCGGCCCAGGGCAGGTGGCGTTCGACGCGCTGGCCGGGATTGACGCTCAGGGTGCCGGTCAGGCCGTCGAGCTGCATGCTCGGCACGGCCTTGAGTTCCGGCAGGCGCGGTGCCAGTTGGTAGGCGTCGGCGCCCATTGCATAGAGGCGGCCGAGGCTGCCGTTGGCCTGCGGCCACTGGGCGGCGACCTGCTGGCGCAGCGGGTTGTTCGGTTCCAGCAACCACGGGGTTTCGCAGAAGCGGATGCCGTTCAGGTCCTGGTCCTGGGCTGGGTTGTTCACGCCGCTGTAGAGGTTGGAGGTGGCGTAGACCGGCAGGTCGCCCGCGTACTGGAAGGCCAGCGTCGGTTTGATCTGGCGAGCCTGCTGCGGGGTGGCGGCGAGGAAGATGAAGTCGATGTCCTGGCGGCGCGAGGGCTGGGTGTCGACGCTGCTGTCGAGCACGCCTTGCAGGCGCTTCGCGCGGCCTTCGCTCTGGCGTAGTTGCAGCAGGTCGGCGATCTGGCGGGCCAGTTCTACCGGCTGGTCGACGTGCTCGGCGGCGATCAGGGTGCCGCCGGCGGCCTGCCAGTTGCGGCTGAAGGAGGCCAGCACGCGGTCGCCCCATTCGCCACGCGGGACCAGGGCCACGGCGCGACGCATGCCGTCGTTCCAGGCGCGGCTGGCGACTTCGCGGGCCTCGTCCTCGGCGGACAGGCCGAACTGGAACAGCTGGGCCGGGCCTTCCTGACCGCTGTCGCTGTAGTTCAGCGCCAGGGTGGTGATTGGCAGTTGCGGCTGGCTGCTCAGCTGCTTGACCAGGTTCTTCTCCAGCGGGCCTACGACCAGTTGGACGCCGTCGGCCTGGGCCTGACGATAGAACTCGTCCAGCGAGCGAACCTGGGTGCTGTCGTAGAGCTTGATCGCCGGCTGTGCCTGGCCGCTTTGCTGGGCCTGGTAGTGGGCGGCGAGGAAGCCGTCCTGCAGTGCGCGGGACACCGACGCCAATTGGCCTTGCTGCGGCAGCAGCAGGGCGATGGTATTCAGCGGCTGGGCGGCCAGCGACTTGATCTTCTGCAGTGCGTCGGGCAGCCGCTTGGCGGCCGGGTGGTCGGGGTTCCGGGCGACCCAGTTGTCGATGTTGGACTGCTGTTCCTTCAGCGTCGACGAGGTCTTGGTGATGCGCGCCAGTTCCAGCCAGCCATTCAGGTCGCCTTCGTTGCCGCTGGCCTGCAGTTGCTCGACTGGCAGGCTGGAGACCAGGCCCCAGATGGCCTCCTGGTTGCTCTTGCTGGCCTCGGCGTTCAGCAGCGGATCGATGAAGACGCGCTCGCGGGCAGCGCTCAGGGTCTGGCTGTCTGCCGCCAGGGTCTGGGCCTTGACCAGGCCTGCGCGGGCCTGCAGCTCCACCGGCATTTCGCCCAGGCGCTGGAAGTTCGGATTCTCGAAGGCTTTCAGGGCGGCTTTCGGCTTGTTGCGTGCCATCTCCAGCTGAGCCTTGAGGGTGCTGGCGAAGACCTGCTGGGCGGGCTTCAGGCTGTCCAGGGGGATTTGCTCGAGGATTTGCGAGGAGCGTCCGAAGTCCTTCTGCTTGTAGGCGAGGTCGGCGGCGGAGAGGCGCAGCACGTTGGCTTCGTCGGGCTTGGCGGTGGAAGCCTGTTGCAGCAGTTGTTCGATGCTGGCGTCCGGAGTGCGCGGCAGTTCGCCGAGGTTGGAGGACGGGGACGAGGCGCAGGCGGCGAGCATGCCGGCAAGGAGCAGGGCGGAAAGCGGGCGCAGGCGAGCGGTCATATCGGGCTTCTCGTGACGCATTCAAAGAGCTGCCGATTGTACCCAAGCGGCGAGGGTGACGCGATGGCGGCAACCGGAAAGGGGATACAATGCGGCTTTTCCGACATTCCTGGCGAGGTTCTTCCGCGTGACCTTCGGCACTCTCTATGTGGTGGCTACCCCCATCGGCAATCTGGATGACATCAGCGCCCGGGCGCTCAAGGTGCTGCGCGACGTCTCGCTGATCGCCGCCGAAGACACCCGTCACTCTGTACGCCTGCTGCAGCATTTCGGCCTCGAAACGCCGCTGGCGGCCTGCCATGAGCACAATGAGCGCGAGCAGGGCGGGCGATTCCTGGCGAAGCTGCAGGCCGGCGAAGACGTCGCGCTGATCTCCGATGCGGGCACACCGTTGATCTCCGATCCGGGCTATCACCTGGTGCGCCAGGCGCGGGCTGCGGGAGTTCAGGTGGTCCCGGTGCCGGGCGCCTGCGCGCTGATCGCCGCGCTGTCCGCCGCCGGGCTGCCGTCGGATCGCTTTGTCTTCGAGGGTTTCCTGCCGGCCAAGGCCGCGGGGCGGCGTGGCCGGCTGGAGGCGCTGCTGGAGGAGCCGCGTACGCTGATCTTCTATGAGGCGCCGCATCGTCTGCTGGAGTGCATCGAGGACATGGCGGCGATCTTCGGCAATGAGCGCCCGGCGGTGTTGGCGCGGGAGTTGACCAAGACCTTCGAGACCCTGAAGGGCCTGCCGTTGGGTGAACTGCGCGAGTTCGTCGCCGGCGACAGCAACCAGCAGCGCGGCGAGTGCGTGCTGTTGGTGGCGGGCAGGCCGGCGCCGGAAGGCGATGAAGCGGTGGATGCGCAGACGCTGCGCGTGCTCGATCTATTGCTGGCCGAATTGCCGGTGAAGCGCGCGGCAGCGCTGGCGGCGGAGATCACCGGGGTGCGGAAGAACCAGCTGTATCAGATCGCGCTGGAGCGCCAGGGTAAGGCTTGAGCTTGTCCTGAGCGTCGTCAGCCGCTAATCTTGCGGACTGAGAGTTGGTTGGACAGTCGCTGCTGCGTGATGTTCCATCACGGGGTGGAGGAAAGTCCGGGCTCCATAGGGCAGAGTGCCAGGTAACGCCTGGGAGGCGCGAGCCTACGGAAAGTGCCACAGAAAATAACCGCCTAAGCGCAACAGCGCCGGTAAGGGTGAAAAGGTGCGGTAAGAGCGCACCGCACGGCTGGCAACAGTTCGTGGCTAGGTAAACCCCACTCGGAGCAAGACCAAATAGGAATCCATTGGCGCGGCCCGCGTTGGATTCGGGTAGGTCGCTTGAGGCATTCAGTGATGAATGTCCCAGAGGAATGGCTGTCCTCGACAGAACCCGGCTTACAGACCGACTCTCTCCACATTCCCTCCACTTCTTCCCACCATGACCATTTGTCGCTGATCGGAAGAAGTTACAAAGTTAAGAAATCACTTTAAGTGTGAAAGCCCAGTGTTTTGAAAACACTGGGCTTTTCTCTTTCTGGTCGCGTCAAACTTCCCTCCGAAACCCTCCATAAGCACGCTAAATCTCGGTCCTGTAAGGATTTTTCGCCTCTGGCTCGCCTTGACGGTGGGGAGCGTGGATTTCTATAGTGTGCGAAAGTGGTATGAAGTGGGTAAAAGTGGGATCAACAGGCATGGATAGCCAACCACAGGGGAAGCGCTGACGTGTTTCGCGGAGCTAACGCCATCAGTCTCGACGCCAAAGGGCGCCTCGCGATGCCGAGTCGGTATCGTGACGAGCTCGTTTCGCGTTGCAATGGCCAGCTCATCGTCACCATCGATGCCGTCGATACCTGCCTGACCGTATACCCCCTCCCTGAATGGGAACTCATCGAAGCCAAACTGCGCGAGCTGCCGTCGTTGCGTGAAGAAACGCGGCGCCTGCAGCGTTTGCTGATTGGTAATGCCGTGGACCTGGAGCTGGATAGCGCCGGGCGTTTCCTGGTTCCGCCGCGGCTTCGCGAATACGCCGGCCTGGACAAGCGGGCCATGCTGGTCGGCCAGCTGAACAAGTTCCAGCTCTGGGACGAAGACAAGTGGAATGCGGTTGCCGAGGCCGACCTCGCAGCCATTAAAGAGCCCGGCGGCCTGCCGGACGAATTGCGCGACCTTATTCTGTGAGCCTGCCTGTGAATAGTACCTACCAACACATCACCGTTCTTCTCGAGGAGGCCGTCGACGCACTGGCCCCCCGCGACGACGGCCGCTATGTGGACGGTACCTTCGGCAGGGGAGGGCATAGTCGTGCCTTGCTTGGGAGGCTCGGTCCGGGTGGTCAGTTGCTCGGGTTCGACAAGGACCCCCAAGCCATCGCGACGGGAAAAGCACTGGCGGCCGAAGACGGCCGCTTCGTCATTGTGCAAAGGTCCTTCGCCGAGATGGCGGATGAGTTCACCGCGCGCGGCCTTCAGGGCAGCGTGAACGGCGTGCTGCTGGACCTGGGCGTGTCCTCGCCGCAGCTGGATGACCCGGAGCGCGGCTTCAGCTTCCTCAACGACGGTCCGCTGGACATGCGGATGAACCCGGACCAGGGCGTCAGCGCCGCGCAGTGGATTGCCACCGCCGCCGAAGACGAGATCGCCCGTGTGTTCAAGGACTACGGCGAAGAGCGCTTTGCCAGGCGCATGGCCCGCGCCATCGTGCAGCGCCGTGCGGAAAAGCCGTTCGAGCGTACCGCCGACCTGGCTGCGGTGATCACCGAGGCCAACCCGGCCTGGGAGAAGGGCAAGAACCCGGCCACCCGCGCCTTCCAGGGGCTGCGTATCTTCATCAACAATGAGCTGGGCGATCTGGAGCGGGGCCTCGACGCCGCGCTGGAAGGTCTTGCCGTGGGCGGTCGCCTGGTGGTGATCAGCTTCCACTCGCTGGAAGACCGCATCGTCAAGCAGTTCATGCGCAAGCAGGTGAAAGGCGAGGCGGACAACCTGCCGCGCAACCTGCCGATCCAGGTCAAACCCTTCGAGCCGCGCCTGAAACTGCTCGGCAAGCCGGTCTACGCCTCCGAGGCTGAGCTCAAGGCCAACCCGCGTTCGCGCAGTGCCGTCATGCGTATTGCGGAGAAGCTCAGATGAGCCGCCTCTTCGTCAAGCGCCTGCCGGCCGGCAGTTTCTTCATGCTGTTGCTGTTCATTGGTGTGCTGCTGTCGGCGATTTCCGTTTCCTACAGCGCGTACTGGAACCGCCAGTTGCTCAACGCCCTGTATGCCGAACTGAGCGTGCGTGACAAGGCGCAGGCCGAATATGGCCGGCTGATCCTGGAGCAGAGCACCTGGACGGCGCACAGCCGCATCGAAGCGCTGGCGACCGACCAGTTGAAGATGCGCGTGCCGGATCCGACCGAAGTCATCATGGTGGCGCCATGAAGAATCTCGCCGGAGCTCGCTACCCCTGGCGCTTCCGCGTCGTCGTCGGCCTGCTGATGACGATGGTGGCCGCCATCGCCTGGCGGATCGTCGACCTGCACGTCATCGACCACGATTTCCTCAAGGGACAGGGCGATGCGCGCAGCGTGCGCCACATCGCCATTCCCGCGCACCGCGGCCTGATCACTGACCGCAATGGCGAGCCGCTGGCCGTCAGTACGCCGGTTGCCACGCTGTGGGCGAATCCCAAGGAACTGGTGCTCGAGCGCGAGAAGTGGGGCTTCCTCGCCGACGCCCTCGGCCAGTCCAGGGCCGCTCTGTCGGAACGCCTGGAGGCGAACGCCGACAAGGAGTTCATCTATCTGGTGCGTGGCCTGACCCCGGAGCAGGGCGAGGGCGTGATGGCCCAGGTGAAAACCCACCGCATCCCCGGCGTCTATTCGGTCGAGGAATTCCGTCGCTTCTACCCGTCCGGCGAGGTTGCCGCACAGGTGGTGGGCTTCACTGACGTCGACGATCGTGGTCGTGAAGGCGTCGAACTGGCCTTTGACAGCTGGCTGGCCGGCGTGCCGGGCAAGCGCCAGGTGCTCAAGGACCGCCGTGGTCACCTTATCCGCGACGTGCAGGTCACCCGTAACGCCAAGGCCGGCAAGACCCTGGCCCTGTCCATCGACCTGCGCCTGCAGTACCTCGCCAACCGCGAGCTGCGCAACGCGCTGGTGGAAAACGGCGCCAAGGCCGGCAGTCTGGTGATCCTCGACGTGAAGACTGGCGAAGTGCTGGCCATGTCCAACCAGCCGACCTACAACCCGAACAACCGTCGCAACCTGCAGCCGGCGATGATGCGCAATCGCGCCATGATCGATGTTTTCGAGCCCGGTTCGACCATGAAGCCGTTCTCCATGAGCGCGGCACTGGAAACCGGCCGCTGGAAGCCGACCGACAAGGTCGAGGTCTACCCCGGCACCCTGCAGATCGGCCGTTACACCATTCGCGACGTCTCCCGCAGCGAAGGTCCGGTGCTGGACCTGACCGGCATCCTCATCCGCTCCAGTAACGTCGGCATGAGCAAGGTCGCCTTCGATATCGGCGGCGAAGCCATCTACAACCTGATGCAGAAGGTCGGTCTCGGCCAGGACACCGGCCTGGGCTTCCCCGGCGAGCGCGTCGGCAACCTGCCGAACTACCGCGAGTGGCGCAAGGCCGAAACCGCGACCCTGTCCTACGGTTACGGTCTGTCGGTGACCGCCATCCAACTGGCTCACGCTTACTCGGCGCTGGCCAACAACGGCCGCAGCGTGCCGTTGACGATGGTCCGCGCCGACCGTCAGCCGGACTCGACCCAGGTCATCCCCGAATCCGTCGCCAAGACCATGCAGGGCATGCTCCAGCAGGTGGTCGAGGCGCCCAACGGCGTATTCCGCGCCCAGGTGCCGGGCTACCACGTGGCCGGCAAGTCCGGTACCGCGCGCAAAACCGCAACCGGCACCAAGGGTTATGCCGAGAACTCCTACCGCTCCCTGTTCGCCGGCTTCGGCCCGATGAGCAATCCGCGCTACGTGATCGTGGTCGTCATCGATGAACCCAGCAAGGCCGGCTACTACGGTGGCCTGGTGTCCGCGCCGGTGTTCAGCAAGGTGATGTCCGGCACGCTGCGCCTGATGAACGTACCGCCGGACAATCTGCCGGCGACTCCGCAGCAGCAAGCCGATGCTGCGCCCGCCAAAGGAGGGCGTGGCTGATGCCGATGAGCCTCAATCAATTGCTGCCGCAGGCTGAAAGCGGCGAGCTGATCCGCGAACTGACCCTGGACAGCCGCACCGTCAAGCCGGGCGACCTGTTCCTCGCTGTACCGGGTGGCCGCCAGGACGGTCGCGCGCATATTGCCGGCGCCCTGACCCTGGGGGCCGCCGCCGTTGCCTATGAAGCCGAAGGCGCTGTCGATCTGCCGCCCAGCGATGTGCCGATGATCGCTATCAAGGGCCTCGCCAGGCAGCTGTCCGCCATCGCCGGGCGCTTCTATGGCGAGCCGAGCCGTGGCGTCGACCTGGTCGGCGTGACCGGCACCAACGGCAAGACCAGCGTCAGCCAACTGGTGGCCCAGGCGCTGGACCTGCTGGGCGAGCGCTGCGGCATCGTCGGTACGCTTGGTACCGGTTTCTACGGCGCGCTGGAAAGCGGCCGTCATACCACCCCCGATCCGCTTGCCGTGCAGGCGACCCTGGCGCGCCTGAAACAGGCCGGCGCCAGGGCGGTGGCGATGGAAGTCTCCTCCCACGGCCTGGAGCAGGGGCGCGTAGCGGCGCTGGGCTTCGACGTGGCGGTGTTCACCAACCTGTCCCGCGACCACCTGGACTATCACGGCTCGATGGAAGCCTACGGCTCCGCCAAGGCCCAGTTGTTCGCCTGGCAGGGACTGCGTTGCCGGGTGATCAACCTGGACGACGATTTTGGCCGTCAACTGGCCGGGGAAAAGCACGAATCCCGCCTGATGGGCTACAGCCAGATCGATCCATCGGCCTACCTCTATTGCCGCGAAGCCCGTTTCAGCGATGCCGGCGTCGAGGCGCAGGTCGTCACTCCGCAAGGCGAAGGCCTGTTGCGCAGTTCGCTGCTGGGCAAGTTCAACCTGAGCAACCTGCTGGCAGTGGTTGGTGCGCTGCTCGGCCTGGATTACCCGCTGGGCGACGTGCTGGCCGTGTTGCCGCAACTGGAAGGTCCGGTTGGCCGCATGCAGCGCCTGGGTGGCGGCGAGAAGCCGCTGGTGGTGGTGGATTACGCCCACACTCCGGACGCCCTGGAGAAAGTCCTGCTGGCCCTGCGCCCGCACGTGCATGGTCGTCTGCTCTGCCTGTTCGGTTGTGGTGGCGACCGTGACCGCGGCAAGCGTCCGATCATGGCGCGGATCGCCGAGCAGCACGCCGACCGTGTGCTGGTCACCGACGACAACCCGCGTACCGAGAAGAGCGAAGCGATCATCGCCGACATCCGTGCCGGTTTCGCCGGGCCTGAAACGGTGGAGTTCGTTCCCGGTCGTGGCGAGGCCATTGCTCGCTTGATCGCTTCGGCCGGCGTCGATGACGTCGTGCTGCTGGCCGGCAAGGGACATGAGGATTACCAGGAGATCGACGGCGTCCGCCATCCGTTCTCCGATCTGGATCAAGCCACCAAGGCTCTAGCTGCCTGGGAGGTGAAGCGTGCTTAAGCCCCTGTCGCTCACCGAAGTCGCCGGCGCACTCGATGGCCGCGTGGTGGGCGCGGATGTCGCCTTCGACGCCGTCAGCACCGATAGCCGCGCCATCATGCCGGGCCAACTGTTCATCGCCCTGACCGGCCCGCGCTTCGACGGCCACAACTACCTGGTCGACGTCGCCGCCAAGGGCGCCGTCGCCGCGCTGGTGGAGCGAGAAGTCCCCGCTGCTCCGCTGCCGCAACTGGTGGTGCGCGATACCCGCGTGGCACTGGGCCAACTGGGCGCGCTGAACCGCGCTGCCTTTACCGGCCGTGTCGCCGCCGTCACTGGCTCCAGCGGCAAGACCACCGTGAAGGAAATGCTCGCCAGCATCCTGCGGACCCAGGGCGACGTCCTGGCGACCCGTGGCAACCTGAACAACGACCTCGGCGCCCCACTGACCCTGCTGCAACTGGCGCCGGAGCAGCGGAGTGCGGTCATCGAGCTGGGCGCCTCGCGCATCGGTGAGATCGCCTACACCGTCGGTCTGACCCGCCCGCACGTCGCCATCATCACCAACGCCGGCACTGCCCATGTGGGCGAGTTCGGCGGGCAGGACAAGATCGTCCTGGCCAAGGGCGAGATTCTCGAGGGGCTGGCCGCCGATGGCGTGGCCATCCTCAACCGCGACGACAAGGCCTTCGACACCTGGCAGGCCCATGCCGCCGGCCGTCGTGTCTCCAGTTTCGGCCTGCACGATGCTCGCGCCGACTTCCGCGCCAGCGATGTGCAACGTGATGCCCGTGGTTGCCCGGGCTTTACCCTGCACAGTCCCGTAGGCGAGGCGCGCATCCAATTGAACCTGCTGGGCGAACACAATGTGACCAATGCCCTGGCGGCCGTTGCCGCCGCTCATGCCTTGGGCGTGCCGCTGGTCGGGATCGTTTCCGGCCTGCAGAACCTGCAGCCGGTCAAGGGCCGCGCCGTAGCCCAGCTGGCGACGAATGGCATGCGTGTGATCGACGACAGCTACAACGCCAATCCGGCTTCAATCTGCGCGGCGATTGATATACTCGCCGGCTTTTCCGGCCGGACCGTCCTGGTCCTCGGAGACATGGGCGAGCTGGGGGCCTGGGCAGAATCTTCCCACCGCGAAGTGGGAACCTATGCCATCGGCAAAGTCTCAGCGCTCTATGCCGTCGGTCCGCTGATGAGCCACGCCGTGCAGGCGTTCGGTTCCGCGGGTCGGCACTTCGCCGATCAGGCCAGCCTGATTGGCGCCTTGGCCGAAGAAGCATCGACCACCACCATTCTGATCAAGGGTTCCCGCAGCGCGGCGATGGACAAAGTCGTCGCGGCGCTCTGTGGTTCCTCCGAGGAGAGTCACTAAATGCTGCTGCTGCTCGCCGAGTACCTGCAACAGTTCCACAAGGGCTTCGGCGTCTTCCAGTACCTGACCCTGCGCGGCATCCTGAGCGTGCTGACCGCGCTCGCCCTGTCGCTCTGGCTGGGGCCGTGGATGATTCGCACCCTGCAGATCCGCCAGATCGGCCAGGCCGTGCGTAACGACGGGCCGCAATCGCACCTGTCCAAGAAAGGCACGCCGACCATGGGCGGTGCGCTGATCCTCACCGCCATCGCCATCAGCACCCTGTTGTGGGCCGACTGGTCGAACCGCTACGTCTGGGTCGTGCTGGCCGTGACCCTGTTGTTCGGCGCCATCGGCTGGGTGGATGACTACCGCAAGGTGATCGAGAAAAACTCCCGTGGCCTGCCGAGCCGCTGGAAGTATTTCTGGCAGTCGGTATTCGGCCTGGGCGCGGCGATCTTCCTCTATATGACCGCCGAGACGCCGGTCGAGACCACCCTGATCGTGCCGATGCTGAAGAGCGTCGAGATTCCGCTGGGCATCTTCTTCGTGGTGCTGACCTACTTCGTGATCGTCGGCTCCAGCAACGCGGTGAACCTGACCGATGGCCTCGACGGCCTCGCCATCATGCCCACCGTAATGGTCGGCGGAGCGCTGGGGATCTTCTGCTACCTGTCGGGCAACATCAAATTCGCCGAATACCTGCTGATCCCCAGCGTTCCAGGGGCGGGCGAACTGATCATCTTCTGCGCCGCCATTGTCGGCGCGGGGCTGGGCTTCCTTTGGTTCAACACCTATCCGGCCCAGGTCTTCATGGGCGACGTCGGCGCGCTGGCGCTGGGTGCCGCGCTGGGCACCATCGCTGTGATCGTCCGCCAGGAGATCGTGCTGTTCATCATGGGTGGCGTGTTCGTCATGGAAACCCTGTCGGTGGTGATCCAGGTCGCCTCCTTCAAGTTGACCGGCAAGCGCGTGTTCCGCATGGCGCCGATCCACCACCACTTCGAACTCAAGGGCTGGCCGGAGCCGCGCGTGATCGTGCGCTTCTGGATCATCACGGTGATTCTCGTGCTGATCGGCCTGGCTACGTTGAAACTGCGTTGAGGACTGATCGAGCATGAGCCTGATCGCTTCCGACCAATTCCGCATCGTTGTCGGCCTCGGCAAGAGCGGCATGTCCCTGGTGCGCTACCTGGCGCGCCAGGGTGTGCCCTTTGCCGTGGCGGATACGCGCGCGAATCCGCCGGAACTGGCGACCCTGCGCGAGCAGTACCCGCAGGTCGAGGTGCGCTGCGGCGACCTCGACGCCGATTTCCTCTGCCGCGCCCAGGAGCTCTACGTGAGCCCCGGCCTGTCGCTGCGTGTTCCGGCGCTGGTGGAGGCCGCCGCCCGTGGCGTGCGCATGTCCGGCGATGTCGACCTGTTCGCGCGTCAGGCGAAGGCGCCGATCGTCGCCATCACCGGTTCCAACGCCAAGAGCACCGTCACCACCCTGGTGGGCGACATGGCCAAGGCCGCCGGCAAGCGCGTCGCCGTCGGTGGCAATCTCGGCACCCCGGCGCTGGACCTGCTGGCCGATGACGTCGAGCTGTACGTGGTGGAGCTGTCGAGCTTCCAGCTGGAAACCTGCGAACGCCTGGGTGCCGAAGTCGCCACCTGCCTGAACGTCAGCGAAGACCACATGGACCGCTACGACGGCATGGCCGACTACCACCTGGCCAAGCACCGTATCTTCCGTGGTGCAAAGCAGGTCGTGGTGAACCGCGCCGACGCGCTGAGCCGCCCGCTGATTGCCGACACCGTGCCGTGCTGGACCTTCGGTATCAACAAGCCGGACTTCAAGGCCTTCGGCCTGATCGAACCAGATTCCGAAAGAGCAGGTGAGAAGTGGCTGGCCTTCCAGTTCGAGCCGCTGATGCCAGCCCGCGAGCTGAAGATCCGTGGCGCGCACAACCAGTCCAACGCCCTGGCCGCGCTGGCGCTGGGGCACGCCGTCGGCCTGCCGTTCGAGCCGATGCTGCAGACCCTGCGTGAATTCGCCGGCCTGGCCCATCGCTGCCAGTGGGTACGTGAACGCAACGGCGTGAACTACTACGACGACTCCAAGGCCACCAACGTCGGCGCCGCCCTGGCTGCCATCGAAGGCCTGGGTGCCGATATCGACGGCAAGCTGGTGCTGATCGCCGGTGGCGACGGCAAGGGCGCCGACTTCCATGACCTGCGTGCTCCGGTCGCGCAGCATTGCCGCGCCGTGGTGCTGCTGGGCCGCGATGCCGAGCTGGTGAGCGCTGCCATCGGCAATGCCGTGCCCAAGGTCCGCGTGAATACCCTGGACGAAGCCGTCGAACATGCCGCCGACCTGGCGCTGCCGGGCGATGCCGTGCTGCTGTCGCCGGCCTGCGCGAGCCTGGACATGTTCAAGAACTACGAAGAACGCGGACGCCTGTTCGCCAAGGCCGTGGAGGAGCTCGCCTGATGTTCTCCTTCCTGCGCCCCTATCCGTCCCCGCTGATCAGCCGCCACGGCATCGATCTGGACTTCCCGCTGCTGGCGGGTTGCCTGGCGCTGCTCGGTCTCGGTCTGGTGATGGTCACCTCGGCGTCGTCCGAAGTGGCGGCGGCGCAGTCCGGCAATCCGCTGTACTTCTCGGTCCGCCACCTGATCTACCTGGCCATCGGCTTCGTCACCTGCGGCCTGACCATGATGGTGCCGATGGAAACCTGGCAGCGCCTGGGCTGGAAGCTGCTGGCCATCGCCTTCGGATTGCTGGTGCTGGTGATCACCCCCGGCATCGGCCGCGAGGTGAACGGTTCGATGCGCTGGATCGGCTTCGGCCTGTTCAACATCCAGCCCTCGGAGATCGCCAAGGTCTTCGTGGTGGTCTTCATGGCCGGCTATCTCGTACGCCGCCAGGAAGAAGTGCGCGAGAGCTGGCTGGGCTTCTTCAAGCCCTTCGTGGTGCTGCTGCCGATGGCCGGCCTGTTGCTGCGCGAGCCCGACTTCGGCGCCACCGTGGTGATGATGGGCGCGGCTGCCGCGATGCTGTTCCTCGGCGGCGTGGGCCTGTTCCGCTTCGGCCTGATGGTCGCGCTGGCGGTGGGCGCCGTGGTCCTGCTGATCCAGACCCAGCCTTACCGGATGGCGCGCCTGACCAACTTCACCGATCCCTGGGCCGACCAGTTCGGCGCGGGCTACCAGCTCAGCCAGGCGCTGATCGCCTTCGGTCGTGGCGGCTGGACCGGCATGGGCCTGGGCAACAGCATCCAGAAGCAGTTCTACCTCCCCGAGGCGCACACCGACTTCGTGTTCGCGGTCCTCGCGGAAGAGCTGGGCATCGTCGGCGCCATGGCCACCGTGGCCCTGTTCGTCTTCGTCAGCCTGCGCGCGCTGTACATCGGCATCTGGGCCGAGCAGTCGAAACAGTACTTCTCCGCCTACGTCGCCTACGGGCTGGCGTTCCTGTGGATCGGCCAGTTCCTGATCAACGTGGGCGTGAACGTCGGCCTGCTGCCGACCAAGGGCCTGACCCTGCCATTCCTCAGCTACGGCGGCAGCTCCCTGGTGATCTGCTGCGCCCAGCTGGGAATGCTGCTGCGCATCGAATGGGAACGTCGCACCGTGATGGGCAGCGAGGAATATGAATTCAGCGAAGAGGACTTTGCCGATGAAAGGTAACGTCCTGATCATGGCCGGCGGCACCGGCGGACACGTATTCCCGGCGCTGGCCTGCGCCCGCGAGTTCCAGGCGCGCGGCTACAGCGTGCACTGGCTGGGCACGCCGCGTGGCATCGAGAACGATCTGGTGCCCAAGGCCGGTCTGCCGCTGCACCTGATCAACGTCAGCGGCCTGCGTGGCAAGGGCCTCAAGTCGTTGCTGCGCGCGCCGTTCGATCTGCTCAAGTCGCTGTTCCAGGCCCTGGGCGTGATTCGCCGGCTCAAGCCGGTCTGCGTGCTCGGCCTGGGCGGTTACGTCACCGGCCCGGGCGGCCTGGCCGCCAAGCTGTCCGGCGTGCCGCTGGTGATCCATGAACAGAATGCCGTCGCCGGCACCGCCAACCGCAGCCTGGCGCCGCTGGCCAAGCGGGTCTGCGAAGCCTTCCCGGACACCTTCGACAGCAGCGCCAAGCGCCTGACCACCGGCAACCCGGTGCGTGTCGAGCTGTTCCTGGAAGAGGGCGCCCGCGCGCCGCTGGCCGGCCGCCGCGTCAACCTGCTGGTGCTGGGTGGCAGCCTGGGCGCCGAGCCGCTGAACAAGCTGCTGCCCGAAGCGCTGGCGCAGGTTCCCGCCGAGATTCGCCCGGCCATTCGCCATCAGGCCGGTCGTCAGCATGACGAAATTACTGCGGAGCGTTATCGCGCTGCGGGTGTCGAAGCGGACGTCGCTCCGTTCATCGCCGACATGGCCGCCGCCTATGCGTGGGCCGATCTGGTGATCTGCCGCGCCGGAGCGCTGACCGTGAGCGAACTGACCGCCGCCGGCCTGCCGTCCTTCCTGGTGCCGCTGCCCCACGCGATCGATGACCACCAGACCAGGAACGCCGAATTTTTGCTGCGGGAGGGCGCGGCCCTCCTGCTGCCACAGAAATCTACCAGCGCCGCCGAACTGGCCGCGCAGTTGTCCGAGGTATTGATGCATCCCGATTCCCTGACCCGCATGGCCGCTCGCGCACGCAGCCTGGCCAAGCCCGAGGCTACCCGCACGGTAGTCGATGCCTGCCTGGAGGTGGCCCGTGGTTAAAGAACCCACCGGCGTCACCCGCACCATGCGGCGCATCCGCCGCATCCACTTCGTCGGCATCGGTGGCGTGGGCATGTGCGGCATTGCGGAAGTGCTGCTCAACCTCGGCTACGAAGTGTCCGGCTCCGACCTCAAGGCTTCGCCGGTCACCGAGCGCCTGGAGAAGTTCGGTGCCGAGATATTCATCGGCCACCGTGCGGAAAATGCCGACGGCGCCGACGTGCTGGTGGTGTCCAGCGCGGTGAACAAGGCCAACCCGGAAGTCGCCGCCGCACTGGACCGCCGCGTACCGGTGGTGCCGCGCGCCGAGATGCTCGCCGAACTGATGCGTTACCGCCACGGCATCGCGGTCGCCGGTACCCACGGCAAGACCACCACCACCAGCCTGATCGCCTCGGTGTTCGCTGCCGGCGGCCTGGACCCGACCTTCGTCATCGGCGGCCGCCTGAACGCCGCCGGCACCAACGCGCAGCTGGGCACCAGCCGCTACCTGGTGGCCGAGGCCGACGAGAGCGACGCCAGCTTCCTGCACCTGCAGCCGATGGTTTCGGTGGTCACCAATATCGACGCCGACCACATGAGCACCTATGGCGGCGACTTCAACAAGCTCAAGCGCACCTTCGTCGACTTCCTGCACAACCTGCCGTTCTACGGCCTGGCCGTGCTCTGCGTGGACGACCCGGTGGTGCGCGAGATCCTGCCGCAGGTCGCCCGTCCGACCGTGACCTACGGCCTGAGCGAGGACGCCGACGTCCGCGCCATCAATATCCGCCAGGAAGGCATGCGCACCTACTTCACCGTGCTGCGCCCCGAGCGCGAGCCGCTGGACGTCTCGGTAAACATGCCCGGTCTGCACAACGTGCTGAACTCCCTGGCGACCATCGTCATCGCCACCGACGAAGGCATCTCCGATGAAGCCATCGTCCAGGGCCTGTCCGGCTTCCAGGGCGTGGGTCGACGTTTCCAGGTCTATGGCGACCTGCAGGTGGAAGGTGGCAGCGTGATGCTGGTCGACGACTACGGCCACCACCCGCGCGAAGTCGCGGCGGTGATCAAGGCCGTGCGTGGCGGCTGGCCGGAGCGCCGCCTGGTGATGGTCTACCAGCCACACCGCTACACCCGTACCCGCGACCTGTACGAGGACTTCGTGCAGGTGCTGGGCGACGCCAACGTGCTGATGCTGATGGAGGTCTACCCGGCCGGCGAAGAGCCGATCCCCGGTGCCGACAGCCGTCATCTGTGCCACAGCATCCGCCAGCGCGGCCAGCTTGATCCGATCTATCTGGAGCGCGGTGGCGATCTCGCCTCGCTGCTGGGGCCGCTGCTGCGTCCCGGCGACATCCTGCTCTGCCAGGGGGCCGGCGATATCGGCGGACTGGCGCCGCAACTGATCAAGAATCCGATGTTCGGTGCCGCCGTTGCTGGCGCCGAGGGGAAGAAGGCATGAGTGACGTCCTCAAATCCACCCTCGATCCCCGCGCCTTCGGTCGCGTCGCCGTGCTCTACGGCGGCAAGAGCGCCGAGCGTGAGGTATCGCTGAAGTCCGGCGCCATGGTCCTGCAAGCGCTGCAGGACGGCGGTGTGGATGCCTTCGGCATCGACGTGGGTGACGATCTGCTGGAGCGTCTGACCCGCGAGAAGATCGACCGTGCCTTCATCATCCTCCACGGCCGTGGCGGTGAAGACGGCACCATGCAGGGGCTGCTGGAAATCGCCGGCATTCCCTACACCGGCAGCGGCGTACTGGCGTCCGCGCTGGCGATGGACAAGCTGCGCACCAAGCGCGTGTGGCTGAGCCTGGGCCTGCCGACGCCTGACCATGCCGTGCTCGCCAGCGAGGACGATTGCCGCACCGCTGCCGCGAGGCTCGGCTTCCCGCTGATCGTCAAGCCGGCCAGTGAAGGTTCGAGCATCGGCATGGCCAAGGTGAACAGCGAGCAAGAGCTGATCGCTGCCTGGGCGGGGGCCGCGAAATACGATTCGCAGGTGCTCGTCGAGCAATGGATCAGCGGGCCCGAATTCACCATCGCCGTCCTGCGTGGCCAGGTGTTGCCGCCCATTCGCCTGGGTACTCCGCACACCTTCTACGACTACGACGCCAAGTACCTCGCCAGCGATACCCGGTACCAGATTCCCTGTGGCCTCGACGCCGCCAAGGAAGAGGAACTGAAGGACCTGACCGCGCGCGCCTGCGATGCCCTCGGCATCCAGGGCTGGGGCCGGGCCGACGTGATGCAGGATGCCGAAGGGCGTTTCTGGCTTCTGGAAGTGAACACCGCACCGGGCATGACCGACCACAGCCTGGTGCCGATGGCCGCGCGCGCGGCCGGCCTGGATTTCCAGCAACTGGTGCTGGCGATCCTCGCCGACAGCGTCGAGGCAAGGGGGTAAGTCATGAACGGCGCGCAGCTTCGTCACCAGAATCCCGGACTCGGCCGTGCACCTGCGCGCAAGCCGGTGCCGCGCGGCGCCAGCCGCCTGGTGGCCAAGGAGCCGCTCAGCGCCCGCATGCCCAAGCCGAATTTCGGCTTCCTCAAGGTGCTGGTGTGGCCTCTGGTGCTGGGTGTGCTCGGCGTCGGTGCCTACTACGGCGCGCAATACGCGTTGCCCTATGCCGACCGGCCGATTGCCAGGGTCAGCGTGGAGGGTGATCTGAGCTACATCAGCCAGGCGGCGGTGCAGCAACGGATCAGCCCCTACGTCTCGGCCAGCTTCTTCACCATCGATCTGGCCGGTATGCGCCAGGAGCTGGAGCAGATGCCCTGGATCGCCCACGCCGAAGTGCGTCGCGTGTGGCCCGACCAGGTGGTCGTCCGCCTGGACGAGCAACTGCCGATTGCCCGTTGGGGGAACGAAGCGTTGCTGAACAACCAGGGCCAGGCCTTCGCCCCGAGCGAGGTGGCCAACTATGAGCACCTGCCGCGCCTGTCCGGTCCGCAGCGCGCTCAGCAACAAGTCATGCAGCAGTACCAGATTCTCAGCCAGATGCTCCGTCCGCTGGGCTTCACCATTTCCAGCCTGGACATGAGTTCACGTGGCGCCTGGACCCTGGGCACCGCGCAGGGCGTGGAGATCATGCTGGGCCGCGATCACGCGGTAGAACAGATTCGCCGGCTCGTGACCATCTACGACAAGGCGCTGAAAGAGCAGATTTCGAAAATTGCGCGCATCGACATGCGCTACCCCAACGGCCTGGCCGTGGCGTGGCGCGATCCGGTGCCGGAAGCGACGGTGGCCCAGACCACCGCCGCGCAGTGAGTTGAGGAGACTTCGATAAACATGGCAAGCGTGCAGAGCGGCAAAATGGTCGTCGGCCTGGACATCGGCACCTCCAAGGTGGTGGCGCTGGTGGGCGAGGTGGCCGCCGATGGCAAGCTGGAGATCGTCGGCATCGGGACGCACCCGTCGCGCGGCCTGAAGAAGGGCGTGGTGGTGAACATCGAGTCCACCGTGCAGTCGATCCAGCGCGCCATCGACGAGGCCCAGCAGATGGCTGGCTGCCGTATCCACTCGGCTTTCGTCGGCATCGCCGGCAACCATATCCGCAGCCTGAACTCCCACGGCATCGTGGCGATTCGCGACCGCGAAGTGAGCGGCGCCGATATCGAGCGCGTGCTGGACGCGGCCCAGGCCGTGGCCATCCCGGCCGACCAGCGTGTGCTGCACACCCTGGCCCAGGACTACGTGATCGATAACCAGGAAGGCGTGCGCGAGCCGCTGGGCATGTCCGGCGTGCGCCTGGAAGCCAAGGTGCACGTGGTGACCTGTGCGGTGAACGCCGCGCAGAACATCGAGAAGTGCGTGCGCCGCTGCGGCCTGGAAGTGGACGACATCATCCTCGAGCAGCTGGCTTCGGCCTACTCGGTGATCACCGAGGACGAAAAGGAACTGGGCGTGTGCCTGGTGGATATTGGCGGCGGCACCACCGACATCGCCATCTTCACCGAAGGCGCCATTCGGCATACCGCGGTGATCCCGATCGCCGGCGATCAGGTTACCAACGACATCGCTATGGCGTTGCGCACCCCGACACAATATGCCGAAGAGATCAAGATTCGATATGCTTGTGCCCTAGCCAAACTGGCCGGTGCGGGCGAAACCATCAAGGTGCCCAGCGTAGGGGACCGGCCGCCGCGGGAACTGTCGCGCCAAGCGCTTGCCGAAGTGGTCGAACCTCGTTACGACGAGCTGTTCACCCTGGTTCAAGCGGAGTTGCGCCGCAGTGGCTACGAGGACCTGATTCCGGCAGGGATCGTCCTGACCGGAGGCACTTCCAAGATGGAAGGCGCGATCGAGCTGGCCGAAGAGATCTTTCACATGCCGGTGCGCCTGGGCGTACCGCACAGCGTCAAAGGACTGACCGACGTCGTGCGCAATCCAATCTACTCCACGGGCGTGGGCCTGCTCATGTACGGGCTGCAGAAGCAGTCCGACGGCATCTCCATGTCCGGCAGCAGCTTCAGCAGCGACGAACCCAAGACACCGGTACTGGAAAAGCTTAAACGCTGGGTCCAGGGCAATTTCTGATTTACCACCGCGGTAAACGTAGGCGACACAACTAGAAAGGAAGGAGAGGGGAAATGTTTGAACTGGTAGATAACGTCCCAACTACAGCAGTCATCAAGGTTATCGGCGTAGGTGGCGGCGGCGGCAACGCCGTGAACCACATGGCCAAGAACAACGTTGATGGCGTCGAATTCATTTGCGCCAACACCGATGCGCAGGCGCTGAAGAACATCGCCGCGCGCACCGTGCTGCAGCTCGGCCCGGGTGTGACCAAGGGCCTGGGTGCTGGCGCCAACCCGGAAGTCGGCCGCCAGGCCGCCATCGAGGACCGCGAGCGCATCGCCGAGGTACTGGAAGGCGCCGACATGGTCTTCATCACCACCGGCATGGGTGGCGGTACCGGTACCGGTGCTGCGCCGATCATCGCCGAGGTTGCCAAGGAAATGGGCATCCTTACCGTGGCGGTGGTCACCCGTCCGTTCCCGTTCGAGGGCCGCAAGCGCATGCAGATCGCCGACGAGGGCATCCGCGCGCTGGCTGAAAGCACCGACTCGCTGATCACCATCCCCAACGAGAAGCTGCTGACCATCCTGGGCAAGGACGCGAGCCTGCTGGCCGCCTTCGCCAAGGCTGACGATGTGCTGGCCGGTGCCGTTCGCGGTATCTCCGACATCATCAAGCGCCCGGGCATGATCAACGTCGACTTCGCCGACGTGAAGACCGTCATGAGCGAGATGGGCATGGCCATGATGGGCACCGGCTGCGCCAGCGGCCCGAACCGCGCTCGCGAGGCTACCGAAGCCGCGATCCGCAATCCGCTGCTGGAGGACGTCAACCTGCAGGGCGCCCGCGGCATCCTGGTGAACATCACCGCGGGTCCGGACCTGTCCCTGGGCGAGTACTCCGACGTGGGTAACATCATCGAGCAGTTCGCTTCCGAGCACGCCACTGTCAAGGTGGGCACCGTGATCGATCCGGACATGCGCGACGAGCTGCACGTCACCGTGGTCGCCACCGGTCTGGGTGCGCGCCTGGAGAAGCCGGTCAAGGTCGTCGACAACACCGTGCAGACCCAGGCCGTCAGCACCCAGGCTCCGGTTCAGCGTGAGCACCAGTCGGTGAACTACCGCGACCTGGACCGTCCGACCGTCATGCGCAATCAGTCCCACGGCGGCGCTGCCACCGCGGCCAAGCTGAATCCGCAGGACGATCTGGATTACCTGGATATCCCGGCCTTCCTGCGTCGTCAGGCCGATTGAGTCGATTTATCAGGAGTATCAATGTGATTGGTGTTCAGCAAAGGGCGGTTCTGCTATCATCGCCGCCCATTGTTGAAAACAGTTCGCAACTTGCGCGAAAACGGCCAAAGCCATGATCAGACAACGCACCTTGAAGAACATCATCCGGGCGACCGGTGTCGGCCTGCACTCCGGGGAGAAGGTTTACCTGACCCTGAAGCCGGCTCCCGTCGATACCGGTATCGTGTTCTGCCGGGCCGATCTCGACCCGGTAGTGGAAATCCCCGCTCGAGCTTCGAACGTGGGTGAAACCACCATGTCGACCACCCTGATCAAGGGTGACGTCAAGGTGGATACCGTGGAGCATCTGCTGTCGGCCATGGCTGGCCTGGGTATCGACAACGCCTATGTCGAGCTGTCCGCATCGGAAGTTCCGATCATGGACGGCAGCGCGGGTCCCTTTGTATTCCTGATCCAGTCCGCCGGCCTGCAAGAGCAGGAAGCGGCGAAGAAGTTCATCCGCATCAAGCGCGAAGTGACCGTGGAAGAGGGCGACAAGCGCGCCACTTTCGTGCCCTTCGATGGCTTCAAGGTGAGCTTCGAGATCGACTTCGATCACCCGGTTTTCCGTGGTCGCACCCAGAAGGCCGTTGTGGACTTCTCCAGCACTTCCTTCGTCAAGGAGGTCAGCCGCGCCCGTACCTTCGGGTTCATGCGCGACATCGAGATGCTGCGTTCGCAGAACCTGGCGCTCGGTGGCAGTGTGGAGAACGCCATCGTGGTCGACGAGTATCGTGTGCTCAACGAAGATGGCCTTCGTTATGAGGACGAATTCGTCAAGCACAAGATCCTGGACGCCATCGGAGACCTGTACCTGTTGGGTAACAGTCTCATCGGCGAGTTCATCGGCTACAAGTCCGGTCACGCCCTGAACAACCGTCTGCTGCGTACCCTCATCGCAGACAAGGACGCTTGGGAAGTGGTGACCTTCGAGGACGCCAAGACCGCGCCGATCTCCTATATGCGACCCGCCGCGGCCGTATAAAGGAACCTCCTTCCTTCAGTAATATCTTCAAAGGCCACCTTCGGGTGGCCTTTTTTTATGCAGACTGTTTGCGCCTTCTGCCTATTCCGTCGGCTTGCGGCTACGGCTGGCAAGGCGCTCCAAGGCTGCCTTGAGCTGTGGATTGTCGATGCCTTCGGCGGCCTCATGAAGCGTGGCGGCGGCCGACTCCGTCAGCGTAACGCTGCGTACCGGCGCGCTGGCCTGACTGTGGGGCTGCACCTTGAGCAGGATGCGCGCAAGTCCTTTGAACTCATCGAAGGCGGCGAGCTGCCGCAGCAGGCGGTTCTGCTGGTAGCGCAGCCGCGTGGCCCAGTGGCCGTCGGTGACGATCAGCAGCAGGCTGCCTTCGCGCCAGGACGCGATACGGCAATAAGGGCGCGCGGCGGGCTGCAGCTGTGAGTCGAGCAGTTCTTGCAGGCGCGAGAGACGCTGGGCCTCGGCGAACAGCGATTGCAGGGGCTTGGCTTCGCGCAGCAGCTTGGTCGATGCCTGGGCGGGCAGGGGGCGGAAGGCCATGATGGAGAACCCGGGTGAATGAAGGACGATGGTAGCAGAAGGCGGATTCCTCCGGTTGGGGATGCTTGCCGCGGCGCAGCCTTGAAGTTGTGCGGCCGCGTCACCATATCCAGCACGCGGATCGAAAGTTATCTGTCCATGCATTGCCCGAAATGTCATGGAGTGCGAAGCTTCCAAGGATGACTTCGGCACTTTTTTCATACACGTTTCCGGGTAGAATGCCCGCTTCGTTGCCGTTCCGCGCCGCGGCCAGCCAGTCGGGCAGCCCTCCAATTCTCCAGTTCGGATGACCCAGTCGATATGTTTGCGCCTTTGTTGAAAAAACTCTTTGGAAGCAAGAACGAGCGCGAAGTGAAGCGCATGGCCAAGCAGGTCCAGGCCATCAATGCACTCGAGCCCCAGATGGTCCCGCTATCCGATGAGCAACTGAAGGCCAAGACCGAAGAGTTCAAGGCGCGTGTTGCCAAGGGGGAAACCCTCGACCAGATCCTGCCCGAAGCCTTCGCCGTCGCCCGTGAGGCCGGCAAGCGCGTGATGGGCATGCGTCACTTCGACGTCCAGCTGATCGGCGGCATGAGCCTGCACGAAGGCAAGATCGCCGAAATGCGTACCGGTGAGGGCAAGACCCTCGTGGGTACCCTGGCCGTCTACCTGAACGCCCTGTCCGGCAAAGGCGTGCACGTGGTCACCGTGAACGACTACCTGGCCCGCCGCGACGCCAACTGGATGCGCCCGCTGTACGAGTTCCTCGGTCTTTCCGTGGGCATCGTCAGCCCGTTCCAGCCGCCGGAAGAGAAGCGCGCCGCCTACGCCGCCGACATCACCTACGGCACCAACAACGAATTCGGCTTCGATTACCTGCGCGACAACATGGCGTTCAGCCTGGAGGACAAGTTCCAGCGCGAGCTGAACTTCGCCGTGGTCGACGAAGTGGACTCCATCCTCATCGACGAAGCGCGGACTCCGCTGATCATCTCCGGGCAGGCCGAAGACAGCTCCGAGCTGTACATCAAGATCAACAAGCTGATCCCGCGCCTGAATCGCCACATCGAGGAAGTCGAAGGCCAGGTGACCCAGCAGGGCCACTACAGCATCGACGAGAAGACCCGCCAGGTCGAACTCAACGAGCAGGGCCATGCCTACGTCGAGGAACTGCTGACCCAGAACGGCCTGCTGGCCGAGGGCGAGAGTCTCTACTCGGCGCACAACCTCAGCCTGCTGACCCACGTCTACGCCGCGCTGCGTGCCCACACCCTGTTCCACCGCAACGTCGAGTACATCGTCCAGGGCGACCAGGTCCTGCTGATCGACGAGCACACCGGCCGTACCATGCCGGGTCGCCGCCTCTCCGAGGGCCTGCACCAGGCCATCGAGGCGAAGGAAAACCTGCCGATCCAGGCCGAGAGCCAGACCCTGGCCTCGACCACCTTCCAGAACTACTTCCGCCTCTACACCAAGCTGGCCGGCATGACCGGTACCGCCGATACCGAGGCCTTCGAGTTCCGCCAGACCTACGGCCTGGACGTGGTGGTGATCCCGACCCACCGTCCGGTCGCCCGTAAGGACTTCAACGACCTGGTCTACCTGACCCAGGACGAGAAGTACGCCGCCATCATCACCGACGTGCAGCAGTGCCAGGCGCTGGGGCGTCCGATCCTGGTGGGTACCGCTTCGGTCGAAACCTCCGAGTACGTCTCGCAGCTGCTGCAGAAGGCCGGTATCGAGCACAAGGTACTGAACGCCAAGTACCACGAGAAGGAAGCCGAGATCATCGCCCAGGCCGGTCGTCCGGGCTCGGTCACCATCGCCACCAACATGGCTGGTCGTGGTACCGATATCCTGCTGGGCGGCAACTGGGAAGTGGAAGTCGCCGCGCTGGAGACCCCCACCGACGAGCAGGTCGCGCAGATCAAGGCCGACTGGCAGAAGCGTCACCAGCAGGTCATCGAAGCCGGCGGCCTGCACGTGATCGCCTCCGAGCGCCACGAGTCCCGTCGTATCGACAACCAGTTGCGTGGCCGTGCCGGCCGTCAGGGCGACCCGGGTTCCAGCCGTTTCTACCTGTCGCTGGAAGACCACCTGATGCGCATCTTCGCCTCCGACCGGGTGAAGAACTTCATGAAGGCCCTGGGCATGCAGCCGGGCGAGGCGATCGAGCACCGCATGGTGACCAACGCCATCGAAAAGGCACAGCGCAAGGTCGAAGGCCGCAACTTCGACATTCGTAAGCAACTGCTGGAGTTCGACGACGTCGCCAACGAGCAGCGCAAGGTGATCTACCACATGCGCAACAGCCTGCTGGCGGCCGAAAACATCGGCGACACCATCGTCGAGTTCCGCGAGGAAACCCTGAGCAACACCATCAGCCAGCACATTCCGCCGCAGTCGCTGCCAGAACAGTGGGACATCGCCGGCCTGGAAGCAGCGCTGTACAGCGACTTCGCCCTGAAGCTGCCGGTACAGCAGTGGCTGGACGAAGACGAGAAACTCTACGAGGAAACCCTGCGCGAGAAGATCCTCGCCGAGCTGGTGGCCGCCTACAACGAGAAGGAAGAGCTCGCCGGCGCCGAAGCCCTGCGCACCTTCGAGAAGCAGATGCTGCTGCGTGTGCTGGACGACCTGTGGAAGGACCACCTGTCCACTATGGATCACCTGCGCCACGGTATTCACCTGCGCGGCTACGCACAGAAGAACCCGAAGCAGGAATACAAGCGCGAGTCCTTCAACCTGTTCCAGGAACTGCTGGACTCGGTCCGGCGCGACACCATCCGTGTGCTGTCCTTCGTTCAGGTTCGCCGCGAAGACCCGGCCGAGGAAGAAGCCCGTCTGCGCCGCGAAGCCGAGGAAATGGCCAAGCGCATGCAGTTCCAGCATGCCGCCGCGCCGTCCATGGAGCAGGCCACCGCCACCGACGAAGAAGGTGAGCAGCCTGAAGGCGCCGCGAACGTGGTGCCGATGGAGCCGGTGCGCAACGAGCCGAAGATTGGCCGCAACGAACCGTGCCCCTGCGGTTCGGGCAAGAAATACAAGCACTGCCACGGTCAGGTGGAATAACCTCTCCCGACCCTGATACCGACGCCGCGACCGGCCTAGCCGCTCGCGGCGTTTTTCTCATCTGATCCACTGTTTCGATAGGAGCGCGTCACATGGCTGTTGGTCTCGGCCCCATGTCCACCCTGCACCCGGTTCCCGGTTTCGAACTCGGCATCGCCTCCGCCGGTATCAAGCGTCCCGGTCGCAAGGACATCGTGGTGATGCGCTGTGCCGAAGGCTCCAGCGTAGCGGGTGTGTTCACCACCAACGCCTTCTGCGCCGCGCCGGTGATCCTGGCACGCAAGCGTTTCCTGGGCCCGGTGCGCTACCTGCTGACCAACACCGGCAACGCCAACGCCGGCACCGGTGAGTCGGGCCTGGCCGCCGCTACCCGCACCTGCGCCAGGCTGGCCGAGCTTGCCGGTGTGCTGGAAAACGCCGTGCTGCCGTACTCCACCGGGGTGATCGGCGAGCCGCTGCCGGTCGAGAAGATCGAAGCCGCGCTGCCCGCCGCGTTGGCCAACCTGTCCGTGGACAACTGGGCCGATGCCGCCACCGGCATCATGACCACCGACACCCTGCCCAAGGGCGCCAGCCGTCAGTTCGAGCATGATGGCGTGACCATCACCGTCACCGGCATCAGCAAGGGCGCCGGTATGATCAAGCCGAACATGGCCACCATGCTCGGTTACATCGCCACCGACGCCAAGGTTGCCCAGGCCGTGCTGCAGGACCTGCTGCGCGACGCGGCGAACAAGTCCTTCAACCGCATCACCATCGATGGCGACACTTCCACCAACGACTGCTGCATGCTGGTCGCCACCGGCCAGGCCGCGCTGCCGGAAATCACCGCTGCCTCCGGCGCGCTGTTTGCCGCGCTGAAACAGGCTGTGCTGGAGGTCTCGATGGAGCTGGCCCAGGCCATCGTCCGTGATGGCGAAGGCGCCACCAAGTTCGTCACCGTACAGGTGAACGGCGGTGCGACTCATCAGGAGTGCCTGGACGTCGGCTACGCCGTGTCCCACTCGCCGCTGATCAAGACCGCGCTGTTCGCCTCCGATCCGAACTGGGGCCGCATCCTCGCCGCCGTTGGCCGCGCTGGCGTGCCGGACCTGGATGTGAGCCTGATCGACGTGTACCTGGACGATGTCGCCATCGCCAGCCGCGGCGGCCGCGCCGCCAGCTACACCGAGGACCAGGGAGCGAAGGTCATGGCCCAGGAAGAGATCACCATTCGCATCGACCTTGGCCGCGGAACCTGCAGCGAGACTATCTGGACCACCGACCTGTCCCATGAGTACGTGAAGATCAACGCGGAATACCGCACTTGAAAGCAGCGGCAAGCTTGAAGCTGCCAGCCACAAGCTAGAGCTTTCTGGCTTGCAGCTTTACGTCCGATTCCCGATTTTCATCGAAGGATGAAAATCGGGAATTTGTTTTCATGGCTCGCGCGCTCTAAGGTCTTCTGACCGACCCTCAAGAGCATCGCGCCCATGTCCCTCACTCTGATCATCGGCAGCAAGAACACCTCGTCCTGGTCCCTGCGCGGCTGGCTGGCCATGCAGCTCACCGGTGCCGACTTCGAGGAAATCCTGATTCCGCTGGGTGGCGTGGATACCGCTCGGCGCATCCGCGAGCACTCGCCCACCGGCAAGGTGCCGGCACTCAAGTGCGAGCACGGGGTGATCTGGGATTCCCTGGCCATTGCCGAATACCTCGCCGAGCGCTTCCCCGAAGCCCACCTCTGGCCCCGTGGCGAGGCCGCCCGCGCCCTGGCGCGCTCGGTCTGCGCCGAGATGCACAGTGGTTTCATGGCGTTGCGTTCGTACATGCCGATGGATATCCAGCGCAACCAGCCGCTGGCGGATGTGCCGGACACGGTGGAGGCGGACGTCGCTCGCGTCGTCGAAGTCTGGAGCCTGTGCCGCAAACAGTTCGGCCAGGACGGCCCCTTCCTGTTCGGCCACGCGAGCATCGCCGATGCCTTCTACGCGCCGGTCGCCACGCGCCTGCGCAGCTACTGCGTGACCCTGCCCATCGAGGCGCAGAACTATGTCGACGCGATCCATGCCTGGCCGACCTTCCGTCCCTGGCTGGAGGCGGCGATGGTCGAACGTGCTTGATCCTGACGGTAGAATGCCCGTCTGCGCGGGCCCTGCCTGAATCGGATTGAGGAGTAGCACTGTGAAACGAGTACATGTCGCCGCCGCCGTGATTCGCGGACTCGATGGCCGGGTTCTGATTGCCCGCCGTCCGGACGACAAGCACCAGGGCGGTCTCTGGGAGTTTCCCGGTGGCAAGGTGGAAGAGGGTGAGGCGGTGCCGGTCGCCCTGGCCCGCGAGCTGAAGGAAGAGCTGGGTATCGAGGTCGAGCAGGCGCGCCCGCTGATCCGCGTGCAGCATGACTACAGCGACAAACACGTGCTGCTGGACGTCTGGGAGGTTTCCGCCTTTTCCGGCATGCCGCACGGCGCCGAAGGCCAGCCGCTGGCCTGGGTTGCCCCGCGCGACCTGCCGGACTACGAGTTCCCGGCGGCCAACGCGCCCATCGTGCAGGCCGCGCGCCTGCCGGATCGCTACCTGATCACCCCGGACGGTCTGGACGTCCCGCAACTGGTGCAGGGCGTGCGTGCCGCGGTCGCCAGTGGTATTCGCCTGATCCAGCTGCGCGCGCCGAACATGTACAGCCCGGAGTACCGCGACCTGGCCGTGGATGTCCAGGGCCTGTGCGCCGGCAAGGCACAGTTGATGCTCAAGGGCCCGCTGGAGTGGCTGGGTGACTTCCCGGCGGCCGGCTGGCACCTGACTTCCGAGCAACTGCGCAAGTACGCGCCCAATGGCCGTCCGTTCCCCCGCGAACGCCTGCTGGCGGCGTCCTGCCACAGCGCCGAGGAACTGGAGTTGGCAGCCCGCATGGGGGTGGATTTCGTCACCCTGTCGCCGCTGCAGCCGACGCAGAGCCATCCGGGCGAGCCGGCGCTGGGCTGGGAGGCCGCGGCTGAATTGATCGAGGGCTTCAACCAGCCGGTGTTCCTGCTCGGTGGTGTCGGCCCGCAGGAAATCGAGCGTGCCTGGCAGGTCGGCGCGCAGGGCGTGGCGGGTATCCGCGCGTTCTGGCCGAAGACGGAAGGCTGATCCAGCGCCGAACTGACGGCTCTTCGTAGGCGCGAGGGGGACGCCATCGTTATTGCTCGCGAACCGTACGGCACCGTAGCTCGGCATGTTCGCGAGCAAGCTCGCTCCTACAGGTCGGTTCCCTGATCAGGCGGGCTTTTCGGCGGCCTGCCAGAGAATCTCGTCCACGCCCTGGCGTCGGGCGATGAAGCGGGCGGCGACGAACAGCAGGTCGGAAAGCCGGTTCAGGTAGCGCAGCCCGGCACCTTCCAACGGTTCCTCGGCATTGAGCTGCTGGCAGCGCCGCTCGGCGTTGCGTGCCTGGGCACGGCACAGGTGGGCCAGGGCCACCAGGCGCGAACCGCCGGGCAGGATGAAGTTCTTCAGCGGTCCGAGTTCGTCGTTCCAGCGGTCGATGACCTGCTCCAGACGCTCCACTTCGGCGTCGTTCAACGCGCGGTATTCCGGCATGGCCAGTTCGCCTCCCAGATCGAACAGACGGTGCTGGATTGGCGCCAGTACCCCGATGACCTCTTCCAGGGCGCTGCTGCGCGCTTCATGCAGCCCGGCCAGCAGCAGGCCGAGATGGCTGTTCAGCTCGTCCACGGCGCCCATTGCCTCTACCCGTGGGTGGTGTTTGGGCACACGGCGGCCATCGGCCAGGCCGGTTTCGCCATTGTCGCCGGTGCGGGTATAGATCTTGGATAGTCGGTTGCCCATGACTCAGTGCTCCGTGTCGTCGCCCGCCAGCAGGGGCGTGGGGGAAGTGACTTCGGCGCCCAGGGGCAGCCGCAGGGTGAAGCAGGTGCCCAGGCCCAGTTCGGACTGCACCTCCATCTGTCCCTTGTGATTGTTGGTGATGATGAAGTACGACACCGACAGGCCCAACCCGGTGCCCTGGCCGACTTCCTTGGTGGTGAAGAAGGGCTCGAAGATGCGTTTGCGCACCTTCTCCGGCATGCCGCAGCCATTGTCTTCCACCTGGACTTCCGCCCACGGCGGATTCAGCCGGGTGCGCAGGACGATCCGGCCCAGTTCGCCTTCTTCCTCGTCGTCACGCAGGTGGATGGCCTGGGCGGCGTTCTTCAGCAGGTTGAGCAGCACCTGCTCGACCTCGTTGGCGATCACCGGCACCGGGCCCAGGCGCGGATCGAACTCGTGGAGGATCTGTAGTGACTTGAAGTCGAAGCCGCCGGTGAGGTCGAAATCGTTTCCGGCGATCTCCACGGCCTGCTCCAGCAGCGCCGGCAGCTCGCAGGCGGTCATCTGGCGGTGGCTGCGGCGGCTGAAGGAGAGCATGTGGGTGACGATCTTCGCGGCGCGGGAGCCGGCGTACTGGATGCCATCCATCAGCTTGGGGATCTCCCGCGCCTCCAGGTAGTGATTGAGGTCTTCCAGGTGCACGCCGACTTCCCCGGCGACCTCCAGGTTCTTCGGCAGGTCCGGCGACAGGCGCCGGCGGATGTTCTGCACGTTGTGCAGGATGGCCCCCAGCGGGTTGTTGATCTCGTGGGCCATGCCGGCGGCCAGGCCGCCGACGGAGAGCATCTTCTCCGACTGTACCATCAGTTCTTCCATCCCCAGGCGGTCGGTGATGTCGTCGATGCGGATCACCGCGCCGCGCCCGGTGCCGCCCATCAGCGGGTAGAAGGTCAGGGCGTAGTGGCGAGGGGCATCGGTGAGGGCCCAGGTAACCCGTTCGACGCGCTCCACCTTGTGCTGCTCGGCGGCGCGGGTGAGCTGCGGCAGGAAGTGTTTCAGCGAGGGGAAGGCGAGGAACACCGGCTGGTTCACCGCGTCGTCCAGGCTGGTGCCGGAGAGCTGGCTGGCTTCCTGGTTCCATTGGGTGACGTAGAGCTGCTCGTCCACCGCGATCAGTGCCGAGGGCATCGAGTCGATGATGCTGTTGAGGTAGTGCTGGAAGCCGGTGAGCTTCTTCTCGATCTTGCTGCGCACCTGGACTTCCAGCTCCAGCTTGCGGTTCGAGCGGCGGGTTTCCTCGGCCAGCGACTGGGCCTGTTCCACGGCTTCCTGGGCATCGTCGCGGGCGCGCTTGAGCTGCTGCTCGCGGGCTTCGATACGGCTCAGCATGGTGTTGAAGGCGTCGGCCAGGCGGCCGATCTCGTCGGCGTTGCCGCGTTCGGCGCGCAGGGCGTAGTTCTCTTCGCGGGTGACCTGGCGGGAGAGCTCTTCCAGGCTGCGGATCGGCCGGGTGATCAGGCGGCGGATCTGCTGGGCGATGAGCAGCCAGAGCAGCACGCTGACCGCGAGGATCACCAGGCTGGCGGTCAGGGTGCCGGTGTAGAAGGCGCCGGGCAGCTCGCTGCTGGCGACCAGCAGCAGATAGCCGCTGTTGCGGCCGGGTTGGGGCAGCTCGAACAGGGCGTTGAGGCGGTACTCGTGCTGACGCCAGCGCTCCAGTTGGTCCAGTCGCTCGGGCAGGGCGACGGGGCCGTCACTGGGCGTCTGGGCGATGCGTTCGCCGTCGCTGTCGTAGAGCGCGGCGGCGCGCAGTGCCTGGTAGTCGTCGAGCTGGCGCAGCAGCACCTGGGCCTGGGTGGGAGAGGCCAGGGCCGGTTCGCTGAGCGCGGGGTTGGCGATCAGCCGGCCGATGGTCTGCAGCGCCTGGGGCGCCACGCTGTCCTGGGAGATCCAGTAGGCCGCGCTGATGAAGGCGAGGTTGGCGACCAGCATGACGGTGGCCAGCAGAACCAGCAGGGCGGCGAGGATCTTCTGGCCGACAGGCAGGTCTTCCAGGCGCTTGCGCAGGTTCAGGGGTGAAGGCATGGGCGGAACCGCAGGGAAACAGGGAGGCGGGCAGGGTAGCCCGCGATCAGGTGTCGGGCAATCCGCGCGCGCGCAGATGCTCGCGCAGCCGCTCGTGCAACGCCCGCAGTTGCGGCAGGGCCAGGTGCAGGCGGTCGCCCTCGCGGCAGGCGTGGCCGAGCAGGTAGGCGATTTCGCTGCGCCGGCCGTTGGCAACGTCCTGGTACATGGAGGAGAAGTTCGCGGCGGTGGCGGCGATCACGCGCTCGACGTCGCCCTGCAGTTCCCGGGCGGCGCTATCGAAGCCACAGGCGTGCAGCAACTGGCCCAGTTCGTCGCAGAGCCCGGCCACCTCCGCCGGATGGGCCGCCAGCTCGCCATTGCGGCACTGGTGCAGCACGGTCAGCGGATTGATCGCGCAGTTCAGCGCCAGCTTGCGCCACAGGCGCTCGAGGATATCCCCGCTCCATTGCGCGGGGATCTGCGCGCTACGCAGTTCCGTCACCCAGTCCGGCTCGGGACCGCCGGACTCGTCGCCCAGCCAGGTCTGTCCCTGGCCGGCGAACACCACGCGGAAATCCGCCGCGCGGAACGCACCTTCGGTACTGGATGCGTACAGGCAGCGGGCGCGAGGCAGGTGGGCGGCGACCGCCTGCTGGCTGCCCAGGCCGTTCTGCAGCAGGATCAGCTCGGCGCCGGGGACCAGCCGTGCGGCGACGCTGGCAACGGCCGGTTCGGCGTCGTAGGCCTTGCAGGCGAGCAGCAGGCGCTGGATCGGCCCGCCCTGGGCGGCGGTTTCCGCCGGAATCGGATAGAGGCTTTCCTGCCCGTCTTCCACCAGGCTGACGCCACCCAGGGCGCGGTAGGCGTTGAGGCGCTGGCGGTCGCGCAGCAGCAGGCGCACCGGCAGGCCGGCGCGGAAAAGGCGGGCGGCCCACAGGCAACCGAGGCTGCCGGCGCCGAGGATGTACCAGGTCATGGGGAGAACTTCGCGAACGTCGAGGGCTTACTGCGAAGTCTAGCGCAGCCCGGTCAGGCGGCTGGCGTTGATTCGTCCGCTGGCGTAGGCATCGGGCAGCAGCGCGCGGGCCTGCTGCATCAATTGCTCGGCGTCCACTGGCAGCGCCTTGGCGTCCAGGCCCAGCAGACCGATACCGGCCTTGAGCGTGATGAAGCCCTCGCTGGTCTTGAAGGCCTTGAGGTTGAGGCCGTCGTGCAGGCGCCGGAAGCTGCTCGGCGAGCACTCCTGCAGGTCTTCGAGCAGGGTGATCAGGGCGAAGTGCTGGTCGTCCAGGCGCGTCAGCACGTCGAGCGGTCGCACCAGCTGTTGCAGGCGTCGGGCGACGCCATGCAGCAGTTCGTTGTGGAAGGACGGGCCATGCTGGTGTCCGAGGACGGCCAGTTCCGGAATGCCGATCAGCATGTAGCACACCGCACCGCCGCGCGACTCCACCTGGCGGATGCTGTCGGCCAGTTTCTGCCGCAGATAGCGCAGGTTGCCCAGGCCCGTGGCGCTGTCCACCAGGTTGCGTTCTTCCAGGCTGATGATGTTCTCGGTGAGCAGGCGGTTTTCCATCAGCAGGCGCAGCAGGGTGTTGCTCAGGCGGTCGGCGGCCAGTACGCGGGGCACCAGTTGCTCGTTCATTGCGGACTTGCTGACGAAGTCGTCCACGCCACGGTCGAAGGCCTCGGCCAGGGCGCTGTCGCCTTCCTTGCCAGTGAGCAGGATGATGTAGGTGTAGTGGTCGCCGCTCTCGTCGAGCTGGCGCACCCGGGCGGTCAGTTCCAGGCCGTCCATCTCGGGCATCAGCCAGTCGGCGAGGAGGATGCTCGCCGGCTCCTGTTCCAGCAGTTGCAGCGCTTCGCTGGCGCTGCTGGCGAAACGCACGTTCTGGTAGCCGGCCTGGCTCAGCGCGCGGCCGATCATGGCGCTGGAGAACTTGGCATCGTCGACCACCAGGATGCTGAGATGGTTGGTAGGCATGGAAAGGCTCGCAAACGGGTGGGAAATGCCGGCACTTGTTCGGTTCTTTGTTGGACTGGGGGCCGGGCGCAGTCTTGCCGGTCAGTTATAATGACCGCGCATTTTTATCGTCAAGCCAGGCGCGAGTCCGATTGTGAACCGGGTCGCGCCGTCCATCTGGAGAGATGTCATGCCTTCGTTCGACGTGGTGTCCGAACTGGACAAACACGAACTGACCAACGCCCTGGACAACGCTGCCAAGGAACTGGACCGCCGTTTCGACCTGAAGGGCAAGTGCAGTTTCGAGGCCAAGGACAAGTCCATCACCCTGACCGCCGAAGCGGAGTTCATGCTCGAGCAGATGCTCGACATCCTTCGCGCCAGCCTGATCAAGCGCAAGATCGACAGCCAGTGCATGGAGATCAAGGATGCCTTCCCGTCCGGCAAGGTGGTCAAGCAGGAAGTGAACTTCCGCGAGGGCATCGACAAGGATCTGGCGAAGAAGATCGTCGCCCTGATCAAGGACAAGAAGCTCAAGGTCCAGGCCGCCATCCAGGGCGAGCAGGTGCGCGTCACCGGCAAGAAGCGCGACGACCTGCAGGAAGCCATCGCGCTGCTGCGCGGCGAGTCGTTGGGCATGCCGCTGCAGTTCAACAACTTCCGCGACTGACGCGAAGGGAACCTGACGTCGGACTGCGCCGTCTCAGGTAACGGCGCAGTACCGGTTCAAGCCGCCATGACCCAGGTCATGGCGGTTTCGTTTCCGGTAGTCGGAAATCGGCCGGCGGCGTTGCCGGCCCGCAAAAAAAGGGGAATCGATTCATGGATATCAATTACGACGCTCTGGTGAAGTCGGCCGAGGGCTGGCTGCCAGTGGTCCTCGCCTACAGCGGACAGATCGTTCTGGCGCTGCTCACGCTGCTGATCGGCTGGTGGCTGATCAATACCCTGACCACGCGGGTCGGCGGCCTGCTCGCCTCCCGCCACGTCGACCGCACGCTGCGCGGCTTCGTCGGCAGCCTGGTGAACATCATCCTGAAGATCCTGCTGCTGGTCAGCGTGGCCTCGATGATCGGCATCCAGACCACCAGCTTCGTCGCGGCCATCGGTGCCGCGGGCCTGGCCATCGGCCTGGCGCTGCAGGGCAGCCTGTCGAACTTCGCCGGCGGGGTGCTGATCCTGCTGTTCCGCCCGTTCAAGGTGGGCGACTGGATCGAGGCGCAGGGGGTGTCCGGCACCGTCGACACCATCCTGATCTTCCATACCGTGCTGCGCACCGGTGACAACAAGCGGGTGATCGTGCCCAACGGCGCGCTGTCCAACGGCACCATCACCAACTATTCCGCCGAGCCGCAGCGCAAGGTGGTATTCGATGTCGGCGTCGATTACGAGGCGGACCTCAAGCGCGCCCAGTCCGTGCTCCTGGATCTGGCCAAGGATCCGCGCGTGCTGCGCGATCCGGCGCCGGTGGCGGTGGTGAGCAACCTGGGCGAGAGTGCAGTCACGCTGTCCCTGCGTGTCTGGGTGAAGAATGCCGACTACTGGGACGTGATGTTCCTGTTCAACGAAACCGCTCGCGATGCCCTGGGCAAGCACGGCATCGGCATTCCCTTCCCGCACCGCGTGGTGAAGGTGGTGAGGGGCGAAATGGTCGATGTCGACTGAGGCGTTCACCGCTGCGTGAAAAAGGCCGGCATTCGCCGGCCTTTTTTCGTTGGCTCAGTGACGTTCCGCGCTGGGATGTGCCTGGGCTTCGGACGGCTCGTCCGGCGCGCCGTTGGTCATGTCGCCACGGTTGCGCAGCCAGAGCCAGCCGATCAGCACCAGGGTCGGCAGGCCCAGCAGGGCGGTGAAGAAGAAGAACCGTTCGTAGCCCATGCCTTCGACCATCGCTCCGGAGTAACCGCCAATGAAGCGCGGCAGCAGCAGCATGGTGGAGCTGAGCATGGCGTACTGGGTCGCGGAGAACTTCAGGTTGGTCAGGCTCGACAGGTAGGCGACGAAGGCCGAGGTGGCCAGGCCGCCGCTGAAGTTGTCGAGCATGATCGTCAGCACCAGCATGGTGACGTGCGGCTCGAGAACCTTCAGCAGGCTGAAGACGTTCTGGCTCATGAGGTGCGGATCGTCGATCGCTCCCATCTGCGCCAGCATGGCGAACAGGATGTTGGTCGCCGCGGAGGCCGCGCCGCCGATGAACAGGATCGGCAGGATGCTGAAGCGGGCGATCAGCACCCCGCCGGCGGCGGCGCCGATCAGCGTCATGATGACACCGAACAGCTTGCTGACGGTGGCGATGGTGTCCTTGGTGAAGCCCATGTCGATGTAGAACACGCTGGCCATCGTGCCCATGACGGTGTCCGACATCCGGTAGGTGGAGATCAGGCCGAGCAGCAGCAGCGCCTGCCAGCGGTAGCGGCGGACGAACTCGGTGATCGGCGTGAGCACCGGCGCCATCAGCAGGCGGCCCGGCGCGGAGATGCAGCTCAGGGCGACCAGCAGGTAGAGCGAGGCGAGCCAGTACTTGCCGTCGCTGACCATGTTGTAGAAGGCGGTGCCGGTCACCAGCAGGATGATCAGCACCATCACCGACACGGCCTGGTGGACGAAATCGAATTGCGGCAGGCCCTTGCCGTGCACGGCGAGCAGCAGCGGGCGGCGTACTTTCGACAGCAATTCGCGCACCGGACGGATCTGCCGGCGTCCGTGCGGGGTCATGCAGATGCCGATGAAGATGGCGTAGAGCGCGGCACGCGGCCAGGCCTGGTTGGTCAGCGCGGTGAGCATCGCCGGTATGGAGATCAGCAGCACCAGCAACTGCAGCACCGAGAACAACTGGTGGTTGAAGGCGAAGGCCGAGCTGCCGGCCTGTGGCTGCACGTTCACCGGAGGCTCGCTCATCAGCAGGGTGGTGATCAGACCGGGCAGGATCAGCAGGGCACACACCGTATAGGTCATGCCCCAGGCGCCCTGGCTGTAGTGCAGGGCGCTGGAGCCGCCCCATTCGGCGAGGAACAGCACGCCGGCAGTGGCCGTCAGCACGGCGACCCGGTAGCCGGTCATGTAGCAGGCGGCGAGGGCGGCCTGGCGGGTATTCTCGGCGATCTCCAGGCGATAGGCGTCGATGGCGATGTCCTGGGTGGCGGAGGCGAACGCCACCACCATCGCCAGGGCGATCAGCCAGTTCAGGTGCGTTTGCGGATTGCACAGGGCCATGCCGAGCAGGCCCAGGGCGATCAGGCCCTGGGAGAACACCAGCCAGGAGCGGCGGCGTCCGAGTCGGCCGATGATGGGCAGGCGCCACTGGTCGAGCATCGGCGACCACACCCATTTGAAGGCGTAGACCAGTCCGATCCAACTGGCGAAGCCGATGGTTTCCCGAGCGACACCCGCTTCACGCAACCACACCGAGAGGGTGGAGAGCACCAGCATGTACGGCAGGCCGGCGGCGAATCCCAGCAGCAAAAGCGCGAGGCTGGCGGGAGACTTGTAGGCAATCCATGCCTCTCGCCAGGAATGCTCTTTCATGGGGGTTGTTTTCCAGCAGGTCAAAAATTATCGCGAACTCTACTAGGACTGCTCGCCGCTAGGCCAGCCGTGCCGACGTATGTCCACCCGATCGTTATGGATTCTGACTCCTTCGGCCCGTAATCGTGCGCGCTGTTCGTTACCCGAGGGGCTGCCCAGCGGCAGACTGATGCGCCCACCGGCGGCGATGACCCGGTGCCAGGGCAGGCGGGTATCGGCCGGCAGTTGCCCGAGAATGCGCCCGACCAGGCGGGCCGCGCGGCCCAGGCCGGCCATGCGGGCCAGTTCGCCGTAGCTGACGACGCAGCCTTCGGGCACCTGGGCCAGCACCAGGAAGATCGCCTCGCGGCGCACCTGCAGGCTTTCCAGCCCGAGATCGGCGGGAGGGGCGGGGGATTCGGTCTTGCGTCTGGGCATGGCGTGATCACGTTTCGCGGCTTGCAGGGCAGCATATCGGGATGTCGGCGGCGGGCAAATGACCGGCCGAATCGGCGACCCATCTGTCAGTGCGGATGAACTCCCTGGGCAGGGGCCGGTCAGTCGTTGCTCCAGTGTCGGGTATCTGGATAATGCCCGGCTTTTTGCCCACTGAGCCCGTTGAACCTGACTCATGCTGTCCAGAAACCTGCTGTTTGCTGTCCTTGCCACCTGTTCATTCTCCGCCGCTGCCGACACCGTCTGGCTGAAGAACGGCGATCGCCTCACCGGTACGATCAAGCTCTACGACGGCGGCAAGTTGCTGCTGAGTACCAGCTACGGTGGAGACATCACCCTGAAGGGCGACCAGATCGCCACCCTCGAAACCGACCAGAACCTGCTGGTGAAGTACGACGAGGAGACGGGCGAGCACTCCAAGGGCCTCAAGGCGGCGGACCCCGGCAAGGTCACCCTGGTCAACGGATCGCCGCGCACGGTGGACGTGGCCAGCATCGAGCAGATGATGCCGCCCAAGCCGATCCTCGAGGACTGGGTCTGGAACGGCAACGTCGACTTCTCCCTCGACCACAAGCAGGCAGAGAACGATGTCGAGGACTACGACATCGACTTCAAGACCAATGCGCGCCACGGCCGCTGGCGGCACAACCTGCAGGGCGAATACAACCGCGAGAAGAAGAACGACTCGGTCAGCACCAACAACTACTCGGGCGAATATGCGCTGGACCGTTTCCTCGACGAGCACTGGTTCTGGCAGGGACAGGCGCAGTACAAGCGCGACTGGGTCGAGGACCTGAAGAAGAAGCGCACCGTCGGTACTGGCCCCGGCTACCAGTTCTGGGACAACGAACTGGGGGCGTTCTCCCTGGCGACCCTGATCAACCGCAACGACTACGAGTTCACCGATAACGAGAAGGACCACTTCTACTCCAGCAGTGTGAAATGGGACTACAACCGCTTCCTGCTGGCCAAGCAGTTCGAGCTGTTCACCAATGGCGAAGTCAGCAAGCCGTTGGCGTCCAACGTGGACTACGAGCTCGATAGCGAGGCGGGCGTGCGCTACAAGCTGACGTCCTGGGCGTCCCTGAGCCTGAAGGCCGAGTGGGACAAGCTCAGCGGCCACGACGGCGACGTCAACGAGCGTCGTTACACGCTGGGGCTGGGAGTGGGTTGGTAGGCCGTGTACCTGTAGGAGCGAGCTTGCTCGCGAACCTCCCAACGTCGGTAAGGGCCTGTTCGCGAGCAAGCTCGTTCCTACGCAGAGCCAAAAAAAGCCCCGCACATGGCGTAATGCCGTTCACTTAAGAAAAACGCCGCGACTCCTTCGCCAGGATCGCGGCGTTTCTTTGCTCCGCAGGTCGCTTCAAGCGGAGATTTTGAATGGGTTGTTCCCTCTGTGGCTCTGAAAAAGGAACAAAAAACCGATACCAGAGCACCTGGCATCGGTTTATCGGAGCTCGCGATTGTCCACTAAATGCTTAAGTGAACAGCATTACCGCACATGGCGGGGCTTTTTATTGGGGCGGGCGGATTACAGGCGCAGGCCGCCGTCCAGCTCCAGCACGCGGCCGGTGTAGTAGTCGTTCTCGAGGATGTAGGCCACCGAGTGGGCGATTTCCAGCGGCTTGCCCAGGCGCTTGAGGGGGATACCGGAGGTCATCTTCTCCAGGGCCTCGGGCTTCATGCTGGCGACCATGTCGGTCTCGATGAAGCCGGGCGCCACGCCCGCCACGCGGATGCCGTAGCGTGCCAGTTCCTTCGCCCACACCACGGTATCGGCGGCGACGCCGGCCTTGGCCGCGGAGTAGTTGGCCTGGCCCATGTTGCCGGCGCGGGAGATGGAGGAAATGTTGACGATCGCGCCTTCGTTCTTCAGCTCGATCATCTTCGCGGCGACTTCGCGGGTGCAGAGGAACACGCCGGTCAGGTTCACGTCGATCACCGCCTGCCACTGGGCCAGGCTCATCTTGCTCAGCTCGCCGTCCTTGACCTTGATGGTCAGGCCGTCGCGCAGGATGCCGGCGTTGTTGACCAGGCCGTTGATGGCGCCGAAGTCGCTGGCGACCTGGGCCACCATGTGGGTAACCTGTTCTTCGTCGGCGACGTTGCACAGGTAGGCGCGGGCGTCACCGCCGGCGGCCTTGCAGGCAGCCACGGCTTCGTCCAGTTTTTCGGCGTTGAGGTCGACCAGCGCGACGCGCGCGCCCTTGCCGGAGAGGTACTCGCCCATAGCGCGGCCCAGGCCCTGACAGCCGCCGGTGATGATGATGACCTTGTCTTTCAATTGCATGTGAAGAACCCCACGAGCAGTTTCTGGTGAGAGGCCTCGCCGGCAGCTGTGAACAGAGTCATCCTGCCCGTCCGTTTGCGACGGATTCTTTGCGAGGAGTCATAAGGTGAGCGTGAAAGCTGCCAAGCATGCCCGAGAATTACTGCTCAAGGAATACCGCGCGGTCCTCTCCACCCACTCGAAAAAGTGGCCGGGGTTCCCCTTCGGCTCGGTGGTGCCGTACTGCCTGGACCAGGCCGGTCGGCCACTGATCCTGATCAGCCGTATTGCCCAGCACACCCATAACCTGCAGATGGACGGCAAGTGTTCGCTGCTCATCGGCGAGCGCAGGGTCGACGACATCCAGGCCGCCGGCCGCCTGACCCTGCTGGCCGAGGCGCTGCTGGTCGAGGACGTCGACGCCATCGCCGATGCTGCCGAGCGTTACTACCGTTATTTCCCCGACTCGCGGGACTACCATATCGTCCATGACTTCGATTTCTGGGTCCTGGAGCCGGTGCAGTGGCGTTACATCGGCGGTTTCGGCGACATCCACTGGCTGGGCGCCGACAGCGTGCCGCTGGCCAACCCCTTCGTCGGCGAAGTGGAGCGCGGCATGGTCGGGCATATGAACAGCGACCATGCCACTGCCGTGGCGCACTATGTCGAGCTGGCCGGTCTGCCGGACGATGCGGCGCCGGAGCTGGCGGGAATCGATACGGAAGGTTTCCATCTGCGCATCGGCCAGGCCCTGCACTGGCTGCCGTTCCCCGCGCCGTGCGGCGATCCTGGCGAGGTTCGCCAGGCCCTGGTGCAACTGGCGCATGCGGAGGTCTGGCCGGGCAATGAAGTGATCCAGGTTTGAGTTGTCCCTGGGCAATCCGTTGAACTGTCCCTTGAAATCAGGGCGGGGCGTCGCCACCTAGCCTTTATCCGGGCAATCGCCCCGCTAAGGATTCATCGATGCGAGTTCCCCTGTTTCTGATTCTGTTGTTCCCGCTGATCGAGCTGGCCGTGATGATCAAGGTCGGCAGCGTGATCGGCGTGGGCTGGACCCTCCTGCTGATCATCGCCGGCGCCTTCATCGGCGCCGCGGTGCTGCGCGTGGCCGGCGTCGCCACCGCGCTGCGGGCCCGCGAGCGGCTGAATCGCGGCGAGTTGCCCGAGCAGGAAATGCTCGAAGGCCTGGTCATCGCCCTGGGCGGCGGCCTGCTGATGCTGCCGGGCTTCATCAGCGACGTCTTCGGTCTCTTCTGCCTGATCCCCTTCACCCGCCGCCTGATGCTCGGCCGCGTGCGTCAGCGCATGCAGGAGCAGGCCGAGCGCCGTCGCGCCTTCGCCGACGATCCGGCCGCCCAGCGCCGTAGCGGCCCCAGCGTGATCGAAGGCGAATACCAGCGCCGCGAGGAAGACCGCGACCGCCTGCGTTGAGCTTCGGGCGGTTTCAGCCACCCGAGGCACCCTCCGTTAGCAAAATTTTTTTGGTCACACACTTGAAATGCCTTGTGGCGACCTTATGTACCGGTCACCGCAAGGTCCCTGTCACACGGACAGGCTGCTCTTTACGCGTCTCGCCAGTCGGGACGCAAACCGGCACCGCCGGCTTCAATAAAACCCGCCGGGCACCGATCCGGCCGTTGGAAACCACAGTTTGGGAGAGTTACGACTATGAAGCTTCGTCCTCTGCATGACCGCGTCGTCATCCGTCGCAGCGAGGAAGAGACCAAGACCGCAGGCGGCATCGTGCTGCCGGGTTCCGCCGCCGAGAAGCCGAACCGCGGTGAAGTGGTCGCTGTTGGCGCCGGCCGTGTCCTGGACAACGGCGAAGTTCGCGCCCTGGCCGTGAAGGTCGGTGACAAGGTGGTCTTCGGTCCGTACTCCGGCAGCAACGCCATCAAGGTCGACGGCGAAGAACTGCTGGTGATGGGCGAGTCCGAGATCCTCGCCGTCCTGGAAGACTGATTTCAGTCCGTCCACTCCCCACCGAATTCGATTTAGAGGAAACAGAACATGGCTGCCAAAGAAGTTAAGTTCGGCGATTCCGCTCGCAAGAAAATGCTGGTCGGCGTAAACGTCCTGGCCGACGCGGTCAAGGCGACCCTGGGCCCGAAAGGCCGCAACGTCATCCTGGACAAGAGCTTCGGTGCTCCGACCATCACCAAGGACGGCGTTTCCGTTGCCAAGGAAATCGAACTCAAAGACAAGTTCGAGAACATGGGCGCCCAACTGGTGAAAGACGTTGCCTCCAAGGCCAACGACGCTGCCGGTGACGGCACCACCACCGCGACCGTTCTGGCTCAGGCCATCGTCAACGAAGGCCTGAAGGCCGTCGCTGCCGGCATGAACCCGATGGACCTCAAGCGCGGCATCGACAAGGCGACCATCGCCATCGTTGCCCAGCTCAAGGATCTGGCCAAGCCGTGCGCCGACACCAAGGCCATCGCCCAGGTCGGCACCATCTCCGCCAACTCCGACGACTCCATCGGCAACATCATTGCCGAAGCGATGGAAAAGGTTGGCAAGGAAGGCGTGATCACCGTTGAAGAAGGCTCGGGCCTGGAAAACGAGCTGTCCGTCGTAGAAGGCATGCAGTTCGACCGCGGCTACCTGTCCCCCTACTTCATCAACAAGCCGGACACCATGGTGGCCGAGCTTGAAGGCCCGCTGCTGCTGCTGGTCGACAAGAAAATCTCCAACATCCGCGAAATGCTGCCGGTCCTGGAAGCCGTTGCCAAAGCCGGCCGTCCGCTGCTGATCGTGGCTGAAGACGTCGAAGGCGAAGCCCTGGCTACCCTGGTCGTCAACAACATGCGTGGCATCGTCAAGGTCGCGGCCGTCAAGGCTCCGGGCTTCGGCGACCGCCGCAAGGCCATGCTGCAGGACATCGCCATCCTGACCGGCGGCACCGTCATCTCCGAAGAAGTCGGTCTGAGCCTGGAAGGCGCCACCCTGGAGCACCTGGGCAACGCCAAGCGCGTCGTCCTGAGCAAGGAAAACACCACCATCATCGACGGCGCTGGCGCCCAGGCTGATATCGAAGCCCGCGTCCTGCAGATCCGCAAGCAGGTCGAAGAGACCTCCTCGGACTACGACCGTGAGAAGCTGCAAGAGCGTCTGGCCAAGCTGGCCGGCGGTGTTGCCGTGATCAAGGTCGGCGCTGCCACCGAAGTCGAGATGAAAGAGAAGAAAGCCCGCGTTGAAGACGCCCTGCACGCTACCCGCGCTGCTGTGGAAGAAGGCGTGGTTCCTGGCGGTGGCGTCGCTCTGGTTCGTGCTCTGCAAGCCATCGAAGGCCTGAAGGGCGACAACGAAGACCAGAACGTCGGTATCGCTCTGCTGCGTCGCGCCGTTGAAGCGCCGCTGCGCCAGATCGTTGCCAACTCCGGCGACGAGCCGAGCGTAGTGGTCGACAAGGTCAAGCAGGGTTCGGGCAACTTCGGCTACAACGCTGCTACCGGCGTGTACGGCGACATGATCGAGATGGGTATCCTCGATCCGGCCAAGGTCACCCGTTCGGCTCTGCAAGCCGCTGCTTCCATCGGCGGCCTGATGGTCACCACCGAGGCGATGGTTGCCGAAGTGATCGACGACAAGGCTGTTCCGGCCATGCCGGACATGGGCGGCATGGGTGGCATGGGCGGTATGATGTAACCCCTGCTGTAAGAAGGAGCCCCGCCTAGGCGGGGCTTTTTCATGGGCGGCGGTTATGCCAGACTGCGCGGCAGGAGATGGCATTCCTCCTTCAACCGCCCTCGTGGCTGATGATGCCTACGCATAAACCTGGAAAGGCGCGTAGGCGCTCGCCTGCAGCCTGTCCAGCCCCCCTCCCCAAGGACAGGACCATGTGGAAATCCATTCTCGCCGTCTCCCTGGGAGCCGCCCTTGGCGCCGTGCTGCGTTGGGTGCTCGGGCTCAAGCTCAACTCGCTGTTGCCGTCCATGCCGCCGGGCACGGTGGTCGCCAACCTGGTTGGCGGCTACATCATCGGTGCGGCCATCGCTTTCTTCGCCAATATGCCCGGCATGGCGCCAGAATGGCGATTACTGATCATTACCGGCTTCTGTGGCGGCCTGACGACCTTTTCGACCTTTTCCGCTGAAATCGTGGTTCTGCTGCAGCAGGGGCGTCTGGTCTGGGCGCTGGGTGCGATCGCCACGCATCTGGCGGGTTCGCTGCTGATGACCATGCTGGGCCTGCTGTCGGTCCACTGGCTGATGGGCCGATAAGGGCGGGGAGATAGGCATGAACGGTTTCCAGTTGAAGTTCTTCACCCAGCAGGATCGCAAGCACGCCGGGCTGCCGTTGGCCCAGTGGTTGCTGGAAGAGGCGCGGCGCCAGGGCGTGCGCGGCGCCACCCTGATAACGGCGAGCGAAGGGTTCGGCAAGACCGGCCGGATTCACTACGTGCACTTCTTCGAACTGGCGGACCAGCCCCAGGAAGTCACTATGGCGGTGAGCGAGGATGAGTCCGAGCGGATATTCGAGGCGATCCGCCAGGCAGGGGTCCAACTGTTCTACGTGAAGACGCCGATCGAGTTCGGCGTCACCGGCGTGGACGACTGAGCCGCGCTCAGGGGCTGTCCGCTGTCGTCAGGTTGGCGGAGACGGCTGCGTCCGGCTGCGTGGCCGGCCGGTACAGCAGCAGGGCGTAGAAGCCCAGGCAGATCAGCCAGTCGAACAGCGCCGTCCAGATGTTGTGCGACAGGAAGTGCGCTCCCTGCAGCATGCGCGAGACGGAGAAGACGCAGCCAAGGCCCAGGGCGAACCAGAAGGCGTAGCGGGCCAGGCGCGGTTTGCGGTCGCGCAGGGCGAAGTACAGGGCGAACAGCACGAACCCCGAGGAGGCATGGCCGCCCGGCCAGCAGCGGCCCGGATGATCGGTCGGCGGGCGGTGGCTGAGCAGCGAGCTGTAGATTTCCTTGCCGCCGAACTGCGCCAGGTCCCAGGGGCATTGCACGGCGGTGAGCGCCTTCAGCGGCGTGACGATACTCGCCGCGATGCCCATCGCCAGGACCAGGTAGCCCAGCGTCCGGCGGTACGGGCGCAGCGGTGCGTAGAAGAAGCCACCCAGCCAGGCGACCAGCGCCGCAACGCTGAGGAGGATGACCAATTGCTTGGCGCGGTCGTGCAGGATGTTCTCGAGGAACCAGCTGTGGCGCCCGATGAAGCCTTCGCCGGGGCGATACATCCACTGGGCAAGCGTCAGGTCGAGGGTGACCGGCTCGAACATCAGCAGCAGGGCAACCAGTGCCAGGGGCAGGGCCAGCATCAGCCAGAGGTTCAGCGGACGAGAGCGGTACGAGGGAATCGAGTCAGGCATGGAGGCTCCAGGACGGCACGGCGGACCACGGCTTCCTGCCAGTGGATGATGCCGCGATATGGCGCGGCGGCTGTCATGCTCCTCCCGACGGTGTAACTCCGTCGTCAATCGAATGTGAAATTTGTGTCAAACCCGCTTAAGTTCCATTTAAGGGAGATAGGCTAGGGTGCACTTCGGAGGAGAGCACATGCGCATTCTGTTGGTTGAAGACAATCGGGACATTCTGGCCAATATGGCCGACTACCTCGGACTCAAGGGGTATACGGTGGATTGCGCGCAGGACGGGCTTTCCGGGCTGCACCTGGCGGCCACGTCCCATTACGACCTGATCGTGCTCGACGTCATGTTGCCGGGGCTGGACGGTTTCACGCTGTGCCGCCGCCTGCGCGAGGACGCCCGCCGCGACACGCCGGTGATCATGCTCACCGCCCGTGACCAACTGGATGACCGCCTGCAGGGCTTCCGCTCCGGGGCCGACGACTACCTGCTCAAGCCCTTCGCGCTCTCCGAACTGGCCGCCCGCATCGAAGCGGTGCTGCGCCGCAGCCAGGGTGGTGGCCGCCGCGAGCTGCAGGTCGGCGACCTGAGCTACAACCTCGACACGCTGGAAGTGATCCGCAGCGGCAAGCCGCTCAAGCTCAACCCCATCGGCCTGAAGCTGTTGGCCGTGCTGATGCAGAAGAGCCCCCACGTGGTTCGCCGAGACGTACTCGAAGAAGCGGTCTGGGGCGATGACTGTCCCGACAGCGACAGCCTGCGCAGCCATGTCCACCAGCTTCGCCAGGTGATCGACAAGCCTTTCGACTCCTCCCTGCTGCACACGGTGCACGGCGTCGGCTACAAGCTGGCGGAGGAAGCGCATGGAGTATAAGCAGAGCCTTTCCCGACGGATTGTCTTTGCCTTCGTACTCATGACCGCCGCGGTCGGCGGGCTCTTTTCGGTGGGAATCGTCGGGGTGGTCCACGTCGTCGAGGAGCGGCTGATCTCCCGCGATCTGGGCGGCGAACTCGATCGGATTCTCCAGGAAGACCTGGAAACCGGGCAGACACCCAAGCTCGATCCCGGCATGCGTTTCTTCATCAGCGATGGCCAGGGTGTGTATGCGATGCCACCGGCGTTGCGCCGCCTGGATGACGGTTTCCACGAGGTGTTCGACGGCGAATTGTCCTTCCACGCGCTGGTGCGCGATGAGGACGGCCGGCGCTTCGTGCTGCTGCAGGACCAGAGCGATTTCGAGGCGCGCGAGCAGATTCTCTATGCCGCCGTGGTGACCGGCTATGTACTCAGCCTGACGCTGGCCGGCCTGCTGGGCTGGCTGTTGTCGCGCAAGGTCATGGAACCCGTGGCCCGCCTGGCGCGTCAGGTGCGCCACCGCGACCAGTTGCTGGAGCTGGCGCCGCCGATGGCGCCGGACTACGCCAATGACGAAGTGGGTGAGCTGGCGGCGGCCTTCGATTACGCGATGGGCCGCCTGCACGACGTGTTGACCCGGGAAAAACTCTTCACCAGCGACGTCAGCCACGAATTGCGGACGCCGCTGATGGTAATCGCCACCAGTTGCGAGCTGCTGACCGAGGAGCCCGGGTTGAGCGCCAGGGCCCGCAGCCAACTGGCGCGGATGACCAGTGCCTGCGAGGAAATGCGCGACCTGGTGCAGACCTTCCTGTTGCTGGCGCGCTCGCAGCGCAAGGACATGGGGATCGTCCCGCAGGCCGGCTTGCGACAGATCGCCGAGGAACTGGTGGCGCAGTGGCGCGAACCGATTGAAGCGAAAGGATTAAGGCTGGAGTTCAGTGGCACGGATGCCATGCACGGTGAGTTCAATGCTCCCTTCCTGCGCTCCGTGATGAGCAATTTATTGCGCAATGCGATGCATTACACCGAAACCGGCAGCATCCGCTTACAACTTTCCACGACCGGATTCTGGGTCGAGGACACCGGCGCGGGAATTCCCGAAGAGCAGCGTGAGCGGGTGTTCCAGCCGTTCGTGCGTGGCTCGAACCCGCGTGGCGAGGGGCTTGGGCTGGGGCTGTCGCTGGTCAAGCGTATCTGCGCCTCGGAGAGCTGGGACGTCAGCCTCCGTCCGGTGGAGCCGCACGGCTGTCGCTTCGAAGTTCGCCTAGCCGTTGTTTGACGAAATCTTCACAAGTGCATGACCCGGCTGTGACAGGCTGGTTCATATCGTTCGACCTGAAAAATGGGATAGGTAAACACCCGATGAGCGAAAAAATCGTCGATCTGGAATTTTCCCAGAAATACGACCGTGAGCATGCTGAACGCTATCTGCGCAAGCATCAGGCCGGACTGTCGCGGAAACTTTCTCACTGGCGGGATGTCCAAGTCGCCCGCCAGGCACTCAAGCTCGCCGGTCAGCCCAATCTGGTGCTCGACCTGCCATGCGGTGCAGGGCGCTTCTGGCCGATGCTGGCCGAAAAGGAAAACCGCGTGATCATCGGCGCCGACAATTCGCCGGACATGATCGCGGTTGCGTGCGCCGGGCAGCCGGAAGAGGTTGTAAAACGCGTCCGACCTTTGCAGACTTCGGCGTTTGCCATCGATCTGCCGGACAACGCCGTCGACAGCATCTTCTCGATGCGCCTGATGCACCACATCGGCGACGTGAACGACCGACGGACCATGCTGCGCGAGTTCCACCGCGTCACTCGCGACACGGTGATCCTGTCGATGTGGGTGGATGGCAACTTCAAGTCCTGGAAACGCAAGCGTGCCGAAGCCTCTCGCAAGAAGCATGACTACCAGAACCGTTTCGTGATTCCGGCCAAGACCATCGAGGCGGAGTTCCGCCAAGCTGGTTTCAAGGTTCAGGATCACATCGATTTCGTCCCGTTCATCCACATGTGGCGGGTCTACATTTTGCGTAAGGAATAACAATGGCCGCTGATCTGGCATCTCTGCAGCAAATTTCCGGTGAAAACGCTATCGATCGCTGGTTGCAGATTCCCGGCAAATGGGTAGAGGAACCGAATCGGCGGCGCGGCGGCGAAAGCGGTGTGCAGCGCGTCCTGACTTCCGACGGGCGCATGCTGTACCGCAAGCAGCAGATGGGGCACATCTATCGCGACCTGCTGCACCCCTTCGGTTATCCCACTGCCATTCGTGAGCGTGACGCGCTGAAGGCCGCCGAGGCCCTGGGCGTGAAGGTGCCGACCCTGGTCTACGCCGGTTGCCGCAAGGTCAACGGCGAATGGCAGGCGCTGCTGGTCACCGAATCCCTCGACGGATTCGCCAGCCTGGAAGACTGCTACGCCCGCGGCGACCGCGAACGTTGGGGCGAAACGCTGCATCAACGCATTCTGCAACAATACGGTAGTACCCTCGCCAAGCTTAACGCCGGCCATTGGCAGCATGGCTGCCTGTACCTCAAGCACGTCTTCGTGCGGGTGGACGGTGACAAGATCGATGTGGCGCTGATCGACATGGAGAAGGCTCGCCGACGCTTCAGCGCCCAACGCGCCGCGCGTCACGACCTCCGCCAGGTGAAACGCCGTTCGTCGTGGACAGAGGCGCAGTGGCAAGCCTTTGTCTATGGTTACCAAGCGGCGTTTGGCAGCGCCATCAAAGGGTTGCAGACATGAAGTTAGAAATTACGCGAAGTTTGCTCCTGCTCGGCGCGCTCGGGGTGGCCACCCTTGCGGGGGCGGCTTGGCATGAACCCTCTCCCTCGGTCATTTCCAGCAGGGCCGATCTGGATACCTGTCCGGTTCCGCCCAACATGCGTGCAAAACAGGTCGTCCGTCCGGATCAGGACCTGCTGCTGTTCATGTTCGGTATGTCGCAGGGCGGAGTCGCGCAATCGCGCTGATTTCGCGTATCTGACGAGAACCCCGCTGCGGCGGGGTTTTTTATGGGCGACGGGTTTAGACTGCCGGTTCGAAGCCTGCAATGAGACGAGCATGAGCGACAGCGCATTTTCCCGGCGGATCGTGCAGAACCTGCTGGATACCGACTTCTACAAGCTGAGCATGATGCAGGCGGTGCTGCACAACTACCCCAATGCCGAGGTGGAGTGGGAGTTTCGCTGTCGCAACGACGAAGACCTGCGAGCCTACCTCGACCCCGTGCGTGAGCAGATCGAGTACCTGGCGGAGCTGTCGTTCGCGCCCCAGGAGCTGGCTTTTCTCGAGCGTATTCCGTTCTTCAAGCCGGACTTCATCCGCTTCCTTGGCCTGTTTCGCTTCAATCCCTGCTATGTGCAACTGGGCGTCGAGAATGGCGAGTTCTACCTTCGCCTCAAGGGCCCCTGGCTGCATGTGATCCTGTTCGAAGTGCCGCTGCTGGCCACCATCAGCGAGGTGCGCAACCGCCACCGTTATCCGGGCGCCTCGCTGGCGGCAGTGTGCGATCGCCTGCAGGAGAAGCTCGACTGGCTGCGTGGCGAGGCCAGCGCCGAGGAACTGGCCGGTTTCAAGATGGCCGATTTCGGCACCCGTCGGCGATTCTCCTATCCGGTGCAGGAGGCCGTGGTACGGGGCTTGCGCGACGGCTTCCCCGGTCATTTCGTCGGCACCAGCAACGTGCACCTGGCGCGCATGCTGGAGGTGAAACCCCTGGGCACTATGGCCCACGAATGGCTGATGGCGCACCAGCAGCTCGGCCCGAGGCTGATCGACAGCCAGGCCGCCGCACTGGATTGCTGGGTTCGCGAGTACCGTGGCCAGTTGGGGATCGCCCTGACCGATTGCATCACTATGGAGGCGTTCCTGGCCGATTTCGACCTGTATTTCGCCAAGCTCTTCGACGGCCTGCGCCATGATTCGGGCGATCCGCTGGCGTGGGCGGAAAAGGCCATCCGACACTACGAGCACCTGGGCATCGATCCACGGAGCAAGACCCTGGTGTTCTCCGATGGCCTGAACCTGCCGCGCGCGCTGGAAATCTACCGGGCGCTGCGGGGGCGTATCGATGTCAGTTTCGGCATCGGTACCCATTTCACCTGCGATGTGCCTGACGCGACGCCGATGAACATCGTGCTGAAGATGACCGCTTGCAATGGCCACCCGGTGGCGAAGATTTCCGATACGCCGGGCAAGACCCAGTGCAAGGACGAAAACTTCCTTCATTATCTCAAACACGTCTTCAAAGTCTGAGCACGCCGGTTTGCGCAGTGTTGCGTGACGCGCCAGTCTTAGCGGACGATCCACCGCGACCATCCATTGACGGGGAATGACGGATGCCAGCAACGAACGAACTGATCATTGGTGCGGGTCCGGACGGCCAGCCGGTCGGCCAAGCCTGGAAGCTTGCCAACCGTCACGGCCTGATCGCCGGGGCCACCGGCACCGGCAAGACGGTTACGCTGCAGCGCCTGGCCGAGTCCTTCAGCGACGCCGGTATCGCGGTCTTCGCCGCCGATATCAAGGGTGACCTGTGCGGTATCGCCGCCGCCGGCAACCCGCAGGGCAAGGTGGCCGAGCGCATCGCCAGCATGCCCTGGCTGAATTACACCCCCAAGGCCTACCCGGTGAGCCTGTGGGACGTCGCCGGCAAGTCCGGGCATCCGTTGCGCACCACGCTGTCCGAGATGGGGCCGCTGCTGCTGGCCAACCTGCTGGAGTTGACCGAGAGCCAGCAGGCCGCACTGTTCGCCGCCTTCAAGGTGGCGGATCGTGAGGGGCTGTTGCTGCTCGATCTGAAGGACCTGAAGGCGCTGCTCAACCACTTCAAGGAGCACCCGGAAATCCTCGGCGAAGACCGTGCGCTGTTCACCGGCGCTTCGTCCCAGGCCCTGCTGCGGCGCCTGGCGCTGCTGGAGCAGCAGGGCGCCGAGGACTTCTTCGGCGAGCCGGCGCTGCAACTGGAAGACCTGCTGCGCCCCGAGGCCGATGGTCGTGGCCGCATCCACCTGCTGGACGCCAGCAAGCTGGTGCATGACGCGCCCAAGGTCTATGCCACCTTCCTGCTCTGGCTGCTGGCGGAGCTGTTCGAGCAACTGCCCGAGCGTGGCGATGCCGACAAGCCGCTCCTTGCGCTGTTCTTCGACGAAGCGCACCTGCTGTTCAACGGCACGCCCAAGGCACTGCAGGACCGCCTGGAGCAAGTGGTGCGGCTGATCCGTTCCAAGGGGGTGGGCGTGTACTTCGTCACCCAGTCGCCGAGCGACCTGCCCGACGACGTTCTGGCGCAGCTTGGCCTGCGCGTCCAGCACGGCCTGCGCGCGTTCACCGCCAAGGAGCAGAAGTCGCTGCGCGCGGTGGCTGACGGCTTCCGCCCGAACCCGGCGTTCGACACCCTCAAGGTGCTGACCGAGCTGGGCATCGGCGAGGCGTTGGTGGGCACGCTGGAGGAGAAGGGCACGCCGGCGATGGTCCAGCGCGTCGCCGTGGCGCCGCCGCAATCGCGCATCGGCCCGCTGACCGACGCCGAGCGGGCCGAGATCGTCCGCCGCTCGCCGCTGGCTGGCCGTTATGACCAGCCGATCGACCGCGAGTCGGCCTATGAACGCCTGACCGGCCGCGCTGACGACAAGATGGCGCCGACGGAGTCCAAGCCGGAGGAGAAGGGCATCGGTAGTGACCTCGGCGGGTTGGCCGGCGAACTGCTGGGGACCCTGGCCAGCCAGACGGCGAAGACCGTGGTGCGTCAGGCGGCCAACCAGATTGGCCGGCAACTGGTGCGCGGATTGATGGGCGCGCTGCTGGGCGGCAGCAAGCGGCGTTGATGGGTTGGTTCGCGAGCTACAAGGCTCGCTGGGCCTGTAGGAGCGAGCTGGCTCGCGAACAACAAAAAGGCGCCCGAAGGCGCCTTTTTCATGTCCGTACCGATCAGATACGGAAACTGTCCACCAACTGCCGCAGCCGTCCGGCCTGGTTCTCCAGGTCGGCGCAGGCGCGCAGGGTGGCCTGGAGGTTTTCCACGCCCTCCTGGTTCAGGGTGTTGATTTCGGTGATGTCCATGTTCAGCGAGTCGACCACGGCGGTCTGCTCCTCGGTGGCGGTGGCGACCGACTGGTTCATCGAGTCGATCTCGCCGATGCGGTGGGTGACGCTGGCCAGACGTTCGCCGGCGCGGTTGGCGATCTCCACGCTTTCCAGGCTGTAGCGCTGGCTCTCGGTCATGGTGTCCACGGCTTCGCGGGCGCCGACCTGCAGCTCCTCGATCATCTTCTGGATCTGCTGAGCCGACTCCTGGGCGCGGTGGGCGAGGTTGCGCACCTCGTCGGCCACCACGGCGAAGCCGCGACCGGCCTCGCCGGCGCGGGCCGCTTCGATGGCGGCGTTGAGGGCCAGCAGGTTGGTCTGCTCGGAGATGCCTTTGATCACCTCCAGAATCTGGCCGATGTTTACCGTGCGGCTGTTCAGCGCCTCGATGTTGGCGCAGGCCGAGCTGATCTTGTCGGAGAGCTGGTTCATCGCGCTGATGGTCTGCTCGACCACCTGGCGGCCGTCGCCGGCCTGGTGCGAGGCATCGGTGGCATGGTGCGAGGCATCGGCGGCATTGCGGGCGATTTCCTGGGCGGCGGCGCCCAGTTCGTTGATCGCCGCGGCGACGCTGTTGGTGCGGTTGGCCTGCTCGTCGGAGTTGCTCATGGACGAGTTGGAGGCGTTGACCACCAGTTGCGAGACGTCATGCAGGTTGCGCGCGGTGGAGGCCACTTCGCGGATCGACTCGTGGATGCGCTCGACGAAGCGGTTGAAGGCGTTGGCCAGCACGCCGAACTCGTCGTTGCTGGCGACTTTCAGGCGCTGGGTGAGGTCGCCGTCGCCCTGGGCGATATCCTGCATGGCGCGGCCCATGTCGGTCAGCGGGGCCATCAGTACGCGGATCAGCATGCCCAGCAGGAACAGGATGGCGACGATGGCGATGGCCGCCGCGACGATGGCCGAGGTGCGGAACTTGCTCAGCATGGAGTAGGCGGCGCCCTTGTCGATGGACAGGCCGATGTACCAGTTCACCGACGACAGCCCCTTCACCTGGGTGAAGCTGAGGATGCGGGTCTGGCCGTTGAGTTCGGCTTCGCTGAAGCCGCCGCCGATCTTCGGGGTATTTTGCGGGTAGATATCGGCCAGGGTCTTCATCACCAGGCTCTTGTCCGGGTGCACGAGGATCTTGCCGTCGCCGCTGACCAGGAAGGCGTAGCCCATGCCGCTGAAGTCCAGCGAGTTGATGATCTGCACCAGGGTTTGCAGGCCCAGGTCGCCGCCCACTACGCCGAGGGCCTTGCCGTCGGCGCGGGCCGGGGTGGCGATGGTGATGACCAGTTGCTGGGTCGCCGCATCGATGTAAGGCTCGGTCAGGGTCGTGCCGCCGGCGGCCAGGGCGTCCTTGTACCAGGGCCGGGTGCGTGGGTCGTAGCCGTCGGGCATGGCATCGTTCGGCCGCATGGTGAAGGTGCCGTCCTGCTGCCCCAGGTAGGTGTAGTTGAAGGTCTTGCGCAGGGTGTCCTGTTCCAGCAGCCCGGCGAGCTGTTCGGGAGCGCTGTCGCGGGCGAGGGTCTGGGCGGTGCTTTCGATCAGCAGCAGCCGGCCGCTCAGCCAGTTCTGGATATTGCTGGCGGTCACTTCGCCCATTTCCCGCAGGTAGTCTTCGAGATCGTCGCGGATCGCGTTGCGCTGCAGGTAGTCGTTGTAGAAGGTGAAGAGGGTGAACGCGGAGAAAACCACAAGCGAGGCGGCCAGGAGGATCTTATGGCTGAATTTCAGGCTCTTGATCATGCTGCGTCGAGTCCGGAGGTAGTGGGATGCCAGAACGGCGTGGGGCCGGGCGACAGGTCCGATGTCGCCAGGGTGCGCCCGCCCGTGTGGTGATACGGAACGGACGAAGCCGGCTCGGCGGGTAGCCGGGCGAGCGGGGCCGGCACTCCCATGTGCCGGCGGTGATATCGGGTCCGCCTGGTTTCGTTGTTCTCGCGGACCTTCATCTTTGCTGTCGGCACGCCGGGGAAAAGCTTGAGACAGGGGGACGAACGGTAGGGCTGGGCGCCCCCATCGTTCCTGCGAGAGCGGATTTACTGGCGGCATTGGCGCTGGGCGGTTCGCGAGCAAGCTCGCTCCTACAGCTCAGGTTGAACCTCGTAGGAGCGAGCTTGCTCGCGAACAAAAAAGGCGCCGAAAGGCGCCTTTTCGTTTCCGTCGGAATCAGATGCGGAAGCTGTCCACCAGCTGGCGCAGACGGCCGGCCTGGTTTTCCAGGTCGGCGCAGGCGCGCAGGGTGGCCTGGAGGTTTTCCACGCCTTCCTGGTTCAGGGTGTTGATCTCGGTGATGTCCATGTTCAGCGAGTCGACCACGGCGGTCTGTTCCTCGGTGGCGGTGGCCACGGACTGGTTCATCGAGTCGATCTCGCCGATGCGGTGGGTGACGCTGGCCAGGCGCTCGCCGGCGCGGTTGGCGATCTCCACGCTTTCCAGGCTGTAGCGCTGGCTCTCGGTCATGGTGTCCACGGCTTCGCGGGCGCCGACCTGCAGCTCCTCGATCATCTTCTGGATCTGCTGCGCCGACTCCTGGGCGCGGTGGGCGAGGTTACGCACTTCGTCCGCCACCACGGCGAAACCACGACCGGCCTCGCCGGCGCGGGCCGCTTCGATGGCGGCGTTGAGGGCCAGCAGGTTGGTCTGCTCGGAGATGCCTTTGATCACCTCCAGAATCTGCCCGATGTTCACCGTGCGGCTGTTCAGCGCCTCGATGTTGGCGCAGGCCGAGCTGATCTTGTCGGAGAGCTGGTTCATCGCGCTGATGGTCTGCTCGACCACCTGGCGGCCGTCGCCGGCCTGGTGCGAGGCATCGGTGGCGTGGTGCGAGGCATCGGCGGCGTTGCGGGCGATTTCCTGGGCGGCGGCGCCCAGTTCGTTGATCGCCGCGGCGACGCTGTTGGTGCGGTTGGCCTGCTCGTCGGAGTTGCTCATGGACGAGTTGGAGGCGTTGACCACCAGTTGCGAGACGTCATGCAGGTTGCGTGCGGTGGAGGCTACTTCGCGGATCGACTCGTGGATGCGCTCGACGAAGCGGTTGAAGGCGTTGGCCAGCACGCCGAACTCGTCGTTGCTGGCGACTTTCAGGCGCTGGGTGAGGTCGCCGTCGCCTTGGGCGATATCCTGCATGGCGCGGCCCATGTCGGTCAGCGGGGCCATCAGCACGCGGATCAGCATGCCCAGCAGGAACAGGATGGCGACGATGGCGATGACCGTGGCGATGATGGCCGAGGTACGGAAGTCGCTGAGCATGGCGTAGGCGGCGTCCTTGTCCAGCACCAGGGCGACGTACCAGGTCACGCCTGGCAGGCCTTTCACCGGAGTCATGGACACCAGTTGGTCCTTGCCGTCGAGGCTGACTTCCTGCACGCCGGCCTGCACCTTCGGGGCACCCTGCGGGTAGATGTCGGCCAGGCTCTTGAAGATCGACTGGCTGTCCGGGTGCAGCAGGATCTTGCCGGCATCGCTGACCAGGAAGGCATAACCATCACCGTCGAACTTCAGGGAGTTGATGATGGCGGTGATGGTTTCCAGCTTCATGTCGCCGGCGGCGACGCCGACCAGTTGACCGTTGCGCATCACCGGCATGGACATGGCGAGGATCTGCTCGCCGGTGCCGGCGTCGAGGAAGGGCTCGGTGACGATCAGGCGGCCGGCGGCCACGGCGTCCTTGTACCAGCCGCGGGTGCGTGGGTCGTAGCCATCGGGCATCGGCGAGAAGGGGCGCATGGTGAACACGCCGCTGGCGGCTTCGCCGAGGTAGACCGATTCGAAGTTCTTCTGGAATACCGCCTGTTCCAGCACGTGCTGGATGCGCTCGGGTGTCGGTTCCTGGTCTGCCAGTTGCGCGGCTTCGCTTTCCACCAGTTGGATGCGACCCTCCAGCCAGCTCTGGATATTGCTGGCGGTGAGGCTGCCGAGTTCGCTCAGGTAGGCGTCGGTATCGGCGTGGATCGCTTCACGTTGACGGAAGTCGTTGAAGAGGATGAAGCAGGCGAAGGCGAAGATGACCACGAGGGAGGCCGCCAGAAGGATCTTCTTGGCGAAGGACAGCGAACGAAGCATCGGTAAAGCATCCTGCAGGTGGAACGAAGGGGTAGGCAGGATGTATCGGCCATGTGCGGCAGAACTTTAGGAAGGTTGTGGAGTTTTTTCAGGAACGCAAAGAAATATTCCCGCGACTATTCGCGGGAATATGGGTAAGCACTCTGGAGTATAAATTTCAGGGTGTGGTCAGTTTGGTGTGGGCGTTTTCGAAGATGCTGTTGACATCGCCACCGATTACTTTAACTGCTGCGATCATGACTACCGCGATCAATCCGGCGATGACAGCATATTCGATGGCGGTCGCACCCTCTCTGTCAAAAGCGAATGCCTTGGCCTTGCAATACAACTTCAGAGACAGGTCTTTGATACTCAGATTCATCGCGGTTGCTCCTTGCACAGACCACCGGGGCGGCGCCCCGACTTCACCGTCAGGCTAGGCGTCGTATGGCGGAATGCAATTGATCAAATAGCGCTAATACTAAAGTTATAGTCATGGCGAAGTAGAACTATCTGAGGATTGGAAATTTCTCGTCGGTATTTGACGCTATTACCGCAGCTACTAAATTCTGCTTTGGAACAAGCAGGAACCAATTATGAGGAAAGGTTCTTATCGAACCGCCTCGTCGGGTCGAAACAACAATAAAGGTCTGAAGGACGTATCTCGGCAACGGCCGGTGTCGTGACTTCCGATCAGCCAGTGGACCGCCAGGTTCACTCATCCCGATAACGCCAAGGATGTGGACATGAATAGCAAGGTGCTGATGGTTTTCGCCGGGCTGTTGTTGTTGTGTGCAGGTGTCGTGGGTTATCTGGGATTGTCGGTGGGCAAGTCGGCGGCGCCCGTCGCTGGCGCGGTGAAGGACGTTGCGCCGGCGGCGATGGCCGAGGCGGACAAGCTGCAGCGCACGCCCGTGGTGGTGGCTCGCCGCGACCTCCCGGCGTTGACGGTGATGGGCAACGATGACCTCGCCATCGAGATGCTGCATACCGCCCCGGCGGGCAGCTATCCCAAGCCCGAGGCGCTGATCGGCCAGCGGGTCTGGGTCGCGGTGCCGGCCGGCAGCATTCTTTCCGGGGCCCTGCTGGAGCCGGGCGGCCCCCTGGCGCGGACCATCCGCCCGGACGAGCGGGCTATGGCCATTGCGGTGGACGAGGTGATTGGCGGCGGCGGCTTCGTGCTCCCCGGCGATTACGTCGACGTCATGCTCTTCGTCCAGGACCAGCGGAACGCCGAGCGTGTGGTGAGTGCCCAGGTGGTGCTGCCCGGCGTGCGCGTCCTCACCTATGGCGAGCAGATCGCCGTCGCCAGCGATGGCCAGGCGCGCAGCGGCGCCGAGTCGAAGGACAAGACACCGCGCCCGCCCCGCACCGCCGTACTGGCCGTGCCGGCCGAATCCGCTTCCCGGCTGATGCTGGCCAGCCAGGCGGGCTCGTTGCGCCTGGCGGTACGCAGCAAGGACGAGAATCTCTACGAGAAGGAGCAGCAGGGGCGCTACATCCAGGCGTCGCTGAATGCCTCCGGCAGCCAGCCGATCACCCTCGAACAGTTGCTCGGCAAGGCCCGCTCCGCGCCGGTCGTGCGCCAGGTCTCGGCGCCGGCGGTGAGTCCGGGCGTCGTGGTCTACCGCGGCACCACCGTTACCCGTGAAGCACATTGAGCAAGGAGTGCATCGATGTCCAAGCGCTTCGTTCTGTCGCTGGCCGCGCTTCTGGCCTGTGCCGTCCACTCCGCCGCACAGGCGGTGCCGAGCGCCTGCGCCGGATTCGCCGGTCAGCCGTTGAACCTTGACGTCGAGCAGGGCGCCCAGCTCGACCAGCAACTGCCGGTACCGATCAAACGCCTGGCCATCGGCGATCCGAACATCGCCGATGTGCAGGTGATCGACAAGCGTGACTTTCTCGTTACCGGCAAGGCCGAGGGCCTGACCAGCCTGCTGATCTGGACCGGCTGCAGCGACAAACCCATGAGCAGCGTGGTGCGGGTCGGCGCGCGGGCGATTGCCGATGCCGGCGGTCTGCCGGGCAACCTCGCCGCCGGCCTGTCCAACCAGGTGCAGACCGACATCCGTTTCGTCGAAGTCAGCCGCAGCAAGCTCAAGCAGGCCAGTACGTCGCTGGTGCGCAGGGGCTCCAATACCTTCGTGCTCGGGTCGCCGGGCAGCCTGGGCGGCCTGGAGCTCGACAGCGCAGGCAACCTGGGCGGCAGGTTCGGCACGGCCAACAGCGGCTTCAACATCATCTGGGGCGGCGGCAGCAGCAAATGGCTGGGCTTCATCAACGCCCTGGAGGGCAGCGGCTTCGCCTACACCCTGGCGCGGCCGAGCCTGGTGGCGACCAGTGGGCAGAGTGCCTCGTTCCTCGCCGGCGGCGAGTTTCCCATCCCGGTACCCAACGGCGACAACGACAACATCACCATCCAGTACAAGGAGTTCGGCGTCCGCCTGACCCTGACCCCCACGGTGATGAGCGACAAGCGGATCGCCCTGAAAGTGGCACCGGAAGTCAGCGAGCTGGATTTCAGCAGCGGCATCCGCACCAACGACATCGCGGTGCCGGCCCTGACCGTACGGCGCACCGACACCAGCGTGATGCTGGCCGATGGCGAGAGCTTCGTGATCAGCGGGCTGATCAGCAGCAGCACCATCAGCAACGTCGACAAGTTCCCCTTCCTCGGCGGCATCCCGGTGATCGGCGCGCTGTTCCGTTCCTCGAACCTGGACAAGGACGACCGCGAACTGCTGATGATCGTCACCCCGCACCTGGTCCAGCCGCTGGCGGCGAACGCCGCGTTGCCGACGTTGCCGGGCGAGGGCCTGCGCAAGTACGACCCCGGATTCGGCGAGTTCTATTTCCTCGAGGACGGCCGCTTCGACCAGCGCAAGGCCAGCAGCGGGATGTCGCGCTGATGGACAGCTATGACGCGGTATCCCGCCAGAGAGCGGGCCGCAAGGAACGGCAAGGGAGCGGCAGCATGAGTCAGACATTCGTGGCACTGGTCCAGCATCCCGGCGAGCAGGAGTGGTTGCAGAACAGCCTGGCCAACTGCGGGCAGGTGGTGGTGGCCAACAGCGGAACCCTGGAAGAGTTGCTGGCGCTGCTCGATGTGACGGGGGCCAGTGTCCTGTTCACCAGCCTGAACAAGGCCAACCTGGTGACACAGAGCTCGCTGATCGAGGGGCTGGTGTCGGCCCGCCCGCTGCTCTCGGTGGTGGCCGTGGGCGATGGCCTGGACAACCAGTTGGTGCTGGCGGCCATGCGCGCCGGCGCCCGCGATTTCGTCACCTACGGCGCCCGCGCCAGCGAACTGAGCGGGCTGACCCGCCGTCTTGGCGGACGCCTGCCCAGCGTGCCGGTGAGCGCCGCGCAACAGGGCGAACTGGTGAGCCTGGTGAGCGCCCGGCCGGACGCCGACGGTGCGTTCGTGGCGCTGCACCTGGCGCTGGCGCTGCAACGCCAGGCGGATCACCGCGTACTGCTGGTGGACATCGGCCAGCCCAGCGCTGAGGCCCTGGCGATTCTCGGCATGGAGTCGGCGTTCAGTTTCGCCGATGCGATGCGCAACCTGCGCCGGCTCGACCAGACCCTGATCGACAGCGCCTTCACCCGCCACGAGTCCGGGCTGCGCGTCCTCAGCCTGTCGGACGAGCCCGGCATCCTGGAGCGGGTCACCACCGCCGAGCTCTACCTGCTGCTGGGCAACCTGCGCAGTGCCTTCACCCACGTGCTGGTCAACCTCACCGGTGTCGCCGAAGGCGAACTCAGCGCGCAACTGCTGGCGCAGGCCAACCGCGTGCTGTGGCTGGTGGACCAGAGCGTGCCGTCCTGCAAGAAGGGCCTGGAGCGCCTGCGCCGGCTGCGCGAGCGCAGTCCCGCCCTGCCGCGCATCGAACTGCTGATCGAGCGCTACTGGCCGTCGGTTCCGCCGGATGCCCCGGCCCTGGGCAAGATGTTCGGCCTGGAACTGTTCGGCGTGCTGCCGGCCTCGCCCGAGGCGCGCCTGCGGGCGAAGAACATCGGCCAGAGCCTGTTCGACCTGTCGCCGCGCGACCCGCTGACGGTCAAGCTGCGCGACCTGGCGGACAACCTCGGCGCGAACGTCAGCGAACGGCCGCGACGCTTCGCCTGGCTCGGCTGGCCGAAGGCGGCGCGCCCATGAACTACGGCAGCGGCGGTGGCATCGGCCTGTCCGGCCATCATGACCAGGACCTGCAAGCGCTGAAGATGCGCCTGCACCGTTACATCATCGACGAGATCGACGAAGACGGCATGAACCTGCTGGAGGGCGCCCGCCCGGCAGTGGCCCAGTACGTCTCGGAAAAAGTCTGCGAATACGCCGCGCGCCGCCAACTGGCGATTTCCCGCTACGAGCTCGACCGCCTCGCCGAGGAGGTCGTGGACGAACTGACCGGCTTCGGCCCGCTGGAAATCCTCCTGCGCGACCCGAACATCTCGGAAATCCTGGTCAACGGCCCCGACCGGGTGTTCGTCGAGCACGAAGGCCGGCTGTACCAGAGCGACCTGCGCTTCATCGACGACCACCATGTACAGCGGGTGATCCAGCGCATCCTGGCGCCGTTGGGGCGGCGCCTGGACGAATCCAGCCCGATGGTCGATGCGCGCCTGCCCGACGGCAGTCGGGTCAACGCGATCATTCCGCCGGTAGCGCTGGACGGGCCCTGCCTGTCGATCCGCAAGTTCAGCAAGGAACTGCTCAAGAGCGCCGACCTGCTGGGTCACCAGAGCGTCGACGAGGCCATGCTGGCGTTTCTCCGCCAGGCGGTGGTGAACCGCTGCAACATTCTCATCAGCGGCGGTACCGGTACCGGCAAGACCACGCTGCTCAACGTGATGAGCAGCTTCATCGACGAGCGCGAACGCATCGTCACCATCGAGGACACCGCCGAGCTGCAACTGGGCCACAACCATGTGGTGCGCCTGGAGACCCGGCCGCCGAATGCCGAGGGGTTCGGCGAGGTCACCGCCCGCGAGCTGATCCGCAACGCCCTGCGGATGCGCCCGGACCGCATCATCCTCGGCGAGATCCGCGGCGTGGAGGTGCTCGACGTGCTGCAGGCGATGAACACCGGCCACGACGGTTCGATGAGTACCGTGCACGCCAACTCCGCTATGGATTCGCTGCTGCGCCTGGAAATGCTGGTCGGCCTCACCGGCCAGCGCGTGCCGGAGCAGACGCTGCGGCAGATGCTCTGCTCGGCGCTGGACATCATCGTGCAGATCACCCGCCTGTCCAGCGGCCGGCGCTGCATCAGCGAGATCATCGAAGTGCTGGAAGTGCGCGACGGAGTGTACGTCACCAACGCCTTGTTCAGCCTCGATCGCCGTGGCAGCGGACAGTTCGTTCGCACCGCCCAGCCATCCGGGCTGAAGTTCCGGCAGGTCCTGGTATGAACGGCACCTTGCTGCTGATCGCAGTCAGCCTGGTGCTGGGCCTCTTCGGCCTGCTGACCGGCGTCATGGCCTGGCGCACCCGGCACAACGAGCAGGTGCTGCGGCGCCTGAGCGGCAGCGGCGCGCAGCCGGCGGAGGCGGGGCGCGGCCGCAGCAGTCACTGGCTGGCCCGGCGCATGCGCCGGGCGGGCGTCGCCGATATGCGCCGCTGGCTGTTGTGCTTCGGCGCGGTGGCGCTGGTGCTGGGCCTGCTTGGCGCCCGCCTGGGTGGCGTGCCCGGAGCGCTGGGCGCGGTGGCGCTGGCGCTGGTTGGCGGACATGTGCTGCTCAACCTGCTGTACCAGCGCCGTCTGCAACGGATGATCCGGCAGATGCCCAACTTCCTCGACCAGGTGGTGCGCAGCCTGCATTCGGGGCGCACCCTGGGCGACGCCGTCGCCCAGGCGGTGAGCGCGTCGGACGACCCGCTGCGGGAGATCTTCGCCCTGGCGACCAACCATGTGCAGCTTGGCATCAGCCTGCCCGAGGCCCTGCAGGAAGTGGCGGAGCTCTATGACCAGGAAGAGCTCCACGTGTTCGCCCTCGGCGTGGCGGTGAACCACCGCTACGGCGGCAACACCACCGACCTGTTGGAAAACATCATCAAGGTCATCCACGAGCGGGAAAAACTCAGCCGGCAGTTGCGCGCGATGACGGGCGAGACCCGTCTCAGCGCGCTGGTGCTGGCGGTCCTGCCGGTGGGGCTGGGAGGCTACATCCTGGTCACCAACCCGGGCTACCTGATGAACATGTGGCTCGACAGCGGCGGGCGTTGGCTGCTGCTGACATCCCTCGGACTGCAAGTGCTGGGCTGCTACACGCTCTGGCGCATGCTCAAGAGCGTCTAGGAGGCCGGAAAATGCCCATGACCTACGGTCTGCTGGTGGTGATCCTGGTACTGGCCGCGGTGCTGCTGGCGCTGTCGCAAAGCCGGGCCGCCGGACGCGAGCAGCGGCTGATCGAGCAACGCCTGGGCGGCGGTCCCTTGCCGCGCTCCGGTGGCCGGCACCTGGCCGGTCTGCTGGAACGCCTGGGAGGCAGCGGTCTGGCCCAGCGCCTGCAACTGCGCGACGACGAGGTCCGCCTGTTGCTGGAGCAGGCCGGCTGGAGCGGCAACACGCCACGCAGCATCTACCTGATGGCGCTGCTGGTGTGCCCGCTGCTCCTGGCCGGCCTGGCGCTGGCCGCGAGTCTGGCACCCAAGCCGCTGTTCGCTTCGCCACTGCTGCCGGTGGCGTTCGCGGCAGGCGTCGGCTTCCTCCTGCCCAAGCGCGTGCTGGCCCATTTCGCCGGCAAGCGCCGCGAGCGGCTGGCCGAAGAAGTGATCGTGTTCATCCAGTTGATCCGCATTCTGTTCGATTCCGGCCTGACGGTGGAACAGAGCCTGCGCGTGGTGCGTCAGGAAGGGCAGGGCATCGTCCCGGTGTTGGTCGAGGAGCTGGAAACCGTGCTGGCGCACATCGACAGCGGCCTGGACCTGGCCGACGAACTCGACCTGCTCAACAAGCGCCTGGGGGTGAGCGAACTCAGCGACTGCTGCAACGTGCTGCGCCAGATGGTGCGCCAGGGCGGCAGCGCGCGCGGCTCGCTGCAGACGCTCAAGCAACTGTTCGAGGACCGCCGCTTGACCAGCATGCAGGAGAAGGTCAGCAAGCTGTCGGCGAAGATGAGCCTGGTGATGATGCTGCTGCTGTTTCCGGCGTTGCTGATCATCCTCGCCGGGCCGGGCTTCCTCGCGATTACCAAGGCACTGGGGGGCATGAGATGAGAAACGCAATCGCAGTCGGCCTGCTGAGCCTGACGCTCGGCGGCTGCGCCAGCCTCGGCGCGCTGGGCGGCGGCCAGGTCGGCCAGGCGTGCAGCGAGCACCTGGGGCAGTCGGTAGAACTGCAACTGAACCTGGCGCGGGAAATGCTCGACCAGGGCCGCGCCCACGCCGCGCTGGCCAACCTGGAAACCCTGCCGCAGGACGCGCTGGACGTGCGCGAGAGCAAGGCACTGGCGTTGCGGCGTATCGGCAGCCCGCTGGCGCGGGTCGAATACCAGGCACTGCTGGGCACCTGCAAGGCCGGCGAGGCGCACCACGGCCTGGGCCTGATCGCCATGCGCAACGGCAACCGCATCGAGGCCGAACGCGAGTTGCGCGAAGCCGCGCGGCTGCAACCGACCGATAGTGACTTCCGCAATGACCTGGGCGTGGTGCTGCTGGAGCGTGGCGAGCGCAGCGGGGCGCGCTTCGAGTTCATTACCGCGCTGGAGCTCAGTGAAGGCGGCAAGCTGCCGGCCACCAACCTGCTCAGCCTGATGTACCTGGAGGGCGAGAGCACCCAGGCCGAGGGGCTGATCCAGCGTGTCGGCCTGTCCGCCGACGACGTGCGCGAAGCCCATGAGCGTGCCGATGCGCTGCGCTCGCCGGGCTCCCCGCCGGCACCGGCGGAGAGCCTGAGCCGGCAAACGCCGCCGACGGACGCCAGTCCGCTGGCGCAGGCCAACCCCCCTGCCGCGGCGCGGGACGCCGGGCTGCTGGTCAAGGCCCGTTGACACGGGCAAGGAGGACGACGATGAACGCATGGATTCTCGCCGGCGCGCTGCTGGCCGCTCCCGCCCTGGCCCAGGCGGTGGACACTCCCGCCGCGCAACCGGGCACCGTCGCCGGCGACCAGCGGGAGGTGCTCACCTGGCTGGACCTGCAGCGCAGCGGCCGCGCCGCCTCGCCCTATCCACAGAGCGCCACCCCCGCCGAACGTGACCGCGCCTACCAGCGCTACCTGAAGAGCTACACCCGCGAAATCCCCGAATACCTGCTCGACGACAGCAACGATTTCAGCACCGGGAAGAACTGATTCATCGGGAGCGGAGCATGGGACGCGAACGGCAGCGAGGCGCAATCGGCATCATGGCGGCAGGGACGCTGCTGCTGGCGCTGGTCTGCCTGGCGCTGGTGATCGACACCGGTCGCCTGTACTACGAGCAGCGCAAGTTGCAGCGGGTGGTGGACATGGCGGCGCTGGAGGCGGCGGCGCAGAGCGGTCTATGCGGCTCGCAGAGCACCGGACAGATCAACGCCTACGCCATGACCAGTGCAGCGTCCAACGGGTTCGTGCCGGGCACCGGCGATTCGCTGGTTGCCACCTTGGGGACTGTCGGCTTCAACAATGACAATACCCGTCGAGTGTTCTCCGCGGGCGGAGTACTGGCGGACTCCGTGGAAGTGCAGGCTGCGCACATGGTGCCATCGAGTCTGGTGCTCAATGTCGCCAGCCTCTTCAGTGGTGCGTCGGCACAGACTCTTCTCCGCGCCCGTGCGGTGGCGCGACGCACCGCAATGGCAGGTATCTCGGCGGGAAGTGGGGTGCTTGCGCTGAACTCGGGCAACTCGGCGTTGCTCAACGCCCTATTGGGCGGCCTGTTGGGTACTGATCTCAATCTGGATCTGGTGACCTATCAGGGCATTGCCGGGGCGAACATTTCCCTGCTTGCGCTGAGCGAGCAGCTCCAGGCGGCAGGGGTCAATCTGGAGCTTGGCAATATCGATAGTCTGCTGGGGGCCAACGTAACTGCTGCCCAGTTGCTGAACGCCGTGGTCAATGCCGCCGATGGCTCGCAGTTGGCGGGGGCGGACGCGTCGCTTCTGCGCACGGCGCTGGCCAGCATCACTGTCTCGGGCGCGCAATTGAGCCTGCAACAGATCATCACCGTCGTTGCGCCTGGCAGCGTTCGCGACAGCGCACTCAACGCCGATATAAATCTGTTCGACATGCTGATGGCCACAGCGATGTTGGCCAACAAGAACCATGCGGTGACGATTCCGGCTCAGAAACTGTCAATCAAGGGCTTGCTTACCCAGGAGCTCTCGCTCGATGTGATCAGCCCGCCGCAGATTGCCATCGGCTATCCCGGACGAAACTCCGATGGCAGTTGGCGAACACAGGCGTATTCCAGCCAGGTTGATCTGACGCTGAAGACGAGATCCGATCTGCTTGGGCTTGGGCTGGTGCAGGCGGATGTTACGCTGGGGGCAAGTGTCGCTCGGGGGTATGCTGCCCTGGACAGCATCAAGTGCGGTGGGATTGGCAAACCCGTTGAGGTGACGGTTCAGGCTCATCCTGGTGTGGTTACCCTGAGTCTGGACGCCTCGGTGAAGGCGTTGACGACTCCTACAGGCTACCTCGCCTCCGCCACTGCAAAGACCCCCAATGGGCCGATTGAAGTCGCCGGGCTAGGCGAGATACCGTTGTATTTCGAGGTTGACGACCCAAGCAAATTGCCCAGCGACGTCCAGCGTACTCAGAGTCCGCTGGGGGCGTCATTGGGAGAGGGGCTGGACAATCTGAACAGTCAGTTGGATATCGACGTGGAGCTGGGGACCAAGGGCTTGCTGTGTGAGGCGCCACTCGTGGGCTGGTTGCTCTGTTCGCTGGGAGATCTTGTCGATTCGCTGGCAGGAGCTGTATTGCATTCGGTCGCTGATCTGGAGGGGCTGTTGACTCAGGCCCTAGCGGACCTAGTGACGAAACTTGGCATATCGCTGATCGACCCGCTATTGGAACTGCTGGGAGTTCAGACTGGCGTCCTTGATGTCCGCCTCATCGACCTCCAGACCAGCAGCACGGCGCTGCTGATCTGACGGTCCGCGCGCCCTCAGTGCACCGCGCTGCTGGGCGAGGCGCTGGGGGAGAGTGCCAGGGCCAGTTGCGTGCGGTTGTGCATGTGCATCAGGCGCAGCACCTGGGAGACGTAGAGCTTCACGGTGTTTTCCGTGATGCCCAGGTCGTAGGCGATCTGGTAGTTGGTCAGGCCCTTGCTGACCAGCCGCGCCACCGCCTGCTGGCGGGGGGAGAGCTTGTTGAACAGCGGGTTGTTCACCACCGGCGCGATCTGCTCGGCGCTGCTGGGCAAACTTTCCGGCGCCTCGGACGCTTCCTGCTTGAGGACGCTGGGCTGGCCGCCACCGTGCACCTCGTACTTGATCTTGTGGATGTCCCGCGAGATCGAGTTGAGCGATTCGGCGAGGTACTCCAGGCGCTGGTTCACCTGGCTCAGGCTGAGCTGGCTGCGGATGCGCTCGTGCAGGCGCGCTTCCAGGCGCTCCAGGCCCTTGAGCAGGTCCACTGGCGCGACCGGCTTCTGGTAATAGTCGGCGACGCCGACGCGCATCGCCTCGATCACTTCCTGGCTGCCCTGCTGACCGGTGAGGATGATGGTTTCGAAGAAGCGCCCGTTGCCGGCGATCTCCTTGAGCGCCTCGACCACGCGGATGCCGTTGTCCCGTCCCAGCCCCAGGTCGCAGATCACCAGGCCGATGGAGCTGTCGTTGCGGAACTTCTGCAGTGCGCTGTCCTTGTTGTCGCTGACGACGCAGCGGTAACCACTGTTTTCCAGAAGTTCGGAAAGCTCGGCGGTGACCTGGGGTTCGTCGTCGATAACCATCACGCTGAAGCGACGATTGGCCGGTTTGTCCATGACTGCACGCTCCTTGAAGGCATATTGCTTAGTTCTTATCGTCCGGCCATCGAGGTTCCGCAGCCGGTTTTTATATCAGGTGACGGATGGTATTAACCCATAGCATATAGTCGTTAAGTTTGAGGGGCGCCATGTGAAGAATTTGTTCAATGGAAAAATGAGAGGTACGTCAGAAGTCCGGCGAACAGGGAAAATATAAAAGGGAATGCCTTGAACCTTGACGGTAACAGTCGCGCCAGTTTCGTCTGGAAATGAGCCGGAAGCCGATCCGAACCGATCAAGAGTTTGCTGACAAGCATCAGTACCAGGCTGATCAGGCTCGCCAGTGCCAGCACGTAGAGCAGCAGTTGCGGGTGGCTGGCCAGGGCCAGGGCGACCAGCGCCTTGACGTCGGCGGCGCCCAGTTTGCCCAGCAGGTAGCCCGGTACGCTCAGCAGTAGCGCCAGGAGGGTCGCAACCAGTGCGGCCTGCGGTGTGTGGCCGGTCAGCGTGTGGCCTTCGACCAGCAGGAAGGCGGCGGCGAGCAGCGCGCCGCCGAGGGTCAGCAGGTTGCTCACGCGCAGACGCGTCAGGTCCTGGTAGGCGCACACCGCGAACCAGCCCAGCAGCAGGAGTTTGGCCAGCATCGGGAACATCCCTATTCACACCAAAGAATTAATACCTTATACCGGGAATGTCTCTTCGCCAGCAGCATCTAGTATTGATCGATAAGTGTCGGTGTCCGCCAGAAGTTTCTTCAGGAATCTTTCCCGCGGCCGATAAGCTGAATGAACGATCAATTATAAAAACCGAGCGATCGATCAACTATCGAAGTTATTCGAGGAGTGCTGCGCATGAAAGGAATCGGAAGTTCCCAGGGGCAGCGTGGGGCGGTGGCGATCGAGTTCGCCGCGGTTTTCGTATTGTTCTTCGCGGTACTCTACGGTTTGCTCGGTTATTGCGTGCCACTCTTGATGCTCCAGGCCTTCAACGATGCCGCCGCCTCCGGTGCGCGCGTGGCCATTTCAGTCAATCCGCCGGGCCAGTCCGAGGACTACCAGGTCCTGTTGCAGGAGGCGGTCAGAAAGGAAGTGGACCATCGCCTGGGATGGATGCCGACCGACTGGCACCAAGGGTGTTTCAACGGCGACTACCTCGGTCCGCTGGCCAGGGAGGGGGACTTCACCCGTATCCAGGTGTGCGTCAGCTATCCCTATGCCGAATCGCCCATCGTGCCGTTGCTGAGCTTGCCGGGCATCGGCACCATTCCGCGTCTGCCGGCGGTGCTGACCGCCCGGGCCAGCCTGCTGCTCTAAGGACCGCGATGTTCGATTTCTTCCGCTCCCTGACGGGCTCCCGGGACGATGAGCCTCCGGCCCCCGCGCCGAACCGCCCGCTGGCCGCGCGGCGGCGCCCGGCGCTGACGGCCGAGGAAGTGGCACCGCCGACGGCCGCGGCGCACTGGGATATCTGGCTGGAGCTGGACGGCCGTGATCGCGTGGTGGCCCACGGCGGTCGGCAGGTGCATCGGCTGCTGTTGCCCGCCGGCGGCTCCCTGGCGTTGCCCGTACTGGGAGACTATCTGGAGCGCCGGGTGCCCGGCAGCATGCCGTTGACCGGCCTGCGGGGCGGCGAGCGGGTCGACCTGGCGCTGCGCAGCACCGGCGATCTGCCGCTGGTGTGCCGCTTCCAGGCGGTCCTGCAGGCCGACGAGCACTGCCTGTTGCTGGGCACCGACATTTCCGACCTGAACTGGCAGTCCGACAACCAGCAGCACAAGCTGCAATGCCTGAACCTCAGCAAGCTGCTGCTGGCGCGCCTGCGCCATAGCTCGCAGCGGCGCCTGAACGACGCGGTGGGCGAGGTGCTGGAGTCCTTCTGTGGGGCGTTCCAGATGCGCTCGATGGCGTTGGCGCTGGAGTCGGTGGAGGGCGTGCTGAAGGTCTTCGCCTGTCATCTCCAGCCGGGTGTCGACAGCCTGCTGCGCGAGGGCCTGACGCTGCCCGATGGAGAACTGAGGCGGGCCACCGGCGCTTACCTGCTGGAAACCGCTGCAGGCCCCTCCGAACTGTTGCGGATGCTCTGCTGCGAGTGCCTGTACCTGGTGCCGGCGCCGGTCCGTGGCGGCCGCCTGGCGGGGTTGCTCGCCGAACCCGCGGTGCCGGGCGGCAGTGGGGCAGGGCCGCAGCCCGGCGACTGGCAGTACCTGGCGGAAATCCTCGCCAACCTGGTGCATGAACGTTCCGAGCTGCACAGCCTGCGCGACAGCAGCCGGCGTCTGAACCTGCTGCAGGACATGGTCGGCGGCGGCTGGTGGCGGATGCGCATGGCCGAGGGAGTGTTCGAGTTGTCGCCGGCGGTGGCGACCTGCCTCGGGCTCGCCGCCGGGCAGGGCGAGCTGGCCCTGGCCGACCTGCTGCCGATGCTGCACCCGGCCGATGCCGATGAACTCAGCCTGCGCCTGCGCAACCTGCAGCCCGGCGCGCGACTGGTGCAGGACCTGCGCCTGCGCGCCCGGGCGTCCACGCAGACGCGCCGCTGGCTGCGCCTGCAAGGTCGGATGCAGGCGCGGGCCGGCGACCAGATGATGGATGGCGTGCTGCTGGACATCAGCGAGGGCAAGCTGCAGGAAGAACAGGCCCTGGCGGCCCACGCCCGGCTGCGCAACCTGATCGATAGCGCCCCGGTGGTGATCTATGTGCAGCGGGTGGAGGAGGGTCACCTGATCCCCGAGTTCTACAGCGAGAGCGCCGGCAACCTGCTGGGGCTCGACCTGCAGGGGCAGAGCTGGCAGGCGCTGGCCGAACGGGTGCACCCCGAGGACCTGGAAATCTTCCTCGCCCGTGGTCGCGAGCTGCTGCGCGAGGGGCGGGTCCGCAGCGAATACCGCCTGTGCGACAGTGCCGGCGAGTGGCACTGGCTGTATGACGAGGCCAAGCTGCTGCGCGACATCCAGGGCCTGCCGCAGGAGGCGGTCGGCCTCTGGCTGGACGTCACCGAGCAGCATCTGGCGGCGCTGCAGATCGCCGAAAGCGAGGAGCGCTACCGGGTGCTGGTGGAAGACTCGCCGGCGTTGATCTGCCGCTACGCCCCGGATCTCACCCTGACCTTCATCAACCACACCTTCGCCCAGGTGCTGGACGAGCCGGTGGAGGCGCTGCTCGGGCGGCGGCTGGACGAATGGGTGTCCGCCCAGGATTGCAGCGCCCTGCGTGCCCGCCTGGTGGGTGGCGACGTGCCGGCGGCCGGCGATGATTCCTGGGAACTGCGTTTCAGCCTGCCGGGCCAGCGCAACCTCTGGCTGGTGTGGGCGGATCGCCCCTTGCTGGATGCCGACGGGCGCCTTCTGGAGGTCCAGGCCGTCGGGCGCGACAACACCGCCGTGCGCCGTGCCCAGCAGCAGTTGGCGCAGGGTGCGAAGATGGCCAGCCTGGGCGAGATGGTCAGCGGCATGACCCATGAGATGAAGCAGCCCCTGCACGTGATGCGCATGGCGCTGTACAACGCCCGCCAGCGCCTGGAGGATGTCGGGTACCTGACGGAGAAGATCGAGCGGGCGGATGCGCAGATCGACCGGCTGTCCCGGGTGGTCGGCCACATGGGCGTGTTCAGCCGCACCTCCGAACTGGAAATGTCGCCCTTCGATCCCTTCCAGGCCTGCGAGGGCACGCTGGAGCTGATGGGGGACGGCCTGACGCAGCAGGGCATCCTGCTGGAATGCCGGCCACCGGCGCAGCGAGTGACGGTCTGCGGTTTCTCCGATCAGTTGGAGCAGGTGCTGATCAACCTGCTGGCCAACGCGCGCGATGCGCTGCTCGGTCGGGAAGGCGAGGGCGCGCGCTGGATCGGCCTGTCGCAGGAGCCCTGTGCCGATCCGGGATGGGTCGAACTGCACGTACGGGACAACGCCGGCGGTATCGACGAGGCCCTGATGGAGCGGATCTTCGAGCCGTTCTTCACCACCAAGCCGATCGGCAAGGGCACCGGCCTCGGGCTGTCGGTGAGCCATGACCTGATCCGCAACATGGGTGGCAGCCTGTCGGTGGACAACTACAAGGGCGGGGCGCGCTTCAGGGTGCGCCTGCCGCTGCAGCCAGCGATCGGCTGAGCAAAAAAAAACGCCTGCGGATGCAGGCGTTCTTCCGGGTGCCGGGGCGGGCTCAGACGAACTTCGAGGTGAGCCAGAACAGACCGGCGGCCAGGCTCATTGACGCGGGCAGGGTCAGCACCCAGGCCAGGACGATGTTGCGGACCGTGCTGCCTTGCAGGCCGCTGCGATTGGCTACCATCGTGCCGGCCACGCCCGAGGACAGCACGTGGGTGGTGGAAACCGGCAGGCTGTAGATGTTGGCCAGGCCGATGGCGGCGGTGGCTGTGAGCTGGGCGCTGATGCCCTGGGCATAGCTCATGCCCTGCTTGCCGATCTTCTCGCCGACGGTGAGCACCACGCGCTTCCAGCCGACCATCGTGCCGATGCCCAGGGCCAGGGCGACGGCGATGATGACCCAGAACGGCGCGTATTCGGTGGTGCTGGTCAGGTCCTTGCGCAGCTTCTCGAGGTCCGCCTTCTCACGGGACGGCAGCTCGGCCAGCTTGCCGACCTTCTTCGCGGTGTCGTCCAGGCACAGCAGGTAGCGGCGTACCTGCACGCGGGCGTCGCTGCTCAGGTCGGCGTAGCTGGAGATGCCGCGCAGGTCGCCCAGCAGGCCATTGAGGGTGGCCTCGGTCTGCTTCGGATCGCAGCGGTAGAGGTCCGGCATGTCGGAGCCGCTGGTCTTGCCCAGGGCCAGCATTTCGCCGAGGGTCTCGGAGTGGCGCTGGTAGAACTGCTGCAGGTGGGTGGCGGAGTCGCGGGTACGCTCGATCTGGTAGGTGGTGCTGTTCAGGTCGAGCACGAACTGGGCCGGGACGATGCCGATCAGCACCAGCATGATCAGGCCGATGCCTTTCTGGCCGTCGTTGGAGCCGTGCACGAAGCTCACGGTCATGGCCGAGATCACCAGCACCAGGCGGTTCCAGAACGGCGGGTGCTTCTTCTCGTCGACGTCGCGACGGGTTTCCGGCGTCTTGTGCATCTTCGACAGCGGATACATCCACTTCAGGCCGATCAGCAGCGCGGCGGCGACCAGGAAGCCGGCCAGCGGCGAGAAGATCAGCGACAGGCCGATGTCGATCGCCTTGCCCCAGTTGATCCCGTCGGCCAGCGGCACGTCGGTGATCAGTGCATTGGCCAGGCCCACGCCGAGGATCGAGCCGATCAGGGTGTGCGAGCTGGAGGCGGGGATGCCGAAGTACCAGGTGCCGAGGTTCCAGGTAATGGCGGCGGCGAGCAGCGAGAACACCATGACCAGGCCGTGGCCGGTGTTCACGTTGATCAGCAGCTCCACCGGCAGCAGGTGGACGATGGCGTAGGCGACGCCGACACCGCCGAGCAACACGCCGAGGAAGTTGAAGATGCCGGAGAGGATCACCGCGCGGTAGGGCGACATGGCCTTGGTGTAGATGACCGTGGCCACCGCGTTGGCGGTGTCATGGAAGCCGTTGATGAACTCGAAGGCGAGTACGAACGCCAGTGCCAGCACCAGGCTGACACCCACCCAGATATCGAGTCCGCTGAAGAGATCGAACATGAAGTTTCTATGACCGGTCGGAGACGGGGCGGCGATTATGCCAGAAGCGATGAGCACCGTATTCAGCCTGAAACGGTTTCTCGAATTTGCGCGACGCCACGTCGCACGGCGCTTTCAGGCAGGGTGGAAAAAACTTGCAATGCTTCCACACCGGGCCGCCGGCCCGTCGAATGAATGTTTTGAGGTCAGTACCGGACTCCCCCACGGAGTCCTCCCCACCCGGTAGCGACGACCTTCCCACGGTAAAGAATCGGCTGGGTCGGCTGGCCACGGGAGCGTTCGTACCCGGACCTACGGTTTAAGGGAAGTAGCTTCCTGTTCCTTTTTCAGTCGTTGTTCTTCGATCTTTTCCAGTTCCCGGTCGAAGGCCTTGTCGAGCAGGTTGCGGCGCTTGCGCCACGGCTTTCGTTCGGGGTCCGGCTGGGCGGCATACAGTGTGACTTCGCCGCCGTACACATCCTTGTAGCGTTGCTCCTGGCGCTCCAGTTCCGCGCGCAGTTCGTCTTTGGTCACGATGTGTCCTGATGACAGAGATAGGTCGTTGCCGGTGGGCATCCCGCCTGGACACCGCCCGAGGCAGTGTAGACGGTGGCCATGACAGCGCCGGGACGACCGGAAACGGCGCGGATTATAACCTCTCGCAGGGGTCGCCCGGACGAATACCGCCGACGGACGGCGCCAGGCCAGGAACGGCGGGCCCTGCAGAGAGGCTCAGTCGGGTGCGCTTGCAGCCCGGGCGCTGACAGTGTTCCTCAAGGAGGAACTCGGCGACGACCGCGTCGGCCAGGTTGACGTTGGTGGCCGCGCCTCCGCACGTTGATCGGCGCCGAGGTGCCAGCATTGGCCCCTCGGGTCGCCAATGTGGGCGTGCGAGCTACGCTGAGAAAGGCAATCCATCCTGGGAGACCTCTCCATGACCATCGTTCGCATTCCGCTGCTTGCACTGGCCCTTCTGTTTTCGGTGCAGGGTTTCGCTGCCACCGCCGCGCAGACCGCGCAGCAGGAAAAGATGAAGACCTGTAACGCCGATGCCACCACCAAGGCACTCAAGGGCGATGAACGCAAGGCGTTCATGAGCAAGTGCCTTTCGGCCGGCAGCGATGCCAAGGCGATGACGCCTCAGCAGGCAAAGATGAAGACCTGCAACGCCGACGCGACCGCCAAGGCGCTCAAGGGCGACGACCGCAAGGCGTTCATGAGTACGTGTCTGAAGAAGTGAGGATGGCGCGCGGCAGTGCCGCGTGGGACGTGACAAGGGCAGCCTGGGCTGCCCTTTTTCTTTCTTGGGGAAAGCCCGGAGCCGGGTTCGCGCGCAAGAACTAGGTGCTCCCTCGTTCCTGCGAAGAGCGCCGGAGTAAGGCCCACCTGCAGGAGCGAGCTTGCTCGCGAACCCATCCGATCGCTCAGATGCCGGAAAACACCAGCCAGACGCTGATCAGGGCGTAGGCCACGGTCTCCGCATCGTTCCGCAGGCCGGGCGACAATCGCCGGAGCAGGTTCATTTCCTGGCCACCGCGGACCAGAAGCCCTGGGCATTGCGGAACGGCTGGCGAGCCATCTGTTCGGGGCGGGTGATGCCATCGGCCAGCAGGGCGTTGACGAGGGCGGAAAAGGACTTGGCGCTGTAGCTCATGTTCGGCTCCTGATGCTTTCTCTCCGTTGCTGGAGCTATGAAAACACCGGAGCCACTATCGACGGAAATGGATAGCCTTAACGGTGACCATCGATGAAATTGATGGAAGGCCAGGACAGCTCGAGCTGGCTCTGGAAGAAGCGCGGCTCGCCCGTGAGCGGGTCGATGAAGGCCAGTTGGCGGGCCAGCAGCTTCAGCGGTCTCTCGTAGTCCTCCGGCGGACGTTCGTCACGCGGTGGCAGGGTGGGGTAGAGGGGATCGAAGCACAACGCCGCGCCGAGGGCCGACATGTGCACGCGCAACTGGTGGCGCTTGCCGGTCAGCGGATGCAGGCCGTAGCGCCATAGCGCGCCGCGCTGCTCCAGCACCTCGATGCGCGTTTCGCTGTTGGGCACGCCTTCCACTTCCTGCATTCGGATGAAGGGATCGCCATCCACCATCCGCGATTTGCGCACATGGGGGAACGCCAGCTGCGGCAGCGCCGGGGCGATGGCCTCGTACATCTTGTCGATGCGCCGTTCGCGGAACAGCGCCTGGTAGGCGGCGCGGCTGTCGGGGTTGGCGGAGAGCAGCACCAGTCCGGCGGTGAGCCGGTCGATGCGGTGCAGCGGCACCAGCAGCGGGTTGTCCAGGCGCCTGGCGAGGCGGGCCAGCAGGGTGTGCTCGACGTACTGGCCGGAGGGCGTTACCGGCAGGAAGTGCGGCTTGTCCGCCACGACCAGGTGCTCGTTGGCGTACAGGATCGATTCCTGGAACGGCACCGGCGTTTCCTGCGGCACTTCGCGGAAGTAGTGGATGCGCAGGGCTTCGCGGTAGGGATGCTCGGGGCCGATGGGCTGGCCGTCGCTGTCCAGCACCTTGCCGCGCGCCATGCGGTCCAGCCAGGTATCGCGGCTGATCGCCGGGAAGCGTGCGCACAGGCAGTCCAGCACGGTCGCCCAGGGGCCGGCGGGCAGGTGCAGGGTGCTGGCGCGTTGCTGAGCGGCGGAGAAGCGGGGACTGGACATCTTCGGAAGCGACCGGGGTTCGACAGGCTGCGCATTAGGCCGCAGCGGCGTGGCGGTCGTCAAAGCCGCCACGACCTCCGGTCGGTCAGACGTGGACCGGGTTGATCTCCACCGTGATGTGCGCCAGTTCCTCGTGTACCTGCAGGCGCTGGCGCACCAGCTCGGGCGTCAGGTCGCCGGCACTGGCCAGGCTGAGGATGCAGGCATAGCGCGATTTGCCCACGCGCCACAGGTGCAGGTCGGTGATGCGTGCCGGCTGCGGCAGTTCGGCGACCACTTCGCGGATTTCCTCCACCACCGGGTCGTTCATCTCCGCATCCAGCAGCACCCGGCTGCTCTGCTTGAGCAGGCCGACCGACCAGATCGCCACCAGTACCGCGCCGACGATGCCCATCAGCGGGTCGAGCCAGGCCGCGCCCCACAGCCGTCCACCGATCAGCGCGACGATGGCGGCCACCGAGGTGGCGGCGTCGGCGATCACATGCAGGTAGGCGGCGCGCAGGTTGAGGTCATGGTCATGGCCGTGGTGGTGATGAGCGTGTCCGTGCCCGTGATCATGGTGGTGGTCGCCGCGCAGCAGCCAGGCGCAGACCAGGTTCACCAGCAGGCCGAGCGCGGCGATGGCGATGGCTTGCTCGTAGTGGATCGGCGAAGGGGAGAGCAGCCGCGCCACCGACTCGAAGAGCATCAGGCCGGCCACGCCCAGCAGCAGAATGGCGCTGGTATAGCTGGCCAACACCTCGATCTTGAAGGTGCCGAAGGCAAAGCGCGCGTCACCCTTGAAGCGCCGCGCCGCCACGTAGGCGAAGAAGGCCAGGCCCAGCGCCAGGGCGTGGGAGCTCATGTGCCAGCCGTCGGCGAGCAGCGCCATCGAGTTGAAGATCCAGCCGCCGACGATCTCCACCACCATCATCACCACGGTCAGCAACGCGGCGCGCAGGGTGTTGCGTTCGGCCAGGGGATTGTCTTCGTGGAACCGGTGGTCGTGGCGACCGTCTTGCGAGTGGGTGGCGTGCTGCATGATGATGGTCCGTAAGAGAAGCTTGGATACTATACCCCAGTATACTTTGGAGTGTTGACGTGGGACATACGATCAAGGACCAGAAGAAGCTGTTGACCCGGGTGCGCCGCATCAAGGGGCAGAGCGAGGCGCTGGAGCGAGCGCTGGAACAAGGCAGCGAATGTGCGGCGATCCTGCAGCAGATCGCCGCTATCCGCGGCGCGGTGAACGGCCTGATGGCCGAGGTGCTGGAAGGCCACCTGCGAGACCACCTGGGCGCCGAGGACCGCACGGCGGCGCAGCGCCAGGAGGATCTGGAGCAGGTGGTGGGTGTGCTGCGCTCCTACCTGAAGTGAGCGATGGCTCAGCCGGACAGGCGCACCGCCAGTTCGTCGACTTCCTCGGCCCAGTCCGAGTCGTCCGCCAGGGCCTCGCGCAGGAACTGCGCCTGGGCCGGGCTCCAGAACGGCGCATCCGCCAGCGCCTGGCCTGCGGCCAGCCGATGGCTGCCGAGAAACGCATCGATGTCCTGCCGCCCGTTGGGCAGGCCGAGTTGCTTGAAGAGTGCGCCGAGCGTGTGCGGGCTGGTATCCATAGGGACCTCCTGTGAACCCGTTGGGAACGAGGGACGCGTCGCGCGGACGCGGGTGGCTGCAACAACTATAGGTGCATCTGCCACGTGGCAGCACCGTAATCGGGCGGCTTGCGCGGAAATAGATAGCCAGCTTTCAATTTTCCCGGTGCCGCGTAATCATGGGTGCCGCCCACCCACCGCCAGGTCTGTCCATGAGCTCTTCCGAGCAGCGAACTGCCTCCGTCACCCTGCGGATACTCGCCACCGTCGTCTTCACCTTCATCCTGTTCCTGAGTATCGGCCTGCTGCTGCCGGTGCTGCCCGGTTTCGTCCACGAAGGCCTGGGCTATTCCACGGTGGTCGCCGGCGTGGTGATCGGCCTGCAGTACATCGCCACCCTGGTCTCGCGCCCGCTGGCGGGTTACCTGACCGACACCTGCGGCGCCAGGCGTGCGGTGCTCTACGGCCTGGTCGTGCTGGGCGCCGGCGGCCTGCTGGTGCTGGCGTCCACCGCCCTGGCGTCCGTGGCCTGGCTCAGCCTCGCGCTGCTGCTGGGCAGCCGCCTGCTGTTCGGCCTGGCGCAGGGGCTGCTGGGGATCGGCACGGCAAGCTGGGGCATCGCCCTGGTCGGCACGCAGAACACCGCCAGGGTGATTTCCTGGAACGGCATCGTCAGCTACGGCGGCATCGCCATCGGTGCGCCGCTGGGCGTCTCCATGTCCGCTTCGCTGGGGCTGTGGAGCCTGGGCATGAGCATCCTGCTGCTGACCGCCCTGGGCCTGCTCGCCGCCCGCGGCCGGGAGGAGGTGCCGATCATCCCTGGCGCCCGCATGGCCTTCCATGCCGTGCTGGGCCGCGTATTGCCCTACGGGATGTGTGTGATGCTCGGCTCCATCGGCTTCGGCACCCTGGCTACCTTCATCACCCTGTATTACGGCAGCCAGGGCTGGGCCAATCCGGCGTGGTGTCTGACGGCGTTCGGCGTCTGCTTCATCGGCGCGCGGCTGTTGTTCTCGGGCATGGTCAACCGTTTCGGCGGTTTCGTCGTCGCGGTGGTCTGCCTGGCGGTGGAAACCGGTGGCCTGCTCCTGCTCTGGCTGGCGCCCGGACCGGGCTTTGCCTTGCTGGGCGCGGCGCTCACCGGTTGCGGCCTGTCGCTGGTCTATCCGTCGCTGGGCGTGGAGGCGGTGCTGCGCATCCCGGCCAGCAGTCGCAGCGCCGGGCTGGGGGCCTACGCGCTGTTCTTCGACCTGGCGATGGGCGTGGCCGGCCCGCTGATGGGGCTGGTCGCCGCCCGCCACGGTTACGCTGCGATCTTCCTCGTCGCCGCCGGCCTTGCGACCTGCGGCTTTGTCATCTGCCTCGGCCTGCTGCGCTGGACGCGGCAGCGCCACGAGGAACTGCCGCAGGAGTGATCACACCGGCGGGAAGGCCTTGAAGGCCTCCAGCGACTCGGCGTAGGCGGTCCAGTCGTGCAGGGCGGGGTAGGTATCCGCCGGAATGTACTGGACATGCAGCAGCTGGATGAAGGTCCAGGCCACGGCGATGCTCAGGCCGGCCTGATCGAGGCGCCCATCGCGCGGCAGCGGGTGTTCCTCGAGGTCACGCTCCAGCGCGGCGCAGGCGGCATGCAGCTGTTCCTCGACCCGCCCTTGCCACGGCATGTGCTGCTTGTCCTCCGGGCGCTGCTGTTCGTAGTAGCGCTGTACCGCCTTTTCCATCGCTGCTAGCGCCAGGCCCAGCAGGCGGGTGGTGCGTATCCGCGCGGTCGATTCGCCGGGCATCAGGCTCCGCCCGGACTCATGCTCGATCAGGTCGATGATCAGGGTGGAATCCATCAGCGTCTGGCCGTCGTCGAGGATCAGCGTCGGTGCCTTGACCACCGGGTTGATCCGGCGGAAGTCCTCGTAGGTGCTGAACACCGAGAGCGGGCGATGCTGGAAATCGACGTCCAGCAGACGCAGGGTGATGGCGACGCGGCGGACGTAGGGGGAGTCGAGCATTCCGATCAGTTGCATGGGCGCATCCTGTGATTGGCGATGACATGGCGGTGGCGCGTGAATCCGCGCAATGGCCTTGAATCGGCTGGGGCGGAACCGGTCAGGCGAGCTTTTCGTGGCCGGATGGCGTTCGCGCGGTGCGGCGGGAGCGGCGGTCGAAAGCGCCGCTCGACGCGGGTTGATCCAGGGGCGGCGCGGTGGGCGCGCCGGCCCCTGGGATCAGTAGACGTCCTCGACGTAGCGGTAGGGGTAGTCCGGGCTCTTGTAGCGGCCGATCTTGCCGCGCTTGGGCAGTTCGACCTTCTCGCGCGGCACCTCCTTGTACGGGATGTGCTGGAGCAGGTGGTCGATGATGTTCAGCCGTACGCGCTTCTTGTCCTCGGAGTGCGCGACGAACCAGGGCGCCCAGGGCGTGTCGGTGCTGGCGAACATCAGGTCGCGGGCGCGGGTGTACTCGTCCCAGCGGGTGAAGGATTTCACGTCCATCGGCGACAGCTTCCAGATCTTGCGGCCGTCGTTGATGCGATCCTCGAGACGGCGCGCCTGCTCCTCGGGCGTCACCTCCAGCCAGTACTTGAGCAGGATGATCCCCGACTCGGTCATCATCCGCTCGAACAGCGGCGTGACGGCAAGGAACTTGTCGGCCTGCTCCTCGGTGCAGAAGCCCATCACCCGCTCGACCCCGGCGCGGTTGTACCAGCTGCGGTCGAAGATCACCACCTCGCCGGCCGCCGGCAGGTGGGAGATATAGCGCTGCACGTAGAGCTGCGATTTCTCGCGCTCGGTGGGCGCCGGCAGCGCCACGGTGCGGAACACCCGCGGGCTGACGCGTTCGGTGATGGCCTTGATGGTGCCGCCCTTGCCGGCGCCGTCGCGCCCTTCGAAGATGATGCAGACCTTCAGGCCCTTGTGCACGACCCACTGCTGGAGCTTGACCAGTTCGACGGTGAGTTTCTTCAGCTGTTCTTCGTATTCCTTGTTGCCAAGTTTCTTCGGCTTCTCCGCCGCAGAAGCGCTCGACTTGCTCTTCTTGCCCATCATTTCCTCCGTTTCCGGTCTCAGGCGACCGTTGGCTGAGCATAGCTGCTCGCCAGCGGGAAAAGCCTTGCCCGAGTCGATTTCGAAGATATAGGAGGCCGCCGGTTACCGGGGCGTATGTGCGGGGCGACGGGCAGGTCGATTCGTGCCTCGGATGGGAATCCGCGGGGAGGATGGGAAAAAGGCTGCTCCGGCCCGCGCTTTTTGGTGAAATGCGGAGCATTCCACGCGGGCCCCCACGATGTCCGCCCGAACCAGGAGAGACGATGAGCGAGCAGCCACTGACCCCCGGCCTGATGGTGATCCACGGCAACCATCCGGAAGCGCTGCGCGACCTGCTGGTGCAGTGGATGAGCCTGCACCCGCTGGGGCCGCTGGAGAACGAAGTCATCCTCGTGCAGAGCAACGGCATCGCCCAGTGGCTGAAGCTGGCGCTGGGCCGCGATGTGGAGGAGGGCGGCTGCGGTGTAACCGCCGCGCTCGACGTGCAGTTGCCCGCGCAGTTTCTCTGGCGCGCCTATCGCGCGGCCCTGGGGCGCGACGAGATTCCCGAGGTTTCGCTGCTCGACAAGGGCCCGCTGACCTGGCGCCTGATGCGTCTGCTGCCGACTTTGCTGGAGCAGGACGCGTTCGCCACCCTGCAGCGCTTCCTCGCCGACGACGCCGACCTGCGCAAGCGCCATCAACTGGCCGAGCGCCTGGCCGACCTGTTCGACCAGTACCAGGTCTACCGCGCCGACTGGCTGGAGGACTGGAGCCGGAACCTCGACCAACTGCGCCTGGCCAACGGCAGTGTGCGCGAACTGGATGCCGACAATCGCTGGCAGGCCGCCTTGTGGCGCGCGCTGCTCGACGACGTCGGTGCCGAGGGCCTGGCCACCAGCCGCGCCGGCGTGCACGGACGCTTCATCGAGCGCCTCAAGGCCGCCGGGCATCCGCTGCCGAACCTGCCGCGCCGGGTCGTGATATTCGGCATCTCCGCCATGCCGGCGCAGACCGTCGAAGCCCTCGCCGTACTGGCGCGCCATGCCCAGGTGCTGCTCTGCGTGCACAACCCCTGCCGTCACCACTGGGCCGACATCGTTGCCGACAAGGACCTGCTGCGCCACGAATACCGCCGCCAGCGCCGCCGCGCCGGCACCCCGGAACTGCTCAGCGACGACCAGCAACACCAGTACGCCCAGCCGCTGCTGGCCGCCTGGGGCAAGCAGGGCCGCGACTACATCAACCTGCTCGACCAGTACGACGACCCGGACAGCTACCGCGCGCGCCTGGGCGCGGTGAGCAACGGGCGCATCGACCTGTTCAGCGAGGAGGCGCCGCGCAACCTGCTCGGCCAACTGCAGGACGACATCCTCGAACTGCGTCCCATCAGCGAGAGCCGTGAACACTGGCCGGCGCTCGATCCGCAGGCCGACGACTCGATCCGCTTCCACGTCGCCCACAGCGCCCAGCGGGAAGTGGAAATCCTCCACGACCAGCTGCTCGCCCGCTTCGACGCCGACCCGACGCTACGCCCGCGCGACGTGATCGTCATGGTCCCGGACATCAACCCCTACGCGCCGCACATCGAAGCCGTGTTCGGCCAACTGTCGCGCGACGACAAACGCTTCATCCCCTACACCCTCGCCGACCAGGGCCAGCGTGGCCGCGAGCCGCTGCTGGTCGCGCTGGAGCACTTGCTGCGCCTGCCCGACAGCCGTTTCGCCGTGAGCGAAATCCTCGACCTGCTGGACGTGGCGGCCCTGCGCGAGCGCTTCGGCCTGGCCGAGACGGAGCTGCCGCTGCTGCGGCGCTGGATCGATGGCGCCGGCGTGCGCTGGGGCCTCGACGGCCAGCAACGCGAACGCCTCGGCCTGCCCGCCGCCGCCGAGGCGAACAGCTGGCGCTTCGGCCTGCGGCGCATGCTGCTGGGCTTTGCGGTGGGCGAGGGCGAGGCCTTCCAGGGCATCCAGCCCTACGCGGAAATCGGCGGGCTCGACGCCGCCGCGCTCGGCCCGCTGGCCGGGTTGCTCGGCGCCCTGGAGCAGGCCTGCTCCAGCCTCGCCGAGGAAACCGCGCCGCAGCTCTGGGCGGAGCGCCTGCGGGCACTGCTCGATGCCTTCTTCCGCGTCACCGACGACCACGATGAGCTGCTGCGGGAGAAACTGCTGGGCTTGCTCGATGACTGGTTGCAGACCTGCGAATACGCCGGTTTCAGCGATCCGGTACCGCTCTCGGTGGTGCGCGAGGCCTGGCTTGGCGGCCTGGATGCGGGCGGTCTGAACCAGCGTTTCCTCGCCGGCGCGGTGAGCTTCTGCACCCTGATGCCGATGCGCGCGATTCCCTTCCAGGTGGTCTGCCTGCTGGGCATGAACGACGGCGACTACCCGCGCCCGCAATCGCCGCTGGACTTCGACCTGATGCGCAACGACTACCGCCCCGGCGACCGCTCGCGCCGCGAGGACGACCGCTACCTGCTGCTCGAGGCACTGCTCTCGGCGCGGCGCCAGCTCTACGTCAGCTGGGTCGGGCGGAGCATCCGCGACAACAGCGAGCGGCCGCCCTCGGTGCTGATCGGCCAACTGCGCGATCACCTCGCCGACGGCTGGCGGCGCGCCGATGGCGGTGACCTGCTGCATGGCCTGACCCTGGAACATCCGCTGCAACCCTTCAGCCGCGCCTACTTTGCCGGCGCGCCGGGCCAGGGTGTGGATGGCCTGTACACTTACGCCCGTGAATGGCGCGACGTGCACCATGAGCACGACGCCGAGACGGACGACACGCCACTGCCGCCGCTGGCGCTCGATGCGCCCATCGGCCTGCGCGTGCTGGCCGACTTCCTCGCCAATCCGGTCGGCGCGTTCTTCCTCCAGCGACTCAAGGTGCGCTTCGCCGAGCAACAGCTCACCAGCCAGGATGAAGAGCCGTTCGAACTCAATGGGCTGGATGTCTGGCAACTGCAATTCGAGCTCTGCGAGCGCATGCGCCCGTGGGTTGAGCAGCACTGGCAGGACGATCGACTGGCCACGCAACTGAGCGAACAGGTGGAGCGCCTGCGCCGCGAAGGCCGTCTGCCGCTGGCGGCCTTTGGCGAGTTCTCCGCCCAGTCGCTGGTGGCGCCGCTGCATGACCTGCTGGCGCGCTACCGCGAACAACTGGAGCACTGGTCGCAGGTCGAGGACGAGCAACGTGAACTCGGCCACGTCCATGCCGGCATCGAGCTGGCCGACTGGCTCGGCGGCCTGCGCCGCAACGCCGCTGGCCAGCTTGCCAGCCTGCAACTGGTCAGCGGCAAGCTCCATGAAGGCCGGGGCTACAAATGGCATGGACTGGTGCGTCCCTGGGTGCGTCACCTCGCGCTGCAACTGTGCGGTGAGCCGGCGACCAGCGTGCTGGTCGGTCTCACCGGCACCCTGGAGCTGCCGCCGCTGCCGGCGGAACAGGCCCGTGCCGAACTCAATGGCCTGATGGATGCCTGGTTCCAGGGCATGAGCCGGCCGCTGCCGGTGGCCTGCAAGACCGCTTTCGCCTGGCTGGCGGCCGGCGAGGATGAGGACCGCGCCAGGCGCGAGGCTGCCAAGCGCTATGACGGCGGCTACAACCTCAGCGGCGAGGCGGCGTCCTCGGCGGCGCTGGCGCGGGTGTACCCGGACTTCGCCCGCCTGAATGCCGGCGAAACCTTTGGCGCCTGGGCCGAAGCGCTCTACGGACCGTTGTTCGAAATACTCCAGCGCAAGGAGGACGCCGCATGAGCGCCGTCGAGCTCGACCCGCTGGGCTTCCCGCTGCACGGCAGCCGGCTGATCGAGGCCAGCGCCGGCACCGGCAAGACCTTCACCATCGCCTTGCTCTACGTGCGCCTGGTCCTCGACCACGGCGGCGAACAGGCCTTCGGCCGGCCGCTGAGCCCGCCGGAAATCCTCGTGGTGACCTTCACCGAGGCCGCGACCCAGGAACTGCGCGAACGCATCCGCGCGCGCCTGGGCGAGGCCGCGCAATGCTTCGCCGAACCCGAGGGCGAGCACGATGGCCTGTTGCTGAAGCTGCGCGCCAGCTATCCCGCCGAGCGCTGGCCGGGCTGCGCGCGCCTGCTGCGCCTGGCCGCCGAATGGATGGACGAGGCGGCCGTCTCCACCATCCACAGCTGGTGCTACCGCATGCTGCGCGAGCATGCCTTCGACAGCGGCAGCCTGTTCACCCAGGACCTCGCCGCCGACCAGAGCGAACTGCTGGCCGAGGCGGTACGCGACTACTGGCGGCGCAATTTCTATCCGCTGGGTGCGGCGGCGGCCAATGCGGTGCGCCATTGCTTCGCCGGTCCCGAAGCACTGATGCGCGCCGTGCAGCCGCTGCTGGCGGCGCAGGAAGCCGGCTTCCGCTACGGCGACCGGCCACTTGACGCCCCGGCCTCGCTGGGCGAGCTGCTGGAGTCCACCGGCCAGTGGTACGACCAACTCGCCGCCGCCGAAACCCATGCCCGCGCGGCCTGGGCCGCCGACCGCGCGAACCTCGCCGAACTGTTGCGCAACCTGCGCGGGGACCTCAACGGCAACAGCTATCGCGGCAAGGACGACGATGCCGTCTTTGGCGGCTGGCTCGATGCGCTGGACGCCTGGAGCGAGGGCGCCGACGCGCCGGACAACCTGGCCAGGTTCGGCCAGACACGGATCAAGGTGAAGGCCAAGGCCGTGGTGCCGGAACACCCGGCATTGCGGGCCATCGACGCCTGGGCCGAGCGTGCCGAGCAGCGCCCGGACATCGCCCCGCAACTGTTGCTGCACGCCCTGGGCGAGGTGCGCCAGAGCCTGGAGGCGGAGAAGCAGAAACGCGCCGAACTGGGCTTCGACGACCTGCTGGCGCGCCTCGACCGCGCCCTGGCCGGCAGTGGCGGCGAGCGGCTGGCCGAGCGCATCCGCGAGCAGTTCCCGGTGGCGCTGATCGACGAATTCCAGGACACCGACCCGCTGCAGTACCGCATCTTCGAGCGCGTCTACCGCATCCCGGAGAGCCCGCGGAGTCTGGGCCTGTTCATGATCGGCGACCCCAAGCAGGCGATCTACGCCTTCCGTGGCGCCGACATCCACACCTACCTGCGCGCCCGCGCCGCCACCGCCGGGCGCCACTACACCCTGGGTACCAACTTCCGCTCCACGCGGGCGATGGTGCGGGCGGCCAACCGCTGCTTCCTGTTCGCCGAGGAACATCCGCGCGGCGCCTTCCGCTTCGCCGAGGACGGGCAGGACAATCCCGTGCCGTTCCTCGAAGTCGGCGCGCGCGGGCGTGACGAAACGCTGTGGCTGGAGGGGGCCGCGGCCCCGGCCATGACCTTCTGGCAACTGGACAGGAACGGGGAGGTCTGCCGCTCCGGCGAGTACCGGGATGAGATGGCCGCACGCAGCGCCAGCGTCATCCGGCGCTGGCTGAGCTCGGCGCAGAGCGGCTTTCGCGGGGACGATGGCCGCTGGCGCGCGTTGCGTCCGGCGGACATCGCCATTCTCGTGCGTGGCCGCAGCGAGGCCGAGGCGATCCGCGCCGAGCTGGCGGCCCGCCGGCTGGCCAGCGTCTACCTGTCCGACCGCGACTCGGTGTTCGACAGCCCGGAAGCCGCCGACCTGCTGCACTGGCTGCGCGCCTGCGCCGACCCCGGCGACGACGGCGCGCTGCGCATTGCCCTGGCCACCCGCAGCCTGGCGCTGGACTGGACGACCCTGGAACGGCTGAACCAGGACGAGCGCTTCTGGGAAGAGATGGTGTTGCGTTTTCGCGGCTACCGCCTGCTCTGGCAGCAACAGGGCGTGCTGCCGATGCTGCGTCGCCTGCTCGCCGACTTTGCGCTGCCGGCGCGCCTGCTGCGACAGGTCGACGGCGAGCGCAGCCTGACCAACCTGCTGCACCTGGCCGAATGGCTGCAGCGCGAGGCGGTGGAGCTGGACGGCGAACACGCGCTGCTGCGCGTGCTCGCCGAGCAACTGGAAAGCCCGTCGAGCGAAGAAATCCTCCGCCTGGAAAGCGACGCCGACCTGATCAAGGTGGTGACCATCCACAAGTCCAAGGGCCTGGAATACCCGCTGGTGCTGCTGCCCTTCATCTGCAGCTGGCGCGAGCTGGACGGCAAGAGCGCCACCCCGCCGAGCTTCCAGAGTGGCGAGACGCGGGTGGTGGAGCTGTCGCGCGACAAGGAGCAGGCCAAGGCCGCCTATCAACTGGCCAACGACGAACGCCTGAGCGAGGACATGCGCCTGCTCTACGTGGCCCTGACCCGCGCGCGCCACGCCGTGTGGCTGGGCGTGGCGCCGCTGGTGATGAGCAACAGCAAGAGCCCTGAACTGCACAGGGGCGCGATGGGCTACCTGCTTGGCGGCGGCAACGCGCTGGGCGTGAACGACCTCGCCGCGCGGCTGGGCGAGTTGCAGGCCGGCCACGCCGACATCGTCCTCGATGCGGCGCCCGTCGCCGATCTGCAGGCGTTCGTCGGCCCGCCGGCGGGTGAGCTGGGCGCGGCCCGCGAGCCGCGTCGGCGGGTGGCGGAGAAGTGGTGGATCGCCAGCTATTCCGCCCTGGCGACGCTGGCCGGCGATGAGGACAGTGAGTCGCCCGCAGCCACGCCGGCGGCGGATGAGCCCACCAGCGCCGGCGAAGACCTGCTGCGCGAAAGCAGCCTGGAAGAGGCCCGCGAAGCCGACGCCGTGCCGGCGTCAGGCAGCCTGCACGCCTTCCCCCGTGGGGCCAATCCCGGCAGCTTCCTCCACGGTCTGCTGGAATGGGTGGCGGACGAGGGCTTTGGCAACTGCGCCCCCCAGCAGTTGCGCGACCAACTGGCGCGGCGTTGCCAGGTGCGCGGCTGGGAGGCCTGGATCGAGCCGCTGCACGCCTGGCTGACGCAACTGCTGCACACCGGCTTCCGTCTGCCCGATGCGGCGCCGGTCAGCCTCGCCGGGCTGGCCAGCTACCAGAAGGAAATGGAGTTCTGGTTCGCCACCCGCCGGGTGGACAGCCAGCGCCTGGACCGCATCGTCACCCGCCACACCCTCGGCGGCGCGGCGCGCCCGGCGCTGCAGGCGAACCAGCTCAACGGCATGCTCAAGGGCTTCATCGACCTGGTATTCGAGCATGAGGGCCGCTACTACGTGGCCGACTACAAGTCCAACTGGCTCGGCGCCGATGACGAGGCCTACACCGAACCGGCCCTGCGCGAGGCGTTGCTGGAGCACCGCTACGACCTGCAGTACGCGCTCTACCTGTTCGCCCTGCACCGCCTGCTGCAGGCGCGCCTGCCGGACTACGACTACGAGCGGCATGTCGGCGGGGCGATGTACCTGTTCCTGCGCGGCAGCCAGTCGGCGACCCAGGGCAGGTACCTGGAGCGCCCGCCGAAAACCCTGATGGAGGAACTGGACCGCTTGTTCCGCGCGGTCGACGAGGAGATGCCGGCATGAGTGCGCCGTTGAAAACCGCCGGTGAAATGCTCGAACTGATCGGCCGCTGGGCCGAGCGCGGCTGGCTGCGCGAGCTCGACCGCGCCTTCGCCGGCTTCCTGGTGGAGCGCGTGCCGGACGCGCATCCGCTGCTGATCCTGGCCGCCGCGCTGGCCAGCCACCAGCTCGGTCGCGGGCACGTCTGCCTGGACCTGGCGGCGACCCTGGCCGACAGCCGCTTCGCCCTGTCGCTGCCGCCGGAAGGCGATTCCGCCAAGGACGCGCCCGAGCTGCCCGACGTGCTGCTCGACGGCATGGTGCTGGAGGCCTGGCAGGCGGCACTGGCCGACCCGCGCCTGATCGGCGAAGGTGCCGGCGATACGCCGCTGGTGCGCGTCGGCCGGCGCCTGTACCTGCGGCGTTACTGGCAATACGAATGCGCGGTGCGCGCCGGGATCGACCAGCGCCTGCGCCAGGGCGAGGCGTTGCGTGCGAAGCTGCCCGCCGCGCCATTGCGCCAGGCGCTGGACGCGCTGTTCCCGAAGAAGCCTGGCGCGCCGGCGGACTGGCAGAAACTGGCCTGTGCGCTGGTCGCCGGCAACGCCTTCGGCATCGTCACCGGCGGCCCCGGTACCGGCAAGACCACCACCGTGGTCAAGCTGCTGGCGCTGTTGCAAAGCCTGGCGCTGGGGGAGGGTGGACGGCCGCTGCGCATCCGCCTGGCCGCGCCTACCGGTAAGGCCGCCGCGCGCCTCAATGAATCGATCGCGGGTGCGGTGAAGAGCCTGGCGCTGGACGCCCTGCCCAACGGCGAGGCGGCGCGGGAGGCGATCCCGACGGAAGTCACCACCCTGCACCGCCTGCTCGGCAGCCGCCCGGACAGCCGCCAGTTCCGCCACCATGCCGGCAATCCGCTGGCGCTGGAGCTGCTGGTGGTGGACGAGGCGTCGATGGTCGACCTGGAAATGATGGCGGCGTTGCTCGCCGCGCTGCCGCCGCGTGCACGCCTGATCCTGCTGGGCGACAAGGACCAGTTGGCCTCGGTGGAGGCCGGCGCGGTGCTCGGCGAGCTGTGCAGCCGCGCCCGCGAAGGCCATTACCGCCCCGCCAGCCGCGACTGGCTGCAGGCGGTGACCGGCGAGCACATCGATCCGGTGCTGCTGGACGAGCAGGGCAGCGACCTCGACCAGGCCGTGGCCATGCTCCGTCACAGCCATCGTTTCAGCGTCGACAGCGGCATCGGCCAGTTGGCCGAGGCGGTCAACGCTGGCGATATCCCGGTCTTGCGCGAAGTGTGGAAGGCCCGTCACGAAGACCTCGCCCGTATCGCCGTGGACGCCCAGGACACCCGCAACCTGCGGGGCCTGGTGGTGGACGGCGGACGTGGTGGGGACCTGTTCGGGCCGGTCGGTTACCGTCATTACCTCAGCGTGCTGGCGGCCAGGCGGCCAGCCGAGAATGCCGGCCAGGCGGCGCTGGATGAGTGGGCCCGGCTGGTGCTGGATGCGCATGGGCAGTTCCAGCTGCTCTGCGCCTTGCGCCGTGGACCCTGGGGCGTCGAAGGGCTCAATACACTGATCACCGAACTGCTGCATGGCGAAGGGCTGATTCCCTCGACGCACGCCTGGTTCCTCGGCCGTCCGGTGCTGGTGACGCGCAACGACTACGGCCTGGGGCTGATGAATGGCGACATCGGCATCACCCTGGCGCTGCCGCAGACCGCGGCCGACGGCAGCGTGCACTGGGTGGCGCGCGTGGCCTTCCCGGCGGGCGACGGTAGCGACGCCATCCGCTGGATCCTGCCCAGCCGCCTGCAGGCGGTGGAGACGGTGTTCGCCATGACCGTGCACAAGTCCCAGGGCTCGGAGTTCACCCACGCCGCGCTGCTGCTGCCTGACAGCCTCAACCCGATCCTCACCCGCGAGCTGGTCTACACCGGTATCACCCGCGCGCGGAAGTGGTTCACCCTGGCCAGCGCCGGGCGCGGCTGGCAGGTACTGGAGCAGGCGACGGAGCGGCGGGTACAGCGGGCGAGCGGATTGCTGGAGCGTTGAGCGCCCGTTCATGAGCTGCCGCGCGCCTGCTTGGCCGCGTTGCAAGGCAGGCTCGTGCGCGCGTCCGATCGGAGTGCTCATTTGCAGTTCGTAAATTGCGCTTCGCCATCCGTCCGGTTCGCTGTCACTTGTCCTTCGGGCCAGCCTCTGGCTGATGCTGCCATTGACCGTTGCGCCGTGCTCCGGGGTTCTGAACTGGCGCCGAGGGAGGCTGCAGGTAGACGGGGCCTCGATCCACTGCGCCGAACAGCGGTGGGCGCGGCAATGGGGCGACGGTCGCGAGTGTTGCCCGTGGGTGAACGCTCCGTGCCGCAGCTGGGCCATGCGCCGGACTTCGCTCTCGGAGAAGGAGGGCAGGCGTGGCGGGAAGCACGAATCCGGCCAGGCCCTGTGTGTTTGCTCCCGATTTTGAACTTTTTAGATTTGTCTGATGTTCCTCTCGCTGGCGATCCACGAGGCTGGCGACCATGAAGCTCAAGCAGTTCCTTCGACCCCAGGATTCGTCGTTCTCCACTCCAAAGGCTGCACGCAAACTGTTATTCCTGCTGGCCTGGATGGTTCTGGTCTGTTTGATCTGTGCATTGGGTCTCTTTCTCAATTCGGCGCTGAACAACGAGATATCGCAACTGCGCCGGCAGATGAATGCCGCCATGTACGATGCCCAGGAGTATTTCGACCAGCGCGAGTCATTGCTGGAGCACATCAGCCACGGCGCCGCCTACGGGGCGCGCGAGCCGCAGGTGCAGTGGCGCCAGTTGGGCGCGCCGGTGCCTGCCCACGAGCATATCTACGTGAACCTCGGCGATCCGCTGCGGAGCTGGAGCCTGTCCCTGTCCGGCCGCGACATAAGCGAGCTGGAGCAGGAACGCCTCAACCTGCTCTACGTCTCGCCCGGCGTCGACCGCGAGGTTTCCTGGCTCTACAGGTCGCCAGCGCTCAACGCCGTGGTGCCGGCCCTGGTGCTCGCCGCCCTGGCTACGCCCGGCACGGAAAAGGAAGAGCGGACGGTACGCTGGCTGGCGGACCCGGCCGACCCTCAGTCCCGGCAGTACCTGTTCACCCGCGTGACCAGCGAACAGGACGCCGGCTGGCTGGGCCTGGAAATGCTCGGCTCCGACCTCGGCGCCGCCTTCAATGTGCCCGGGGCCGGGTGCTTCCTGCTGATGGACCGCGAGCATCGGGTGATCCTCGGCAGCGCCGTCACGCCCCACCTCGGGGAGCAGTTCAGCGACCTCTGGGAACGGGACAGTTTCGCCTTCAGCGGGCCGGGCCTGATCCCCCGGCATCTGGCGCTGCTCAAGCACCTGGGCAGCTCCGACTGGTCGCTGATCTACTACTTCGACCTCTCCAGCGTACTGGTACCGCTTTGGCCGAAAGTGCTGGTCTCGCTGCTGCTGTTCATGGGCGGGAGTCTCACCGCCTGGGGTCTGTACCGGCGGATCAATCGCCGGTTGATCGTTCCGGCGCAGCAGCGCCTGGAGGCGCTGGTGGATAGCGAGCGCTTTTCCCGCGCGATGATCCAGACCGCCCCGGTCGCTCTCTGCGTACTGCGTCGCCGCGACGCCGCGGTGGTGCTGGAGAACCGCCTGGCGCAGCAGTGGCTGGGCAGCGGCGAGGCGCGCCGGCAGTGGAGCTGCGGCTGGCTCGAGCGCGCTTTCGAGAAGGACAATGAAGGAGGTTTCGAGGAGATCGATACCTCCACCGGCAAGCATCTCTATCTGTGTTACATGCCAACCCGCTACAAGGGGGAGGAGGTACTCTGCTGCGCCTTCAGCGACATCAGCGCGCGCAAGCAGACCGAAGAGGCGCTGGCCGAGGCCAAGCGCCTGTCGGATGCCGCCAACGAAGCCAAGACCCTGTTCCTGGCCACCATGAGCCATGAGATCCGCACCCCGCTGTACGGCGTGCTGGGCACCCTCGAACTGCTCGGCCGCACGGCGCTGGACCACCAGCAGTCCGGTTACCTGCGGGCCATCCAGCGCTCCTCGTCGACCCTGTTGCAACTGATCAGCGACGTGCTCGATGTGTCCAAGATCGAAGCTGGCCAACTGGGCCTGGAACCGGTGGAGTTTTCGGCGCTGGAACTGACCCAGGATACCGTGCAGTCCTACGCCGCCGCCGCGCGGGCCAAGGGCCTGCAGATCTATGCCATCTGCGATCCGCAGATGCCCGAGCGGGTATATGGCGACGCCCCGCGTATTCGCCAGGTGCTCAACAACCTGCTGAGCAACGCGGTGAAGTTCACCGACAGCGGACGCATCGTCATGCGGGTACGCGCCGAGCCGGGAGAGGGCCGCCAGATGCTGGTGCACTGGCAGGTCACCGATACCGGTATCGGTATCCCGCAGGCGCTGCAGTTGCGCCTGTTCGACCCGTTCTACCAGGTGACCAATCCCTCCCGCATGGACGGTGGCACCGGCCTGGGCCTGTCGATCTGCCGACGCCTCACGGAGCTCATGCATGGACAGCTGCGGGTGGTCAGCGACATGGGCTTGGGCAGCAGTTTTTCCCTCAGCCTGCCGTTGCTGCGAGTGGATGTGCTGCCCAGCGCCGAGCCGCGCCTGTGCGCCTCGCCGGTCTGGGTCCACACGCCGATCCGCGAGCTCTCGGAAAACCTGTGTAGCTGGATCAACCGCTGGGGAGCGCGGGGACGGGTGGCGCCGCTGGACCAGCTGTTCGACGAGGACCCCGAGGCGGTGCTGCTGGACCTGCGCTTCAATCCCCACGACCGGACGCCGTTCCCGGCCTGGAAGGGCTGCCGGGTGGTGGTCTCCGACCTGAGCGGCGAGCAACCGCGCAAGGAAGACTGCGACTGGCACGTCGGACGCTACAACATCAGCGGGATCTGCCGCGCCATCGGCCTGGCCCAGGGGTGCTGCGCCGGCGATTCCCTGCGCCAGCTCGAATCGCCCAGCGATGGCCCGCTGGGGCTGCGGGTAATGCTGGTGGAGGACAACCCGATCAACCAACTGATCCTGCGGGACCAGTTGGAGACCCTCGGCTGCAGCGTGGAGCTCACCTCCGATGGCAAGCAGGCCCTGGGGCGTTGGCGCGATGGTGAGTTCGACGTGGTGCTGACCGACGTCAACATGCCCAACATGAACGGCTACGAGCTGACCCGCACGCTCCGCCGGCGTGGCTGCCGGGTGCCGATCATCGGCGCCACCGCCAATGCCATGCGCGAAGAGAACGAGCGCTGCCTGGCGGCGGGCATGGACCTGTGCCTGCTCAAGCCGGTGGACCTGCGGACCCTGCGCCAGTGCCTGACCACCCTGCCCACGGAGGCGCACGCATGCGATCCCAGCGAATCCTGATCGTCGAGGATCAGCCGTTCCAGCGCGAGTACCTGCTCAACCTGTTCCGCGAACTGGGCGCGGAGGACCTGCGTGCCGCCGAGGATGGCGACGACGCCTTGCGCTGCCTGGCGGAGGAGCGTTTCGACCTGGTGCTCAGCGACCTGATGATGCCCGGCCTGGACGGCGTGCAGCTGATCCAGCGCCTGGCGGCGCTGGAACGCCCGCCGCTGCTGGCGATCATGACCTCCGCGCCGCGCCGGCTGATGGGCAGCGCCTGCATGGTGGCGCGGGCGCACGGCATCAGCGTACTGGAACTGATCGCCAAGCCGGCTCGCGCGCCGGCCATCCGCCGGCTGCTGGAAAAGCTCTCCGCGCGCCTGGAGCGCTGTGAGCGCCGTGCCCGGCCAAAGCTGCCCCGATTCGGCGGCGAGGAGCTGGAGCGTGCCTTGCGCGAGGGGCAGATGTGCGCCTGGTTCCAGCCCAAGTCATCGCTGATCGACGGCCGTATCGTCGCCGCCGAAGCGCTGGTGCGCTGGGAGCATCCCGATTACGGCGTACTGCGCCCCGGCAGCTTCATGGGCGCGCTGACCGAGGCCGGGCTCGACGAGGCGTTGCTGTGGCATGTGCTGGAACAGGCCATCAAGACGCAGCTGGAGTGGGCGCGGCTGGGCTTTCGCCTGACGATGGCGGTGAATCTGCCGACTCACCTGCTGGACGATCCGGAACTGCCGGACCGGTTGGCGCTGTTCGTCGCCGAGCAGGGCGGGGTCCCAGCGCACATCGTTTTCGAGCTGCTCGAATGCAGTTGCACCGTGACCCTGGCCAACTACTACGCCGGCACCTGCCGCCTGCGCATGAAGGGGTTCGGCCTGGCCCAGGATGACTTCGGCCAGGGCTACAGCTCGTTGTACAACCTGGTCTCCACGCCGTTCACCGAGCTGAAGATCGATCGCGCGCTGGTCCACGGCTGCGTGGACGACGAGGGGCTGGTGGCAGCACTGGAAAGCATCATCAAGCTGGGGCGCCAACTGGGCCTGGAGGTGATCGCCGAAGGCGTCGAGCATCCCGAGGAGCTGGCCTTGCTGCGCCGCCTGCGCTGCGACTGCGCGCAGGGCTACCTGATCTCCGAACCGGTACCGCCCGCCGTGTTCACCCGCCTCCTGCGCCAGGAGCGGCAGGCGATGGCCCGGTGATGCAGAACATGAATCAGCGGATTGCCTGACGCGGCCCCCCTGCCAGAGGCCGGGCAGGTCGCCGAATTACCCTCCCACATCTACAGTTTTCGGGTAGTTGGCGATCAGCCTCCGCCATTTTCCGCCAGACCGGATGCATTTCTGCATGAAGGAACATGACCACGGTTCGATCCGCAAGTTGGCGAGCAATTCGCTGCGCCTGAACATCGCTCTGCTGGGGGTCGTGTCCCTGGCCTTGCTGCTGGTCGGTGCCTGCTACTGGGCGCTGGGCCGCGTCGTGCAGGAAGAGCGCGACAAGGTGTACTTCCATTTCAGCCGCCTGGTGGGCGATATCCACGAACACGAGGCTTTTCTCTACCGTATTGCCCAGCAGAGCGACGAGTCGACCCAGCGCCTGGATCTGGATGTGATCCCCCTGCAGCGCCGTCTGCTGATCCGCGAGGACGGCATGGAAATCCACGAGGGGCGCGAGTTCTCCTTCGCCCTGCCGTTCACCCTCGCGCAGCAAGTCCGCGACCTCGACACGCGGGAGAAGCCCGGCACCTTCTCCTTGGGAGTGCTGCTGGCGAATTTCTACAGCAGCTACTGGAGCGGCTCGGCGTTTCCCGCGCCGCAACTGCTGGTGATCGACCTGCATGGCCCGACCAGCATCGCCGTGCCCTCCATTGGCAATTCCCGCGATCAGCGCCCGCTGACGCGGCGCAGCTACCTGCCGGTGATCGAGCGCGTGCGCCAGGTTCTGGAGGCGCACAAGCCGCAGCGCAGCGATGCCCAGGTGCACTGGGCGCCGGCGCAGAGCTATACCGGCGGCGCCAGTCGGGAGTTGCTGGCGTACGTCAGTCTCGACCTGCCCGATGCGCTCTGGTGGGAGTCCGACCTGGATCGCCGGGTCGTGGCCGTATCGGTGCTGGACCTGGAACGGATCAACGATTTCGAGCAGGTTCTCGAGCGCCCTGTGTTCGACGAACTGGAACTGATCTCCCCGCGCGGCGACCTATTGATCGATATCGTGGGGAAGGCGGATGACTACGAGGATGGCCTGAACATCGGCACCAGCGGGCTGGTGATCAAGGTGCGCAGCGAGTTCGACGGCGGCTGGACCGGACTCTACCGTCTCAATTACCGGAACTACTTCCGCTATGCCAAGTGGCAGTTCCTGGGTGGTCTGGCGCTGATCCTCGGCAGCCTGGCCGGCGGCTGGCTCGCCATCCGCTGGTACGCGCGCCGGGTAGTCGGGCCGGCGCGCCAGGCGCACCTGGACATCGTCGAGAGCGACATCTTCAGCCGCGCGGTGATCCAGACCGCGCCGGTGGCCCTGTGCGTGCTGCGCCGCGATAACCACCAGGTGGTGATGCAGAACCGCCTGGCCGAACTCTGGCTGGGGGATGCCGAGTCGATCACCCGCCTGAGCCGCGACTGGGATCTTTCCGGTAACGCCGAGGAGGTCGCCAACGAGTTCGTCCTGCAGGTCGAGGAACGCTACCTGCATGCCATCTTCGCCCTGACCCGCTACAAGGGCGAGGCGGTAGTGCTCTGTACCTTCAACGACATCAGCGCGCACCAGCAGGCGCAGAAGGTGCTGTTCGAGGCCAAGCATTCGGCGGACGCCGCCAGCGCGGCCAAGTCGGTGTTCCTCGCCACCATGAGCCACGAGATACGCACGCCGCTGTACGGCGTGCTGGGTACCCTGGAACTGCTCGGCCTGACCGAACTGAGCCGCCAGCAGTGCGATTACCTGAACACCATCCAGCGCTCCTCATCCACCCTGCTGCAACTGATCAGCGACATCCTCGACGTATCGAAGATCGAGGCCGGGCAGATGGCGCTGGAACCGGTGGAGTTCAACCCGCTGGAGCTGGCCGAGGATGCGGTGGCCGCCTACGCCGCGCTGGCCGATGGCAAGGAACTGCAGCTCTACGCCTGCATCGATGCCGACCTGCCCGGCCTGATGCTCGGCGATGCGGCGCGTATTCGGCAGATTCTCAACAACCTCCTGAGCAATGCCGTCAAGTTCACCGATATCGGCCGCGTGGTGCTGCGCCTGAAGGTGACCGCCAGCGAGATCGACCAGGTCACCCTGCAATGGCAGGTGACCGATACCGGCATCGGTATTTCCCAGGAGCAGCAGCGCCGCCTGTTCGAGCCCTTCTACCAGGCGCACGGCCAGGAGCATACGGTGAGCGGCACCGGTCTGGGCCTGTCGATCTGTTCGCGGCTGAGCGAGCTGATGGGCGGCCAACTGCGGGTGGTCAGCGAGACGGGGCTGGGCAGCAGCTTCACCTTCACCCTGTCGCTGCCGGTACTGGACGCGCGCCAGCCGGTGTGCCGGAACACGCAACTGCTGCAGGACTCCATCTACATACGGGCGCCGGTCAAGGAGCTGGCACAGAGCCTGGCGGCGTGGATCGAGTGCTGGGGGGCGCAGGTGCTGGTGGTCGACACGCTGCCGCTGGAGACGCCACCCAACGCGGTACTGTTCGACCTGCTCGGTTGCGATATCGAGCCCCGGTGGCCGGCAGCGCGGGTCTGCGCGCTGGCCGAGCCCGGCCTGCCGCTGCAGGCGACTCCGCAGGGCTGGACGGTAAGCCTGTATCATCTGGCGGGTATCGCCCAGGCCCTGTACCTGGCGCAGCAGGGCGGTGTTGGCGAGGCGGAGCCGGCGCCGCGGCCGACGCGTCTGGGCAAGCTGGGTCTGCGTGTCCTGGTGGCCGAGGACAACCCGATCAACCAGGCGTTGCTCAAGGAGCAACTGGAGGAGCTCGGTTGCCGCGTCACCCTCACCGGCAACGGTCGGGAAGCGTTGCTGCGTTGGCAGCCGGGGGCGTTCGACGCGTTGCTCACCGATGTCAACATGCCGATCATGAATGGCTATGAGCTGGTGCGGGAATTGCGCCAGCAGGACGGCGAGCTGCCGATCATCGGCGTGACCGCCAACGCCTTGCGCGAGGAGGGCGAGCGCTGCATGGCGGTGGGCATGAATGCCTGGCTGGTCAAACCGATGAGCCTGCGCACGCTGTACGACGGCCTGCTCAAGGTCAGTGGCCATCTGGTGGAGGTGCTGGAGGAACCGGTGGCGGAACCGGACGAGAAGCCGCCGATGAGCGATGGCATCCAGGTGTCGGAAAAGATGCGCGATCTGTTCATCCGAACCATGCGCCAGGACATGCACGGCGTGCAGCAGGCTCTGCAGGATAACGATCTGGCCACCGTCCGTCAGCAGGTCCATCGCCTGCGTGGTGCGCTGGCGGTGGTACAGGCCCATGTCCTCAGCGACGCTTGCAGTGCGGTGGAAGAGGCGCTGGTCACCCAGCCCGCCGGGCCGGAGCTGACCGCGGCGGTGACGATGTTGATGGAGCGTATCGAGAGCGCGCTGGCGCACCTCTGAGAGCCGGATACGATCAGGGACTACTCTAAAGAAGAAGATTAGCCGTTCCTGCAAGTGTCCAGGTACCGATATCCAATGTTGGAACCCAAGAAGAACTCATGGACAAAGTCAGAATAATAGTGGCGGACGACCATCCCATCGTGCTGATGGGCGTGCGCGAGATGATAGAGCGGGATGATCTCTTCGAGGTGATCGGCGAAGCCCACAACTCCAGCGAGCTGGTGGCGTTGTGCCGTGACCTGCGGCCGGCCATAGCGATCACCGATTTCAACATGCCCGGCGACCAGACCTATGGCGACGGCCTCAAGCTGATCGAGTACCTGCTGCGCAATTTCCCCGATACCCGCATCCTGATTCTCACCATGCTGTCCAACCCGCTGATTCTCTCCAGCCTGTACGACCTGGGCGTGCAGGGGGTGATCCTGAAGAACGGCGACCTCAACGAGATCCTGGTGGCGCTCAGGGCATTGTCCCAGGGGCGGGTCTACCGTGGGCCGAGCATGCAGTCGGCGAACAGCGTGCTGGCCAGCAAGGACGACGTGGATGGCCGTATCGCCAGCCTGTCGGTGAAAGAGTACGAGGTACTGCGCCACTTCGTTTCCGGCCTGAGCGTGCGGGATATCGCCCAACTGCTCAACCGCAGCATCAAGACCGTCAGCGCGCAGAAGATTTCCGCCATGCGCAAGCTCGACGTGGATACCGACCAGGCACTGCTGACCTTCTGCGTGAAGGCCAACCTGTTCCAGTGAGTACCCGAGGCCCGGTACGAAAGCCGCCGGCTTTCGTACCGGGCTTGTTGCAATCCCTTGACCGAAGCTCTCTATCCCATGCGGCTCTATTTCTTACAACCTTTTCAAGGGGCGACCGGGGTTTGTCGCTGCGCCAAGGCACGGTCGTCAACGCGGCGCTGATCCACGCGCCCAGTTCGACCAAGAACAACGCCGGCAAGCACGATCCGGAAGTGCACCAGAGCAAGACGGGAACCAGCACTACTGCGCGAATTTGCCCTATCGAATCTGTGGATGGCCCGCCGGCATCTGCTAACCAGTACAGGAGAAGTGCACCTGTAGGGCGCCTCCAGGAAACGGCCCCTTACTGTAAAGTCGCCGCGCCCCCGGTCCTCCGGAGTCTCGCCCATGCCCAGTCTGTTTGTGCTCGTCACTGCCTGGCCAGGATGCACTCCGGCATCAAGCGTCAATGCCGAGCCCTTTGTGGATCGCCTTTTCGAGAATGGAAGGCTGAAGCGAGGGCAAAGAATTATCAGTCGATCCCGCTACCTCGCCGAGCAATGCTCCGGCTTGATCGAGCCAGCCAGATTCTTTCGGTTCCTGGGCATCCGCAGTGGTGTTCCGAGCGTCGTCGGCTTGTTGGTGAGCCTTGAGAATTTCCTGCAAGGCCGGCGTAACGGCGGTCGCAGCCGTGAGAGCGACGGGGGCAGGCAGCGCAGCGGCCATCTGCTGTGCAGTTGAAGTGTCTTTGCTGAATGCCCGCAGTTCGCTGGCGACCTCCACCATCGGCAGCGCAAGGCCGGTAAGCGGATCGAAGGCGCTGATCTCCGGGAAGCCGACTTTTCCACGCATCACCGGAATCCCCAGGGAAGGCAGGAAGAGCCCCACCAGGTACTTCGGATTACGGCGTTTGACGCTCAAGCCAATACTGGCGAGAGCGATCCCCACCCCGACAACCTGCATTCCCCTAGCCAGCAGGGAAAGGTTCCGGTTGGACTCCTGATCGAAGAAGATGCAGCGATAGCGGAAGTAGTCGCTCCAGAATTCGCGCTCGTTCATCTGGGCATTCATGAACCAGGCCCGCGAGTCGTGCACCTGATCATCGAACAATGCGATGAGCTGAGCAGCCGTCTCGTTGACCGGGAAGCCAGCCGGGGTGAAGAGCTTCTTGTAGGCTTTCTCTCCACCTTCACGCAGCGTGGCGTATTCCTCGGCCTCGTCCACATCGTTGGTCATGTAGATCAAACCACCCAACAGCACGTTCATTGCCGTGCCGGTACTCCAGCCACCGTCACCACCGAATGACCACTCCGGGATATAGTCGCGGCGAAACTCCTTGGCGGCATTCGCCAGTTGGCGCTGTTCGAGGGGCGGATCGAAGGTCTTGTTGGTGTTCAACGGAGCATTTGCATCACCGCCGACATCCGCTTCATACCGAGCCCGGATGGCCTGTGCATCGTCTCGCTTCTTCTGGTCAGCAGGGCTGAGTACAGGCAAATCCTTACCGGCACGGGCAGCGGCATCTTCGGCCAGTTGATACTTGTGCAGTGTTTCGAAGGCCTCGACTTCCGCTGGGGTCATATCGCGTTGTTTACCGCGCGGCTGGGCATATGCCTGGCGCACCTGGCCGCCGTAGGCAAATCGATCGATACGCCAGCCGGTGATCAGGCACAGTTCGTTGAACATGACGCGTTCGAGCGGGCCGCTGCTCAGTTGGTCGACCCAGGTGTTGAAGCGAGTTACGAGCCCATCGGCGATTTCAAATTCCTTACTTGTACTCAAACTCATTGCGAGCCAAGACCATTTGTCGTGCTGCTCTGGATTAAGGGCAAGCTGAGGGACCTGCAATGGTGCTCCAGCTTGGTAGGCGGCGTTGTACATGTGGTGCAGTGCCACCTGAGACAAGACGAATTTTCCACCGGCGACGGCCTTCCCCTGATCACCTGGGGGATAGCCCCCACCGACATCGGAATGCATGCCGGGATAGATGAACTCCTGGGTACCTGCGCGGTAGGTCGAAGGGCAGGCAGAGTCGTCGGGGCGCGCCTTTCTACGGATCGAGTCGAGTGGGAAGCAGGCCCGTTGCTCGTGGGCGGCGACCAGGTGTACGCAGCGCTTCAGGAAATTTTCGTCGTCAGGCAGTCGCTGCGAGTCATTGGCCCAGCCCATGTGCCCATCAGCGAACGGAGCCAGATCAGCGATACCTACCGAGGCGACGGTATCGAAGATGCCCAGGAACTCCACACTCAGATCGATGCCGGCAAAGCGGTAGCTGCCATCGGCCTGCTGGGTCAGTTCGGCCAGCCAGTTGACGAAGGTACGGGCTTCAGCGGCTCCACGCGAGAAACCGTAAACATACAACTGAATACCCAGTAACTCTGGTTTCGGGCGTGCCGCAATGGCCTGCTCTAACTCCAGCATTTTCGGCTGCATGGCGGCGGCTCGGTTGCCTTTGCCATCATTGGCTTGACCCAGGCTCACCCATTCCAAGATTGGGCTGGCGGCCATCTGCTCGACCAGGTCCCACGCATCGCTCTGCTCAAGAAAGTCAACGGACAATTCAAGGGAGAAAACATCCAGAAGACGTGTCAGCCCCCAGTTGATCCGGTTCTCCCCGCCAGTGGCATACATCAGCCCGCCGTCGGATGGCTCAAATTCTTTGATTTCAGGAAACACGGTACCGACACCGGCCATGTAGTAGCGGTAAAACCCGTTCTCGCTGGCGACTTTGCCCTCCATACCATTGCCGGCGCCAAGGGTTGCGTGATAAAGCCGGGCAACGTTCGTGGTTGTTCTCGGGTTGGCTGTACTGTCCGAGGGCTCATGGTTGTTGGTGCCATCAAAAAACAGGCTGACATGCAACACCTTCGCGCAAGGGGGCATTGGCGGAGAATCCCCGGCCTTCTGCGCAGCTTCTTTGTCCCGCACGATAGCCTGCGTATAGAGTCGATCAAGCATTCTGCGGTTGGCGGCTACTTCTTTTGGTGTACGCGGTAGCAGCCCTCCTTCGACCATGTGTGGTGGTTTGCTGATGGCTTGTGCGGAAGTATTTTTCAGCGGGCTGGGCATGTCGTGGGCTCCTCCATATTGAGAGGTTCTTTTATGGCGTACTGCGGATGCCCGTATGCGTGGAGCGTCGCAATAACTTTCACCTGATCACAGGGGAAGAAGTGCACGACAACAGCACCGACTCTGTCGTAGGGAGGGAGCTCCACCACTGCGCGATGATGGGTGTAGTGCGTCTCGTGCTCTGCTGCGCGCTTGCTCCAAGCATCGCTATATAGGCGTTCAGGCCACTTGGCGTAAGCATAGGGATCAGGGTCTTTTTCCCATTCAATGACTACCTTCAGACCGGGACGCCATTTCGTCGGTAGAGAAACGCAGCAGGTCTGACTCCCGCCACCTAGATGCGGGCCGAAGTTGGAGCCGCCAGCTCCGTTGACGGTGAATCTGTTGATCGCCGCCGAGGTGTGGTTGTAGCCCTCGATAGGGGTAGGCAGGTTTTCAGGCGGGGCTGCCGAGCAGCCGCTGATCCAGACCGCTATTGCGATCAGCAGTGCGTGTTGTGCGAGAGAACTCAACCGTTTTGACATGTCTTGGGCTCTTCCATGTTGAGCGGTTCGTTATGGGGGTAGTCAGGCTGGCCATAGATGGTATTGCTGGTGGCGACCTTCACCACGTCGCAGGGGAAGAAGTGGACATCGAGTGAGCCGAATTCGCCGTACGGCTCCAACTCCACCACGGCACGATGATGGGTGTAGTGACTTTCGTGCTCTGCCATGCGCTTGCGCCATGCATCTGAAAACAATGGTTCCGGCCAATTGCGTGAAGCACCGGCATTAGGGTCCTTCTCCCACTCAATCACTACCTTCAGGCCGGGACGCCATTTCGTTGGCAGAGAAACGCAGCAGTTTTGCTTTCCCCCTCCCTGATGTGGACCAATGTTGGGACCACCGCCGCCGTTAACGGTGAATCGGTTGATCGCCGCCGAGGTGTGGTTGTAGCCCTCGATGGGCGTCGGCAGGCTTTCGGGTGGAGCTGCCGAGCAGCCACTGATCCAGACCGCTATTGTGATCAGCAGCGCGTGTTGTGCGAGAGAACTCAACCGTGTTGGCATGTCTTGGGCTCTTCCATATTGAGCGGTTCGTTATGGGGGTAGCCAGGCTGGCCATAGATGGTATTGCTGGTGGCGACCTTCACCACGTCGCAGGGGAAGAAGTGCACATCCAGCGAGCCAAACTCACCAAAAGGCTCCAGCTCCACCACCGCACGATGACGGGTGTACTCCGCCTTGGAGGCTTCCATCCTCCGATTCCATGCATCGCTAAAAGGGCGCTCAGGCCATTTCGCATAGGCATAGGGATCAGGGTCTTTCTCCCACTCAATCACTACCTTCAGGCCGGGACGCCATTTCGTCGGTAAAGAAACGCAGCAGTTTTGCTTCCCCCCCCCTTGATGGGGACCAATGTTGGGACCACCGCCGCCGTTAACGGTGAATCGGTTGATCGCCGCTGAGGTGTGGTTGTAGCCCTCGATAGGGGTAGGCAGGTTTTCGGGCGGGGCTGCCGAGCAGCCGCTGATCCAGAACGCTATTGCGATCAGCAGCGCGTGTTGTGCGAGAGAACTCAGCTGTTTTGACATGTCTTGGGCTCTTCCATGTTGAGCGGTTCTTTTATGGCGTACTGCGGATGCCCGTATGCGTGGAGCGTCGCAATAACTTTCACCTGATCACAGGGGAAGAAGTGCACGACAACAGCACCGACTCTGTCGTAGGGAGGGAGCTCCACCACCGCGCGATGATGGGTGTAGTGTGTCTCGTGCTCCGCCGCAGCTTTACTCCAAGCATCCGAATACCTTGGCTGTGGCCAGTATTGGCTCGCATAGGGATCAGGGTCCTTTTCCCATTCAATGACTACCTTCAGGTCGGGACGCCATTTCGTTGGCAGAGAAACGCAGCAGTTCTGCTTGCCTCCACCTTGGTGAGGGCCAATGTTGGGACCACCGCCGCCGTTTACGGTGAATCGGTTGATCGCCGCTGAGGTGTGGTTGTAGCCCTCGATAGGGGTAGGCAGATTTTCTGGCGGGGCTGCCGAGCAGCCACTGATCCAGACCACTATTGCGATCAGCAGCGCGTGTCGTACGCGGGAACTCAACCATTTTGGCATGTCTTGGGCTCTTCCATTTTGAGCGGTTCGTTATGGGGGTAGCCAGGCTGGCCATAGATGGTATTGCTGGTGGCGACCTTCACCACGTCGCAGGGGAAGAAGTGCACATCCAGCGAGCCAAACTCACCAAAAGGTTCCAACTCCACCACTGCGCGATGATGGGTGTAGTGCGTCTCGTGCTCTGCTGCGCGCTTGCTCCAAGCATCGCTATATAGGCGTTCAGGCCACTTGGCGTAAGCATAGGGATCAGGGTCTTTTTCCCATTCAATGACTACCTTCAGACCGGGACGCCATTTCGTCGGTAGAGAAACGCAGCAGGTCTGACTCCCGCCACCTAGATGCGGGCCGAAGTTGGAGCCGCCAGCTCCGTTGACGGTGAATCTGTTGATCGCCGCCGAGGTGTGGTTGTAGCCCTCGATGGGCGTCGGCAGGCTTTCGGGTGGGGCTGCCGAGCAGCCGCTGATCCAGAACGCTATTACGATCAGCAGCGCGTGTTGTGCGAGAGAACTCAGCTGTTTTGACATGTCTTGGGCTCTTCCATGTTGAGCGGTTCTTTTATGGCGTACTGCGGATGCCCGTATGCGTGGAGCGTCGCAATAACTTTCACCTGATCGCAGGGCAGGAAGTGCACGACGACGGCACCAACCTTGTCGTAGGGGGGGAGCTCTACAACTGCTCGATGTCGGGTGTAATGCGACCGATGCTCTTCCATTCGTTGGTTCCAAGCGTCGCTGAATGGAGGCTCTTTCCAGAACCGAGAAGCCCCAACATTGGGGTCCTTCTCCCATTCGATGACTACCTTCAGGCCGGGACGCCATTTCGTCGGTAGAGAAACGCAGCAGTTTTGCTTTCCACCCCCTTGATGGGGACCAATGTTGGGACCACCGCCGCCGTTAACGGTGAATCGGTTGATCGCCGCTGAGGTGTGGTTGTAGCCCTCGATAGGGGTAGGCAGGTTTTCGGGCGGGGCTGCCGAGCAGCCGCTGATCCAGACCGCTATTGCGATCAGCAGTGCGTGTTGTGCGAGAGGACTCAACCGTTTTGACATGTCTTGGGCTCTTCCATTTTGAGCGGTTCGTTATGGGGGTAGCCAGGCTGGCCATAGATGGTATTGCTGGTGGCTACCTTCACCACGTCGCAGGGGAAGAAGTGCACATCCAGCGAGCCAAACTCACCAAAAGGTTCCAGCTCCACCACAGCCCGATGATGGGTGTAATGCGAGCGGTGCTCTTCCATTCGTTGGTTCCAAGCGTCGCTGAATGGAGGCTCTTTCCAGAACCGAGAAGCCCCAACATTGGGGTCCTTCTCCCATTCGATGACTACCTTCAGGCCGGGACGCCATTTCGTCGGCAGAGAAACGCAGCAGGTCTGACTCCCACCCCCCAGGTGCGGGCCAAAGTTGGAGCCCCCAGCCCCGTTGACCTTGAACCAATTGATCGCCGCCGAGGTGTGGTTGTAGCCCTCGATGGGCGTCGGCAGGTTTTCGGGTGGGGCTGCCGAGCAGCCGCTGATCCAGACCGCTATTGCGATCAGCAGCGTGTGTTGTGCGAGAGGACTCAACCGTTTTGACATGTCTTGGGCTCTTCCATGTTGAGCGGTTCTTTTATGGCGTACTGCGGATGCCCGTATGCGTGGAGCGTCGCAATAACTTTCACCTGATCACAGGGGAAGAAGTGCACGACAACAGCGCCGACTCTGTCGTAGGGAGGGAGCTCCACCACTGCACGATGACGGGTGTACTCCGCCTTGGAGGCTTCCATCCTCCGATTCCATGCATCGCTAAAAGGGCGCTCAGGCCATTTCGCATAGGCATAGGGGGCTGGGTCTTTCTCCCACTCAATCACTACCTTCAGGCCGGGACGCCATTTCGTCGGCAGAGAAACGCAGCAGGTCTGACTCCCTCCCCCCAGGTGCGGGCCAAAGTTGGAGCCCCCAGCCCCGTTGACCTTGAACCAATTGATCGCCGCCGAGGTGTGGTTGTAGCCCTCGATGGGCGTCGGCAGGCTTTCTGGCAGAGCAGCAGTACAGCCGGCAAGCCAGATACCGGTGATAACGGCCAGAGCAGCCTTGCGGATACGCATCACGCACATGCGAGGGCTGCCACCGAAATGACGAGTCATGTCAGGGGCCTTTGTTGTTGCTGTCCAATCCAGCCGAGCAGGAAATCATCCCGGTCCGAGTCCAAGACCTGCTCCCGTTGTGCGGCCCGGATTCCGCTCGTGACATGACGATGCAGCGCATCCTGGCTTGGCAACCCCGCATCCCGGTGAGTCAGTGCGTGGGTGTCGCAAAAGCGGACGGCTTCGCTCCAGGCCACCAGCTCGAACAACTGCGAATCGCTCAGGTGAAGTGCTGGCAAAGGTGAAGGGGTATCTTCCGGGCGCTGCGGCTGTCCGGCCCACTGCTGAGGCTGTCCGGCGCTATCACGCCAGTACCAGGCGATTGCAGGGGAGTGGAACCAGGCTGACTGGTTCGGCAGCAGGGCCTCGCAACAGGTGCGGAACAGCCTCGGATCGTAGAACCGCAACAGCCCGCTATGCTGCTCCTTGCCCCAATGGGCTTGGGTGCAGTGCCGCAGATGTGCCACGAGAGGTTCAAATGGCCATTTGCTGAACAGGGCGAGTACTCGACCTGCACCCAGGGCGTCGCTGAGAGCGTGCGCTGCGGTTCGCTGCACGGGGTCATCCAGACTGATCCGCCGCAAATGTGCTCCTTGCTGAGATAGGGCGTGCTCCGGCGTGTTATCGAATAGCCGTGCGTTCAACTGATGAGCTGGAGTCACCGGAAGCGGTGAGGCCAGGCCCGTAGCGTCGAGCAACAGGTCAATATGACTGAGTCTGTTCACTTGAGCTTCTTCGATCAAATGATCGAACCAGGCCGAGTTTCTGGGTTGCATAGCAGAGTGCTCCTGCCTGAACTTATCGAGGTACCAAGGCTTGCTGCTTGGCGCGTGCCTGCTTCAAGCATTCTTCACAGACCGCAGGCTGCCCGAGCTTTTCCTCGCAGTTGTTCACCAGGGCCAGCAACGGTGGTGCCCCGGGCTTGTCGCTGTCCGCGGCGTTGGGAAGGATGGGTGGTTTGATGGCGATGCCAGACCCGCTACCAGGCGATCCACCGCTGTTGATCCTGGCCGTCGCGCCACTGATGGTAACGCCGCCAGGATCGAGCTTGATGAAGCTGCCTCCGGCCTTGATGGTCAGATCCATTCCCGCTTCGACGACCACTTTGTCACCGGCCTTGATGTGGATTTCGTTGCCGGTTTCGACGAACTGGGCGGTGCCGATCCTGATGTGCTGGTTGTTGCCGACAGTGAGGTGGTCGTCGCTGCGCAGTTCCACCTTGCGGTCACCGTGGGTGGTGCGGTGTTCCTCGGCCTTGAACTCGCTGTAGCTGTTGGCTTCCACAGTGTCGTGGCGTTCGTGGCCGATACGGATACGCTGGTCGTGCTCGATGTTCTCGTCCCAGTCGCGCTGGGCATGGACGAATATCTGCTCCTGGCCTTTCTTGTCCTCGATACGTAGCTCATTGAAGCCGCCACCACCGGGGTAGCTGTTGGTCTTGAACAGGCTGCGCGTCTTGTTCTCCGGCAATGCATAGGGCACCCGGTTTTCGGCGTGGTACAGGCAACCGGAAACCAGCGGCTGGTCGGGATCGCCTTCCAGGAAGCTCACCAACACTTCCATGCCGACGCGGGGAATGGCAATACCACCGTAGCCTTTGCTTGCCCAGGAAGACGCCACGCGCAGCCAGCAGCTGGTTTTGTCATCGGCCTGGCCTTGGCGATCCCAGAAGAACTGCACCTTCACCCGCCCGTATGGGTCGCAGTGGATTTCTTCCCCTTCCGGACCGGTCACCACGGCAGTCTGGCTGCCCAATACGCGAGGCTTTGGATGCCTTAATGCAGGGCGGAAGTGGACGTTCCAGGGAATCGCGACAAAGTGGTTGCGATAGCCTTGCTGGAAATCGCCAGGATGAGCGCGCTGGTCTCTGGTAACGGACTCTTCCAGCACCTGTGGCTGGCGACCTTCATGGTGGATTTCGGTGAGCAGCCAGAGGTCGTTCCATTCCTGCCTGGGATGATCGGACAGCGGAAGGAAATGGCCTGTCACCAGCATGGGTTGGTCGCTATTGCCTTCGGCTTGCAGGTAATCGCTGCGATGGCGTTCCAGTGCGCGTTGGCTGAGGTGCTTGCCTCGCTCGCGGTCAACGAAGCGGCCAGGGTAGTCGTAGTCCTCCAGGTCAGGCTGCGGTGACTCCAGGGATGGGCGGTATGCCGCTTCCATTTGCACGGTGGGCTTTTCGAAGTCGTAATCACGCCGGGTGACACGGCTGGTTCGGGTATTGAGCTGCACCCCGAAGCGCTTGACGACCGGCTCGTCGGCAACCATTCCGGTGTCCTGCACGTAAGCAGTCGGGCGGCTCAGTTTCGGGAAGGAGGTCTGGTCGTCACCGAAGACCAATAGGTGCTGATCGGGCGAAAAGACGTGGTGAAAATGGATACCCTCTTCCTCGCACAGCCTGTTGACGAACGCCAGATCGGTTTCGTCGTACTGCGTGCAGTAGTCGCGGGCGGGGTACACCGTAGGACCAAGCTGGAAGCGATAGGTATTGGCCAGGATGCCGTGCCCCTCCAGTACCTGAGCAATGATTTCCGGAACCGTAAGATGCTGGAATATGCGTTGATTAACGTTGAAGGCCAGGTACGCCAGTCGGGGAACGATGGTCACCTGATAGCGGGTCAGGCGCTTGCCGGAATCGCCTTGGGCCGCACGGAAAATCTGCCCGTGAATGCCCTGGCCTGACTGAGCGAATGCCAGGTACGCGGGCTTGTGCAGCAACGCTTCCAAGTCCAGATCAGACCGTTCGCTCACCAATTCAAGGTCGAAGCAATACGGCTGATTGAGGGCTTCATGCCCTGAAAAGCTGAGCACCTGAAGGTCATGCTGGACGCCTTCGATGCTCAGGCTGAAATGAGTCTGGTTGGCCGGGGCGAACA
>NZ_JBTVPY010000008.1:0-211561 GCF_054720805.1 Pseudomonas sp. MT3
ACAGGCTCCTACCCTACGCCATACAAGCGAGCTTGCTCGCGAACGGATTCACCGACGGCGCCGGAGCCGATGCGGTTCGCTACACGGGACGCTCCGATAGGGGCTTCTGCGGAATGTAAAAGGGCCGTCGTCCGGGAAGGCGACGGCCCTTTTTCAGTGCCAGCGAGTCAGCGCTTCTGCGGTGCCGGCTGCTGCTGGGTGATGCAGTGGATGTTGCCGCCGCCCAGGAGGATCTCGCGGCCCGGTACCATCACCACTTCGTGCTCGGGGAAGATGCGCTTCAAGGTGGCTTCGGCCTCGGCATCCGCCGGGTCGTCGAAGCGCGGAGCGATGATGCCACCGTTGACGATCAGGAAGTTGACGTAGGAACCGGCCAGGCGGATCGACGGATCGCGCGGCTGGGTGCCGATCACCATGTCGACGCCTTCGCACTCGGCTTCGGTCGCATGGATCGGACCGGGGATGACGATCTTGTGCACGGTGAGTTGGCGGCCCTTGGCGTCACGGGCGGTCTCCAGCACGCGCAGGGCGGCCTGGCAGCGCGCGTAGTTCGGGTCGTTGACGTCGTCGGTCCAGGCCAGCAGGACTTCGCCGGGGCGCACGTAGCAGCAGAAGTTGTCCACATGACCGTCGGTTTCGTCGTTGAACAGGCCGTCCGGCAGCCAGACCACGGTGTCGATGGCCAGGTGCCCGCGCAGGTTGGCCTCGATCTCTTCGCGCGTCAGGTGCGGGTTGCGGTTGTGGTTGAGCAGGCATTCCTCGGTGGTGATCAGGGTGCCTTCGCCGTCCACGTGGATCGAGCCGCCTTCCAGTACGAAGCCTTCGGTGCGGTAGCCGGCGCAGCGCTCGATGCTGAGGATCTTGCTCGCCACCTGGTCGTCGCGGTGCCAGGGGAAGTACAGGCCGCCTTCCAGGCCGCCCCAGGCGTTGAAGGTCCAGTCCACGCCGCGCACTTCGCCCTTGTCGTCGGTGACGAAGGTCGGGCCGGTGTCGCGCACCCAGGCGTCGTCGTTGCTGATTTCCACCACGCGAATGTTCGTTGCGTCGGCCAGTTGGGCGCGGGCGTTCTCGTACTGACCGGCGGAGACGCCGATGGTCACCGGCTCGAAGCGGGCGATGGCGCGGGCCACGGCGCTGAAGGCGGCCTGCGCGGGCTTGCCGCCCAGGCGCCAGTTGTCCGGACGCTCGGGCCAGACCATCCAGGTCTGGGTATGGGGTTCCCATTCCGCCGGCATGCGGAAGCCATCGGCGCGGGGAGTGCTGGTCAGCGTGGTCATGGGGCGGTCCTTGGTGAGTGCTTCGACGGGGGGGCAAGGTGGATACTTATCGATGGGTACCGTTGCGTTCCACCCATCCTGCGGTGTGGGTTATGTCATTCGAGAGGACGTCGCCGTCGAGTGCCGCAAGCGGCCAGTATAGGTCGCCCGCCAAGGCACCGCGCCGAAGCGTCTTCAGGTGGAAGGATTTATAGCCGATAAAAATCGATTTATGAAGGGTAATATGGAAATATTTCGCCCGCCTGCCCGAGTGCTTGTCGGATATAAATCGATTATTTGAGGGGCGCGGGCCGTTTCGGCAGGCAGGGCGGCAGGTACAGCGACAGGTAGGCGTCGATCACCCGCATGCCTTCCTCGGCCAGGCGCTCGGTGATCTGCCCGTGGCGTTGCACGGAGAGGGCGTAGACGCGGTCGCCCAGTTCGATGGCCAGGCTGAATACTTCGAGGTCCTGCGGTAGCGGCGGCAGCTCGAAGTGGCGTTCGAACAGTCCGCGCATGGCCTGGCCGAGTTGCACGTCGTGCTGGCTGTCGGCCTGGGTGACTTCGGCGAGACCGTGGCTGGCGAGGATCAACTGGCGCGCGGCGGCGTCATCGGCGTACACCGCGAGGGTGCGTTGCTCGACCAGCCGCGCAAGGTCGCGCCAGTCGCGCAGGGAGGCGTGGTCGACGGGCTGCTCCAGGCAGGCGCGGAAGGCGGCGTGGACGTCGCTGGTCAGGCCCTGGAGCAGGGCCGGCACGCTGGGGAAGAAGTGGTAGACGGAGGATGGCGGTATCCCCGCGCGTTCGGCCACTACGTAGATCGACAGGTTCGCCGCGCCGCTCTCGGCCAGCAGAGTGCGGGCAGCCTCGAGGATCACGGCGATACGTGCCTGGCTGCTGGCGCGGGGCTTGCGAGTAGGAGAGGGGACGAGCATGAAGACCTCCGGAGCTGGGCGGCTATTGGACGCCAGCTCCGGGGTACTCGGCAAGTCAGCTGCCGCCGGCGCGCAGCGTGTCCCAGACTTCGAGGATCACCGGAGCGGTCTTCTCCGGCGCGGTTTCCAGGGCGAACAGGCGGCGCTTGGTCTCCTGGTCCGGGTAGAGGCCGGGCTGGTCGCGCAGGGCGGCATCGAGGAACGGCGCGGAATCCTTGTTGCCGTTGGGGTAGAGGGTGGCGGTAGTGATCTGCGCGGCGATCTTGGGCTGCATCAGGTAGTCGATGAACCTGTGCGCCAGGTCGGGGTGCTCGGCGGAGGTGGGGATCACCAGGTTGTCGATGAACAGCACCGAGCCTTCCTGCGGCACCACGAAGCGTACCGGCTGGCCGGCGTTGGCCGCGCCCAGGGCGTCGCCGACCCAGGCCATGGCGACACACAGCTTGCCGGCATTGAGGTCCTGGATGTAGCGCTCGCTGTCGATGTAGCGCAGGTTCGGGCGCAGCTCGGCGAGCACTTCGCCGGCGCGGCGGATCTGCGACGGCGCGCTGCGGGCGAAGTTGCGGCCCTGGTAGTTCATCAGCACCGAGAAGGCTTCGTCCGGGGCATCCAGGATGCTCATCCCGCAGGCCTTCAGGCGTTGGCTCTGCTGCGGGTCGAACAGGATGCTCCAACTGTCGGGCAGCTTGCCGCCGTAGGCCTTCTCCGCTTCGGGTTCGTTGATCGCCAGGCCCACGGCGCCCCACAGGTAGGGTACGGCATGCCGGTTGTTCGGGTCGACGGCGGCCAGCTTGCTCAGCAGCTGGGTGTCGAGGTGGCTGCGGTTGGGCAGCTTGGCGAAGTCCAGCGGCTGGATCAGCTTGTCCCTGATCAGCGCCGGCAGGTCGTTGTGCGAGGGCACCGCGACGTCGATGTGCTCGCCGCTGGCCAGGGCCTTCTTGACCTCTTCGGCGGTGCTGTAGGTGTGGTACTCGACGCGGATGCCGGTGTCCTTCTCGAAGTCCTTGAGCACCTCGGGGGCGATGTAGTCGTTCCAGTTATAGATGCGAATGACCGAGTCGGCCCAGCCGGACAACGGGCACAACAGCAGCAGAATCAAGGCGTACAGGCGTGGCATTGGCGATCTCCCTGAATGAACCACGTAATCAGCGGATGCGGCGTCAGCCGCGGAAAGCGCGAGCAGCAAAGACACGACGAAGCGATGGACGCCCGGATCGGGCGGACGGAGGCATCGCGGGCAGGAGGGAACGACGGATGCGGCTCGCCCTGGCGCCCCTCCTCGCCGTTGCGATGTCGCAGTCCCCTGTGTGCCAGAGGCACAAGAAAACGCCGGCGCGAAGGCCGGCGTTTCATTTACCACTTATACGGTATGCAGATACCAGTTGTACTCGAGGTCGGAGATCGAATATTCGAACTCCTGCATCTCATGCTCCTTGCACGCGACGAAGATGTCGATGTACTCGGGGCTGATGTACTTGTTCATCACGTCGCTGTCGTCCAGCTCGCGCAGGGCATCGCGCAGGTTGTTCGGCAGGCTCTGTTCCAACTGCTCGTAGGCGTTGCCTTCGATCGGTGCGCCCGGCTCGACCTGGTTGGTCAGGCCGTGATGGATACCGGCCAGTACCGCGGAGAGCAGCAGGTACGGGTTGGCGTCGGCGCCGGCGACACGGTGTTCCAGGCGCACCGCTTCCGGCGCTCCGGTCGGCACGCGCAGGGCGACGGTACGGTTGTCCAGGCCCCAGCTCGGTGCGTTCGGCACGAAGAAGGCCGAACCGAAGCGGCGGTACGAGTTGACGTTCGGGCAGAGGAACGCCATCGACGCCGGCAGGGTCTCGAGCACACCGCCGATCGCGTGGCGCAACGCGGCGTTCTGCTCGGGATCCTCGCTGGTGAAGATGTTCTTGCCGTCCTTGTCGAGCAGCGAGACGTGGACATGCAGACCGTTGCCGGCCTGACCCGGGTAGGGCTTGGCCATGAAGGTCGAGTCCATCTCGTGGTCGTAGGCGACGTTCTTGATCAGGCGCTTGAGCAGGACCGCGTAGTCGCAGGCCTTCAGGGCGTCGTCGACGTGGTGCATGTTGACTTCGAACTGGGCCGGGGCGCTTTCCTTGACGATGGCGTCGGCCGGGATGCCCTGGGCGCGGGCGCCGTCGATGATGTCCTGCAGGCAGTCGGCGTACTCGTCGAGGTCGTCGATGGAGTAGACCTGGACCGATTGCGGACGCTTGCCGGAAATCGGCGAGCGCGGCGGCTGCGGACGGCCGTTCACGTTCTCCTGGTCGATCAGGTAGAACTCCAGCTCGAAGGCCGCGACGATGGTCAGGCCCATGTCGGTGAACTTCTGCGCCACCTGGCGCAGCACTTCACGGGGATCGGCGAAGAACGGCTGGCGCTCTTCCATCTCGTGCATGGTCATCAGCAGTTGCGCGGTCGGGCGCTTCTGCCAGGGTTCCATCGACAGGGTGTTGGGGATGGGGTAGCAGACGCGATCCGCGTCGCCAATGTCCAGGCCGAGGCCGGTGCTTTCTACAGTGGAGCCGGTGATGTCGAGAGCGAAGAGAGAGGCGGGGAGATTGATGCCTTTCTCATAGACTTTGGGCAGGTTGGTGCGTTCGATGCGCTTGCCGCGGACCACACCATTCATGTCTGCAATCAGGAGGTCGACGAACTGGACCTCGGGGTGTTCCTTCAGGAACTCACTCGCTTCTTCAAGCGAAACGGCACTCTGGGGTACCGGCATGATGTAACACCTTTATTGTTAAAAATTTCAATCATTCGAAGGCTGAGGTGTGAGTCAATCCGAATTGGCAGGGGTTGTCAATGTCGCACCAAAAAGGGGCATATCAGCGCTGATAGGCCATTTATGGGGCGTTTCAGGTCGCTTTAGGCGCTCGGAAAGCCTTGGCTGGCGGGCTGTTCAGTAGGGCGTGTTTGATTTTTTACATCCCTATTGTGTAAAAAAATGAACAAGGCTAAGCTCGGTCCCAAGCCCATAACACATACAAACACGGGTGCCTCATGTCTCGCCTGCCGATAATCGGCGTGTCCGCCTGCCTCAAGCAGATCGGTTCGAAACCCTACCACGTCACTGGCGACAAATACCTCAGAGCTGTGATCTCCGGGGCCCGGGGCATTCCGGTGATCGTTCCCTCCCTGGGCGAGGCTATCGACCAGGAAGCCATGTTGGCCGCACTCGACGGCCTGCTGTTCACAGGCTCGGCGTCGAATGTCGAACCTCATCATTATAGTGGCTCCGCGAGCGTTGCCGGCACTCTTCATGATCCCGCGCGCGACAGCACCACACTGCCGCTGATTCGCCGTGCCGTCGCGGCCGGGATTCCGGTGCTGGGGATCTGCCGCGGCTTCCAGGAAATGAACGTCGCCTTCGGCGGTTCGCTGCACCAGAAGGTGCACGAAGTCGAAGGCTTCATGGACCACCGCGAACCCGCCGGTGAGCCGATCGAAATCCAATATGGTCTGCGGCACGTCGTCGACGTGCAGCCGGGCGGCGTTTTCGCCGGCATCGGGCTACCCTCGCAGTTCCAGGTCAACTCCATTCACGGCCAGGGCGTTGATCGTCTGGCGCCCGGCCTTCGTGTAGAAGCTCTGGCGCCTGACGGGTTGGTTGAAGCCTTCTCCGTCGAAGGTGCGACCTTTGCCGTCGGGGTGCAGTGGCACCCGGAATGGCAGGTCGAAACGAACCCCAACTATCTCGCTATCTTCCAGGCATTCGGCAAAGCCTGCGGCAAGAGGGCGGGGAACCGTTGAGTCCGGCGTTGGGGCCGGACTCTCAACCCCTGAGGTCTTTATGACTAGCAAGTTAGACCAGCTGAGCAGCTGGCTGAAGGAACGCAAGATCACCGAAGTGGAATGCATGATCGCCGACCTGACCGGGATCGCCCGGGGCAAGATCGCGCCGACCGCGAAATTCCTCAACGAGAAGGGCATGCGCCTGCCGGAGAGCGTTCTCCTGCAGACCGTGACCGGTGATTACGTCGAGGACGACATCTATTACGACCTGCTGGACCCGGCCGACATCGATATGGTCTGCCGCCCGGACGAGAATGCCGTGTTCCTCGTCCCCTGGGCCATCGAGCCGACCGCGATGGTCATCCATGACACCTACGACAAGCTGGGCAACCCCATCGAGCTGTCGCCGCGCAACGTGCTCAAGCGTGTGCTCAAGCTCTACGCCGACAAGGGCTGGAAGCCGATTGTCGCCCCGGAAATGGAATTCTACCTGACCAAACGCAGCGACGACCCCGACTACCCGCTGCAGGCTCCGGTAGGCCGTTCCGGTCGCCAGGAAACTGGCCGCCAGTCCTTCTCCATCGACGCGGCGAACGAGTTCGACCCGCTGTTCGAGGACATGTACGACTGGTGCGAACTGCAGGGCCTGGATCTGGATACCCTGATCCATGAAGAAGGCACCGCGCAGATGGAGATCAACTTCCGTCATGGCGATGCCCTCGACCTGGCCGACCAGATCGTGGTGTTCAAGCGCACCATGCGCGAGGCGGCGCTCAAGCACAACGTCGCCGCGACCTTCATGGCCAAGCCGATGACCGGCGAGCCGGGCAGTGCCATGCACCTGCACCAGAGCATCGTCGACATCAAGACCGGCAAGAACATCTTCTCCAACGCCGACGGCAGCATGAGCGAGCTGTTCCTGCACCACGTCGGCGGCCTGCAGAAGCTGATCCCCGAGGCGCTGCCGCTGTTCGCCCCGAACGTCAACTCGTTCCGCCGCTTCCTGCCCGACACCTCGGCGCCGGTGAACGTGGAGTGGGGCGAGGAGAACCGCACCGTGGGCCTGCGCGTACCGGATTCCACCCCGGACAACCGTCGGGTGGAGAACCGCCTGGCCGGCGCCGACGCCAACCCTTACCTGGCCCTGGCCGCCAGCCTGCTGTGCGGCTACATCGGCATGGTCGAAGGCTTCAAACCCAGTGCCCAGGTCAAGGGCCGTGGCTATGAACGGCGTAACCTGCGTCTACCGCTGACCATCGAAGCTGCCCTGGAGTGCATGGAGGGTAGCAAGACCCTGGAGAAATACCTGGGTGACAAGTTCATTCGGGGCTACGTCGCGGTGAAGCGCGCCGAGCACGAGAACTTCAAGCGAGTAATCAGTTCCTGGGAGCGCGAGTTCCTCCTGCTTTCTGTCTGATCGGCGTGGGGTCCGGCGCGTGGCCGGGTCCCGTGTTTCTTAGAAAAGAGGTTTTATCAAGATGACTAACCAGACCAGCGCCAATACCCAACATTGGCAGGCGCTCAGCCGCGAACACCACCTGGCTCCGTTCACCGACTACAAGCAGTTGAACGAGAAGGGCGCGCGCATCATCACCAAGGCCGAGGGTATCTACCTGTGGGACAGCGAGGGCAACAAGATCCTCGACGGCATGGCGGGCCTGTGGTGCGTGAACGTCGGCTACGGTCGCAAGGAGCTTGCTGAAGCCGCCTACAAGCAGATGCAGGAACTGCCCTACTACAACCTGTTCTTCCAGACTGCCCACCCGCCGGCGCTGGAGCTGGCCAAGGCGATCGCCGACATCGCCCCCGAAGGCATGAACCACGTGTTCTTCACCGGCTCGGGCTCGGAGTCCAACGACACCGTGCTGCGCATGGTTCGCCACTACTGGACCATCAAGGGCCAGCCGCAGAAGAAAGTGGTCATCGGCCGCTGGAACGGCTACCACGGCTCCACCGTCGCCGGCGTCAGCCTGGGCGGCATGAAGGCGCTGCACGAGCAGGGCGACCTGCCAATCCCGGGCATCGTGCACATCCCGCAGCCGTACTGGTATGGCGAGGGTGGCGACATGTCGCCGGAAGAGTTCGGCGTCTGGGCTGCCGAGCAACTGGAGAAGAAGATTCTCGAAGTCGGCGAAGACAAGGTCGCCGCCTTCATCGCCGAGCCGATCCAGGGCGCGGGCGGCGTGATCGTTCCGCCGGAAACCTACTGGCCGAAGATCCGCGAGATCCTCGCCAAGTACGACATCCTGTTCATCGCCGACGAAGTCATCTGCGGCTTCGGCCGTACCGGCGAGTGGTTCGGCAGCCAGTACTACGGCAACGCCCCGGACCTGATGCCGATCGCCAAGGGCCTGACCAGCGGCTACATCCCAATGGGCGGCGTGATCGTTCGTGACGAGATCGTCCATACCCTGAATGAGGGTGGGGAGTTCTACCACGGCTTCACTTACTCCGGTCACCCGGTCGCGGCCGCCGTCGCGCTGGAAAACATCCGCATCCTGCGTGAAGAGAAGATCGTCGAGAAGGTGAAGGCCGAAACGGCACCGTATTTGCAGAAACGCTGGCAGGAGCTGGCCGACCATCCCCTGGTAGGCGAAGCCCGCGGCGTCGGTCTGGTGGCAGCACTGGAACTGGTGAAGAACAAGAAGACCCGCGAGCGCTTCGACGGCAAGGGTGTGGGGATGCTGTGCCGCGAGCACTGTTTCCGCAACGGTCTGATCATGCGCGCGGTGGGAGACACTATGATTATTTCGCCGCCGCTGGTGATCGAGAAATCGCAGATCGATGACCTGATCACCCTGGCGCGCAAGTGCCTCGATCAGACCGCCGCAGCCGTTCTGTCTTGAGTCTTTCACCGGACCTTTGACAGACTGCGCCTGTGCGTTGGCCAGGCTCACCGGGTGGTGACGGATCGAACTGTCCACGCCACCCGGAACATCAAAAAAACAAATGGAGCTACCCGCATGTTCAACACCTTCGGCAAATCCCTGCTCGCTGTGACGCTGGCGGGCGCTGTGGCTGGTATGGCGCAGGCAGATGACAAAGTGCTGCACGTCTACAACTGGTCGGATTACATCGCGCCGGACACCGTAGACAAGTTCACCAAGGAAACCGGAATCAAGGTCGTCTACGACGTCTACGACAGCAACGAAGTGCTGGAAGCCAAGCTGCTGGCCGGCAAGTCGGGGTATGACATCGTGGTACCGTCCAACTCCTTCCTCGCCAAGCAGATCAAGGCCGGCGTCTACCAGCCGCTGGATCGCGCCAAGCTGCCGAACTGGAAGAACCTGAACCCGGACATCATGAAGACCCTGGAGATCAGCGACCCGGGCAACCAGTACGCGATCCCCTACATGTGGGGCACCATCGGCCTGGGTTACAACCCGGACAAGGTCAAGGCCGCGCTGGGCGACAACGCCCCGGTGGACTCCTGGGACCTGGTGTTCAAGCCGGAAAACATCCAGAAGCTGAAGGCGTGCGGCGTGAGCTTCCTCGATTCGCCGACCGAAATGCTGCCGGCCGCCCTGCACTACCTGGGCTACAAGCCCGATAGCCAGGACCCGAAACAGCTGAAGGAAGCCGAAGCGCTGTTCCTGAAGATTCGTCCGTACATCTCCTACTTCCACTCCTCGAAGTACATCTCCGACATTGCCAACGGCAACATCTGCGTGGCCGTCGGCTACTCGGGCGACGTGTACCAGGCCAAATCCCGCGCGGAAGAAGCCAAGAACAAGGTCACCGTGAAGTACAACATTCCGAAGGAAGGTGCCGGTGCGTTCTTCGATACCGTCGCGATCCCGAAGGATGCCGAGAACCCGGAAGCCGCGCTGAAGTGGATCAACTTCCTGCTTGAGCCGAAGGTCATGGCCGAGATCACCAACGTCGTCCAGTTCCCGAACGGCAACGCCGCTGCCACTCCGCTGGTGGATGAGGCGATCCGTAACGACCCGGGCGTGTATCCGACGCCGGAAACCATGAAGAAGCTGTACGCCTTCCCGGACCTGCCGGCGAAGACCCAGCGTCTGATGACTCGCAGCTGGACCACCATCAAGTCCGGCAAGTGATCGGGTAGTCGCCGGTGCGCTCGCGCGCCGGCAGGTGTACCGGGCAGGTGGCGGGGGGGTTCGCTCCCCCGTCCTCCCGGCAGGCAATCCGTAGCTTCCATCAGTGGAATGGCTGCGCAAGTCGGGGTGCTCTCGCGCTCCTGAAGGCTTTGGCGCTATCCACGGAACGGCCGTCGTCGCCAACCGACAGAAGAAGTCAAAACAACGAGAGGACTCACGTGTGCGCACTCCCTTCCGCAGAACCCTGATCGCCGCACTCTCCGTTTTCGGCCTGGCCAGCGTGGCCCAGGCGGGACCGACCGTGCATATCTACAACTGGTCGGACTACATCGGCGAGACCACCCTGGACGATTTCGAGAAGGAAACCGGTATCAAGCCGGTGTATGACGTCTTCGACTCCAACGAAACCCTGGAAGGCAAGCTGCTGGCCGGCCGCACCGGCTATGACGTGGTCGTGCCGTCCAACCACTTCCTCGGTCGCCAGATCAAGGCCGGTGCGTTCCAGAAGCTGGACAGGAGCCAACTGCCCAACTGGTCGAACCTCGATCCGAAACTGATGAAGCAGCTCGAGGCCAACGACCCGGGCAACCTGTACGGCGTGCCGTACCTGTGGGGCACCAACGGCATCGGCTACAACGTCGAGAAGGTCAAGGCCGTCCTGGGTGTCGACACCATCGATTCGTGGGCCGTCCTGTTCGAGCCCGAGAACATGAAGAAGCTCAGCCAGTGCGGCGTTGCCTTCCTCGATTCGGGCGACGAGATGATGCCGGCCGTGCTCAAGTACCTGGGGCTGGATCCCAACAGCAGCAACCCGGACGACTACAAGAAAGTCGAAGACAAGCTGATGGCGGTGCGTCCGTACGTCACCTACTTCCACTCCTCCAAGTACATTTCCGACCTGGCCAACGGCAACATCTGCGTGGCGGCGGGCTTCTCCGGCGACGTATTCCAGGCCGCCAACCGTGCCAAGGAAGCCGGCAAGGGCGTCAACATCGCCTATGCGATTCCGAAGGAAGGCGCCAACCTGTGGTTCGACATCCTCGCCATCCCGAAGGATGCCTCCAACCCGAAAGCCGCCCATGCCTTCATCAACTACCTGCTCAAGCCCGAGGTGATCGCCAAGGTCAGCGATTACGTCGGTTACGCCAACCCGAACCTCAAGGCTGGCGAATTCATGGATGAGTCCGTGCGCAACAATCCTGAGGTGTATCCACCCCAGGAGGTTCTCGACAAGCTCTTCGTGCAGCACGAGCTGCCGCCGAAGGTCCTGCGCCTAATGACCCGTTCCTGGACCAAGATCAAGTCCGGCAAGTAAGCCGCAGACGTAGTAATCCAAGCATGCCCGGCCGCGGGGGCCGGGCCTCTATGATTTGGGAGTTGTGGTAATGGCAATAGCCTCCGGTGCCTACAAGAAAGCCTTGAGTGGCGACCAGAAGCCTAAAGAGGTTCTGGTAAAAATCGACCGGGTCAGCAAGCAGTTCGACGAAACGTTGGCTGTGGACAGCGTGTCCCTTGACATCAAGAAGGGCGAGATATTCGCCCTGCTCGGTGGCTCGGGTTCGGGCAAGTCGACCCTGCTGCGCATGCTGGCTGGTTTCGAGCGTCCCACTGAAGGTCGCATCTTCCTCGATGGCCAGGACATTACCGACCTGCCGCCCTATGAGCGGCCGATCAACATGATGTTCCAGTCTTACGCCCTGTTCCCCCACATGAGCGTGGCGCAGAACATCGCCTTCGGCCTGAAGCAGGACGGCCTGCCCAAGGCCGAGATCGACAAGATCGTCGACGAGATGCTCAAGCTCGTGCAGATGACCCAGTACGCCAAGCGCAAGCCGCACCAGCTCTCCGGCGGCCAGCGCCAGCGCGTGGCCCTGGCCCGCTCGCTGGCCAAGCGTCCGAAGCTGCTGCTGCTCGACGAGCCGATGGGCGCGCTGGACAAGAAACTGCGTTCGCAGATGCAGCTGGAACTGGTGGAGATCATCGAGCGCGTGGGTGTGACCTGTGTGATGGTGACCCACGACCAGGAAGAGGCCATGACCATGGCCCAGCGCATCGCCATCATGCACCTGGGTTGCATCGAGCAGATCGGCAGCCCGATGGACATCTACGAGACTCCGGCCAGTCGCCTGATCTGCGAGTTCATCGGCAACGTCAACCTGTTCGACGGCGAGATCGTCGAGGACCTGCAGGACCACGCGGTCATCGCCTGCCCGCAGCTGGAAAACCCGATCTACATCGGCCACGGCATCAGTACTCGTGCCGAGAACAAGCGCATGACCTACGCGCTGCGTCCGGAAAAGGTCATGGTCAGCGCGCAGAAGCCGGAAAACCTCGAGCACGAAGGCTTCAACGTCGCCCAGGGCACCGTTCACGACATCGCCTACCTGGGCGGTCACTCGGTGTACTACATCAAGCTGGCTTCGGGCTTCATCGTCCAGGCCTTCATGGCCAACGCCGAGCGCCACGTGGCGCGCCCGACCTGGGACCAGTCGGTTTACATCAGCTGGTACGACGACAGCGGTGTGGTACTGCAATCATGAACATCAGCAAATCGCTCATGAAACGCCTGCCGAACGGCCGGCATGCCGTGATCGGTGTGCCGTTCTTCTGGCTGTTCCTGTTCTTCCTGCTGCCCTTCGCCATCGTGCTGAAGATCAGTCTGGCGGCAGCGGACGTAGCCATTCCGCCGTACACCGAAGTGTTCCAGTACGCCGACCAGACGCTCCAGGTCGTGATGAACCTGGGCAACTACCTGATGCTGACGGACGACCCGCTCTACATCGACGCCTACCTGGGCTCGCTGAAGATGGCGGCGATCAGTACCTTCCTGTGCCTGCTCATCGGCTACCCGATGGCCTACTCCATCGCCCGCGCCAGCAAGGAAATGCAGACCGTGCTGCTGCTGCTGATCATGATGCCGACCTGGACGGCGATCCTGATCCGCGTGTACGCCTGGATGGGCATCCTGTCCAACAATGGCCTGCTCAACAGCTTCCTGATGTGGCTGGGCGTGATCAACGAGCCGCTGACGATCCTCAACACCAACTTCGCGGTGTACATCGGTATCGTCTACTCCTACCTGCCGTTCATGATCCTGCCGCTGTTCGCCAACCTAGTGAAGCACGACATGAGCCTGCTCGAAGCCGCGTCCGACCTTGGCGCGCGCAGCTTCACCAGCTTCTGGAAGATCACCGTGCCGCTGTCCAAGAACGGCATCATCGCCGGCTGCATGCTGGTGTTCATCCCGGCGGTGGGCGAGTTCGTGATCCCGGAACTGCTCGGCGGCCCCGAGACGCTGATGATCGGCAAGGTGCTGTGGCAGGAGTTCTTCAACAACCGCGACTGGCCGGTGGCTTCCGCCCTCGCCGTGGTGATGCTGGCCATCCTCATCATCCCCATCATCCTCTTTAACAAGAACCAGGCTAAAGAGCTGGAGGGCAAGGTATGAGTTTCTTCAAGGCAATCCGCCCATTATCCTCTTTAACAGACTCTTTACCCACGAGCCTGGCTAAAGAGCTGGAGGGCAAGGTATGAACAAGCGTTGGTCGTTCTCCAACATCATGCTGGTGTTGGGCCTGCTCTTCATCTACGTGCCGATGCTCATCCTGGTCATCTACTCGTTCAACGGCTCGAAGCTGGTGACCGTGTGGGGTGGCTGGTCGATCAAGTGGTACGTCGGCCTGCTGGACAACCAGCAACTGATCGGTTCGGTGTTCCGCTCGCTGGAGATCGCCTTCTACACCGCGATCTCCTCCGTGGCACTGGGCACCCTGGCCGCCTTCGTGCTGACCCGCATCCCGCATTTCCGTGGCCGTACGCTGTTCGGCGGCATGGTCACCGCGCCGCTGGTCATGCCCGAGGTGATCACCGGTCTGTCGCTGCTGCTGCTGTTCGTGGCGATGGCCCAGCTGATCGGCTGGCCGCAGGAGCGCGGCATCGTGACCATCTGGATCGCCCACACCAGCTTCTGTTCGTCCTACGTGGCGGTGGTGGTGTCGGCGCGCCTGCGCGAGCTGGATCTGTCCATCGAGGAAGCGGCGATGGACCTGGGCGCCAAGCCCTGGAAGGTGTTCATGCTGATCACCATCCCGATGATCGCGCCGTCGCTGGCGGCGGGCGGCATGATGTCCTTCGCCCTGTCGCTGGATGACCTGGTACTGGCCAGCTTCGTGTCCGGTCCTGGCTCCACCACCCTGCCGATGGAAGTGTTCTCCGCCGTGCGCCTGGGCGTGAAGCCGGAGATCAACGCCGTCGCCAGCCTGATCCTGCTGACCGTTTCGCTGTTCACCTTCTTCGCCTGGTACTTCACCCGCCAGGCCGAGGAGCGTCGCAAGCGCGCCATTCAGGAAGCGATGGAATCCAACGCGACCGATTGGCAGCAAAAGAGTTCGACAGCCACCGCCTGACACCGTCTTGTCGGCCGGTTGCTTCCGGCGATTGTCGAACCACGGGCCACCTTCGGGTGGCCCGTGTTTTTTGTGTCCGCGTTATTCCGAAGTGTCTGGATTCCCTGGAATTATCGGAAAAATCTGTAAGTGCAAAGCCCTACTCCGGTGAAATGGCCAACTAGTATTTAACTCGTTCGATGGCGTCTACCGGCCTCCCCCGAACCAGGGCCGGGAACGTCAGCGGCATCGTCTAGTGAAATCCTTGGCATACGTGCGGGAGAGGGCGCCCAATACAACACCCCAAGAGTTATCCCTAGGGGAAATAACGCGCCAGGGAGCTTCGGCATCTCCCGCAGCACTCTCTTTCAGGCCCCAAAGGAAAACCCCGCTTTCGCGGGGTTTTCTTTTGGGCGGGGGGTCAGCGGCTCGCCGGGACCAGCTTGAGAAGCCCCTGGGTGTTTGCCTTCACCTCGGCGTCTTCGTAGTGCTGGGGCACGTACTGGCCCTCGATGTAGGCCTGCGCCTGGTCGTCATAGTGCTTGTCGAACGGGACGCCGCTTTGCCCGACCGGGTTGATGCCCAAGCTGTGAGTGGGATCGGCGAAGTCGATCAGGCGACGGGTGGACGGGCCGTAAATCACCTGCCAGGGCGCCGGGCCGACGCGGGCGGACAGGTTGTTCGGCACCTCGTGGCCGCCAGGAGCGGCGAACGGGCCGACGTTGAAGATCCGATCCAGCGGCTTCTGCTGGCCCAGCGGGTGGCCGTGGGTGAGAGTGTGCGCCTTGCCCCACTGCCACTGTTTCGAGTCCTGGCCGAGGGTGGCGCGCAGGTGCGCCAGGCTGTCCTTCCAGGCCGCCTTGACGATATCGGCGCGGGTTTCCTTCTGCGGCGTCTTGCGGTTGTCCCACCAGGGCGAGTGCTCGTCGGCGGCCAGGCGCGGCAGGGCCACGTCGAGCACGCGGGTGGACAGCAGGTTGTCGAAGAAGGCATCGCCCATCTCGTCGCGCATGGCGCCGTCGGCCACCTGGTAGAGCAACTGGTTGAACACCGTGGCGGTCACGGAGTCCAGCGGATGGTCGCCTTGCCAACTGGCCAGGTTGTCCACCAGCGCCTTCTCTTCGTCGCTTGCCGCCGCTTCACGCAGGATCGGCAGCAGCGGCTTGAGAACGCGCGGGCCGTAGCCGGTGGCGGTGTCCAGTTGCAGTGCCTGGCTGTTCTGCAGGTCCCATTTCACCGATGCGTCGGCCAGGCGCTGGTTCAACTGCTGACCGCGATCGGGCAGGTTGTAGTAACCGGGCACCGGGCGGCCGTTGGCGGGCACCGGCTGGAAGTTGGCGGAGACGATGTAGCCACGCGCGGGGTTCTCCTCCTGCGGGTTTTCGCTGAAGGGGTAGAAGCCGGACTTGTCGGCCTGGCCGCCGGCGCCGTCGAGCAGGAAGTTCGGATTGACCCCGTCCGGACGCACCGGCAGTTGCGCCGAGGCCCACCAGCCGATGTCGCCACGGGCGTTGGCCCAGACCACGTTGAGGCCCGGCGAGTGGATTTTCGAGGACGCGGCGCGGGCCTTGTCCAGGGTGTCGGCGCGGTTGAGCTGGTAGAAGGCGTCGAGGATCGGGTTCTGGGTTTCGAGGAAGGCCCACCACATGGCGATTGGCGTCTTGCCCGACGCCGTGCCGAGGGCATCGTTGACCAGCGGGCCGTGGGGCGAGCTGCGCAGGGTGATCTTCACCGGCGCCTCGCCCTTGACCGCGATGCTCTGTTCTTCGCTTTTCAGGTCGACCCACTGGCCGTGGTACCAGACCTGGTTGGGGTTGTCCGGGTTGACCTTCTCGGCGACCAGATCGACATCATCGTTCTGGAACATCGTCAGGCTCCAGCCGAACTGCTCGTTATGCCCGAGCGACGCGAAGGGGTTGAGCGCCTGGTAGTGCCCGTAGAGCTCGAAGCCTGGAGCGCTGGCCTGGATCTCGTACCACACCGCCGGTACGGCGAAGCGGATGTGCGGATCGCCCGCCAGCAGCGGTTTGCCGCTCCTGGTGCGGCTACCGGAGACGGCCCAGGCGTTGCTGCCCTCGAACTGCGGCAGGCCGGCCTCTTCCAGCGCCGCATGGCTGATCCGGGCGATGGCATTGAGGTCCTGCCAGTCGGCGGCCGCCAGCGGGCTCGGCTTGAGCACGCCGTCGGGGTGCCAGTCGAGGTCGAAGACCTTCAGGTAGTCCGCGCCCAGCTCGTCGCGCACATAGGTCAGCACCGGTTCGGTGCGGAAGGCGGCGGCGAAGCTGTAGGCCATGTAGCCGGCGACGCTGACGGTGTCCTCGGGAGTGAAGGGTCGCTTGGGAATGCCAAGGATGTCGAACTCCAGCGGCCGCGGGTGGCTGGCCTGGAACTGGTTGACGCCGTCGAGGTAGGCCTCCAGGGCCTTCCAGGCCGGGGAGTTCCTGTCCTGGCGCGCCACGTACTCGGCCGCCTTGTCGCGGATGCGCAGGCTGCGGAACATGCGGTCGGTGTCCACCAGCTTGGGTCCCAGCACCTCGGCCAGCTCGCCACGGGACAGGCGCCGCAGCATCTCCATCTGGAACAGGCGATCCTGGGCGTGGACGTAGCCGATCGCCCGGTACAGGTCATCCTCGCTGCCCGCCTTGATGTGCGGCACGCCACGTTCGTCGTAGCGAACCTTGACCTCGCCGTGCAGGCCGGCCAGGGGCAGTTGTCCATCGCGTACCGGCTGCTTGCCGTGCAGGTACCAGCCGGCACCCGCCGCGGCAGCGGCGACAACGACGGCGAGGACAGTCAAAGTGCGTTTCATGCGGCAACTCCTTGTTGTTATGCGGCGATTCTGCAAAGGAACGTCGCTGCCGTTCATTGACCAAATCTCTCCATGCTGAAATTCTTCGGTCAATCCAAGGAGAACCCATGTCCGCCCCCGAACTGAACTTCCCCGAGACCCCGGCGCTGACCCAGTCCGCCACCTTGCGCCGCCTGCTGTACGAAGCGTTGGCCGAACTGGGCTTCGACCCGACCGATATCTATCGCCAGGCCTTGCAGAAGGTCCGCCTGCCGGCGCCGGCCCAGAGCGGGCGCCTGGTGCATGACGACGCCCCGCTGTTCTGGGCGACCCTCGACGAGATCACCGGCGACCGCGACATCGGCCTGCACCTGGGCGAGGTGATGAAGCCGCGCCTGCTGGATGTGGTCGGCTACCTGCTGATGGCCAGCATCGACCTGCGTGAGGCGCTGGCCAGCTTCCTGCGCTTCCAGCACATCCTCTCCGGCGGCTTCGCCGCGCAGATGCGCGAGGAGGGCGAGCAGGTGCGGCTGATCCTCGACCTCAACTACCTCGGCGTGCCGAGCCTGCGGCAGCAGATGGAGTGCCTGATGCTGCTGTTCCTCAAGCTGCTGGCGCTGATCACCGACGGCGAGTTCCATGCCTGCGCCGTCGAATTCCGCCATGCCCAGCCGCGCCGCCTGACCGAGCATCGGCGGCTCTTCGGGCTGACGCCGAGCTTCGGCCAGCCCAACGATGCCCTGCTGTTCGACCGGGCGCTGTTGTCGCGCCCGTCACGCACGGCCAACCCCGACCTGCACCGTCTGCTCAGCGGGCATGCCCGCGAGCAATTGGGGACTTTCGACGAGAATGACCTGCTCAATCGTCTGCGCTACCTGATCGGCATTCGGCTCGGAGCGGGAGAGTGTTCGCTGCGCAGTTGCGCCGGCGAGCTGGGCGTGCGTCCGGGGCTGTTGCAGCGCAGCCTGGCGGCCAGGGCGCAGACTTTCAGGGATGTGCGGGAGGAGGTTCGACGGCAGCGCGCCGCGCAGATGCTGGAGCAGGGGGTGGCGATCCGCGAGGTGGCGCGGGCCTGCGGCTTCGCCGAGCTGTCGCCGTTCTACCGGGCGTTCCGGCGTTGGTACTCGGCGCCGCCGGAGCGCTACCGGCAGCGGATGCGCGGGGGCGGTGCCGAGTTCTGAGGGGGCTTACTGGGCCAGCGGGATCTCGCGGGTCACGTCCAGCAGGGCCATTGCATCGAGCTGGTCTTCGATCTGCAGGAAGCGCAGGGCGCGCTTGGGCGACACTTCCTTGGCAATACGCTTGACGTATTTCTCCTTGAGGTCCTGCTTGTCGTCCTGCAGCTCCAGTACCTGCTTCTGCAGCTTGGCCGCGTCCTCGTCGCTCACCGAGCCGGTGTTATAGCTCTTCGCATAGTCGAGGATGATCTTCAGCGTCTGCTTGCTCAGCTTGTCCGCCTCGGTGCGGTAGCTGTTGTAGATCGGCCAGAATTTCTCGGTTTCCTTCGCGTCGAGCGACATGTTGGCTTCGACGATGCGCTTGCGCTTGTAGTCGATGTCGGCCAGGCGATTGTCGATCGCCTGCTTGTGCTCGCTCATGACCGCGTTGCTGTTGGGTGCCGGATCAGCGGCGGTGGCGGTCAGGGGCAGGCCGAGAACGGCACACAGGGCGAGGGCGGGATGAAAACGCATGTGAACTCCTTGATAGCGAACGGCCCCTCATGGGCCGGCGCTACAAGTGTAGCCACGGATCGCCGATCATTTCTGCTGTTGTGTCATGACTTCGTCCAGGGGCAGTAGCAGCCGACGGCGAGGGTGTGGGTCGCCTGGACGCGCCGGCCCTGCACCAGCGCATCGAGGATCGGCTCGATGAAGCTGTTGCTCGAGGTGCACACGGCGCCTTCGCTGTAGGGGCCGACGTAGGCGAGGTTGCCCTGGGCGTCCCAGATCGCCACGGCGGGGCTGGCCGGCAGTTGTTCGGCGCCGGGCAGGGGCGGCAGCGTGCGCATGGATTTGAGGGTGTCGGGTAGTTGCCCGTGGCTGCCGGGCCGCTGTACGGCATAGAAGTCCACGCCCTGCGGCGCGAAGCGCGCGATCAGCTCGGCGAGGTGCTGCTGGTTGCCGACATTGCACGGACAGGCCGGGTCCCAGAAATGCACCAGGCGGATGTGTCCGGGGCCTGACAACTGCGCCGGCAGCATCAGGTGGTCGCCGGAGAACAGCTGCGGCTGGTGGCTGAAGGGTCGGATGTAGCGCTTCTCGTACCACCAGTAGGCACTGAGCAGGCCGGCGAGGCAGAGGGCGGCGATCAGCCAGCCGATGAGTGTTTTGCGGCGGGTGGACATGCTGTTCTCGGAGTGAGCGGCCAGAAAAACGGCCAGTGACAAAGCCGGTAAGATAGCTGCCAAGCTTGCCATGAGGACGGCCGCGGCTGAATATCCCGCAACGCGCAGTGCTCTTCCTTTCCCTCCCGTCGATAAGCGAATCGCCCCATGTCCGAAGCCTTCCAGCCCGATCTGCTGCGTCCGCTCCTGCGACCACTGACCGCAGCGACGACGGAGGGCGGGATCGCCTTGTACCAGCGTTTCTACGGGCTCGACCTGTCCGGGCGTCATCCCGGCCTGCAGAGCCGCCTGGGCACCTTCGAGGCGGGCGGCTATCGCATCGCCGCGCAATTCTGGCGGCCGGCGCTGGCGCGCGGCACCCTGCTGCTCTTGCACGGCTACTACGACCACATGGGGCTGTACCGCCACGTGATTGACTGGGCCGTCGGCCTGGGCTTCGCGGTGCTGGCCTGCGACCTGCCGGGGCACGGCCTGTCGGAAGGCAAGGCGGCCAGCATCGGCGACTTCTCCGAGTACCAGAGCGTGCTGGCCGGTCTGCTCGCCCAGGCCCAGGCGCTGGACCTGCCGCAGCCGTGGCACCTGTGCGGACAGAGTACCGGTGGGGCGATCCTGCTGGATTACCTGCTGACCGGCGATGCGCGGCCGGAATTGGGACGTACCATCCTGCTGGCGCCGCTGGTTCGTCCACGGGCCTGGGGCTGGTCGAAGTTGAGCTACCAGGTGCTGCGGCCTTTCGTGGATTCGATTCCGCGACGCTTTACCGATAACTCTTCCGATGCGGAGTTCCTGGCTTTCCTGCGGGATCGCGATCCGTTGCAGCCGCGCACGCTGCCAACTGCCTGGGTGGGGGCGCTGGCTCGCTGGATTCCGCATATCGAGGCGGCCTCGCCGGGCCAGCAGAGTCTGCTGGTGATACAGGGCGACGCCGACGAAACCGTGGACTGGCAATACAACCTGAGGGTGCTGGAGGACAAGTTCGAGAGGATCGAGTGCCTGCTGCTGACGGGGGCGCGGCACCATCTGGCGAACGAGAGCGAGACCCTGCGCCGGCGCTATTTCGAGTTTCTCAGCGAGCGCTTGGGATAGAGGCGGAACGAAGGCGGGAGGGGGTGTGTCCTTCACTCCTTGCGCCATCCTCCTCAGGCGCCACCCCCAGTACAACGGGGAGGATTCTACGGGCTCGGTTCCTCGGAATGGTCTTCAAGCTCGGCAGGAAAAGTCCGATTACTGAGCGCCAGACGAAACGGACAGCCCGGCGCGCAGGGCGGCCAGCGCGGCGCGGTAGTAGTCGCGTCCGGCCTGGGACTCGCTGAAGGCGGCGAACTGGCTCAGTTCGGCATCGCTCAGCCCGCGATAGACGTAGAGCAGGGTGTTATCCAGATCGGCGCCGATCTGCCCCATCAGCTTCTGCCGTTGGCCGTCGAGCATGCCCTGGGCCTGTCCGCCACCGAGCAGGCCGGGGAGCATCTGGCTCAGGCTGTCGGCGGCCACGCTGGCCAGCGCCAGGCTGACCTCGGCGCCGGCTTCGCGGGCCGGCAGAACCTGGCTCAGGCGATGGACGATCTGCTTGCGGGCCTCGCTGGCCTGCTGGCGCGGCAGGCCGTTGGCGTACTTCTGCAACTGGTCGCTGCGGGTGGCCAGGGACTCTGCGCCGGCGACCTTGCGGCCCAGCGGGGATTCGAAGAAATTCACCGCCGCCGTGCTGTCCGGCAGGTTCTGGCGCAAGCCGTTCAGGGCGCGCTGGTCGATGTCGGCGGCGGCGAAGCGGCGGTTGCTGTTGTCCACCAGGGCCTGGTAGAGCGCCGGTGGGAGATTGCCCTGGTAGCGCTTCTGCGCCGCGTGCAGGGCGTCATTGAAGTGCGCTCGTTGCTCCGGCCAGCCGGCGGCCTGGTACAGGCGCTGGTAGTTGTCGGCCAGGGCAGGCATGCCCAGTACAAGAAGGGTGAGGGCCAGCAGTACGCGCATTGCAACTCCTTTTGGGCGGCAGGGTTCGCTCGCCGGGGCTATTGTCGGCAAGGCTTGCCCTGCTTGTCGAGCCACTGGCGTCGGACGTTACAATGCGCAATGAACTTCGACGCCAATTCTCTCCCGTTGCAACGCATTGCCGACGACCTCGCAGAAAGGGGCTGGTCGGTGCAGGATGCCTTTCTTCCTGCTTCTCTGACCGCCGCGCTGGCGGCGGAGTGCCGTGCCTGTGACGTCGCCGGGACGCTGGCCGCCGCTGCCATCGGGCACGGAGACGGGCTGGCCGTGCGCGAAGGGGTTCGCGGCGACCGTACCCAATGGATCGAGCCCGGCCGGTCCGAGGCCTGCGACCGTTACCTGGCGGTGCTCGATGCCTTGCGCCGGCAGATCAACCGTTCGCTGTTCCTGGGGCTGGAGGACTTCGAGGGACATTTCGCCCTCTATCCGCCTGGCGCCTTCTACCAGAAACACCTGGACCGCTTCCGCGATGATGACCGCCGTACCGTATCGGTGGTGCTTTATCTCAACCCCGGCTGGCAGGAAGAGCAGGGCGGCGCCCTGCGGATGTACCTGCCCGGCGAGCAAACGCTGGACCTGGCGCCGTTCGGCGGACGGCTGGCGGTGTTCCTTTCCGGCGATTTTCCCCATGAAGTACTGCCCGCCAGCCATGATCGGTTGTCGCTGACCGGCTGGTTCCGCCGGCGCGGGGATTCATCCTTCTGAGCCTTGGGCTCAGTGCCCCCAGACCTTGATGGTCCCGCTGATGTCCTGGATGTCGCGGACTTCCAGCCTTCCCAGGCGCCCGTTGCCGACATAGAGATCGCCCATCACCCGTACACGGATGGTCTGCGCCGGCAGGCCGCTGTTGTTGAGCTGCTGGTTGATGGCGGTGAGGTCCGGCAGCGTGAGGGCCAACTGTTGCGTGCCGTTGGCGCCTTGCACCACGTCGATCTTCAGGGTGGGCAGCTCGATGCCGAAGATCGGCAGGCTCAACCCCAGTTGCGCGGCGCCGTAGGGCAGGCTGCCGCCGCGGCCATTCGGGCAGTCGCCGGCGTTCACGCAGCCGTTGTCGATGTAGACGTTGCGCAGCGAGACGCTGCCGCCGTCATCGTTCCAGGCCGCGCTGCCGATGCGGGCCAGCACGTCGGCACGAATGCTGATGCCGTCCTGTCCGCTGACCGCGCCGAGGCGCTCGTTGTCGAGGGGCTCGAGGGCCGCCTGGCTGAGTGGCAGGTGGAATAGCGCCGCAGTGGCTGCGGACAGGGCGAACAGGCGGGACATGGTGGGGCTCCGTGGCGATTGGCCGGTGCGCCAGTCTGGTCAGGCGCTGGCCGGACGGCCAGTGCCGGGCAGCTGTTCCCGACAAAGGTTGTGCCCGGATGGCAGGCGACGACCGGTAGCGGAGCGCGCGCCCAGACTTTCGGCGGGCTCGAAATATCCGGAGGCGGATCGCCGATGAACGTCGTGTTACCCCGCGTGACCCGGTGGAGTCGAGCGGCTAGTCTGTGACGATTCGAAATGGAGTGATTGGCCCATGCAGAAGGTTCTCGTCAGCCGTTGCCTGCTCGGACACCGCGTTCGCTACGACGGTGGCGCGCACGGCCCGTTCGACCTGCTGGCGCGCTGGCTGGCGCAGGGGCGGGTGGTGGCGCTGTGTCCGGAAGTGGCCGGCGGCCTGCCGACGCCTCGCGCGCCGGCGGAGATTCCCGGCGGCCAGGGCATGGCGGTGCTGACGCGGGTCAGGCCGGTCGTCACCGTCGATGGCGAGGACGTCAGCCAGGCGTTCCTGGCGGGTGCCGAGGCGGCGGTGAAGCTGGTGCAGCATCACGATATCCGTCTCGCCGTGCTGAAGGCGCGCAGCCCCTCCTGCGGCCACCGCGAGAACTACGATGGCAGCTTCAGCGGGCAGAAGGTTGCCGGCGAGGGCGTCACCGCCGCCGCGCTCAAGCGCATGGGGGTCCTGGTGTTCAGCGAGGAAGAGCTGGATGCCGCCGCGGTCTGCCTGGCCGGGCTGGAAGCCGGGGGCTAGAGCGGTCGAAGACATTTGAAGACGCATTCTTTTTCTTGAGCCTGCGGTGGCGCCGCCTATGCTTGTGGGTTCCATGTGGGTGAGCGGCCCCCTTTTCGCCGCTTCCCGAATCCCGTGAAGAAGGAGAATCCCATGAGAACCATGCTGCCTTGCCTCGGCCTCGCTGCGCTGCTCGCCGCGACTTCCGCGGTCGCCGCCGATCTGCCGCGCACCCCCGCCCCGGAAGGCGCCAAGGTGTACTTCATCGAGCCGGCCGACGGCGCCACCGTCGGCAAGACCTTCACCGTCAAGTTCGGCCTCAAGGGCATGGGCGTCGCGCCCGCCGGCGTCGATTCGCCGGCCACCGGCCACCATCACCTGCTGATCGACCTGAAGGAGCAGCCGGCGATGAACCTGCCGCTGCCGATGACCGACACCATCAAGCACTTCGGCAAGGGCCAGACCGAGACCCAGGTGACCCTGCCGCCAGGCAAGCACACCCTGCAGTTGCTGGTGGGCGACAAGAACCACGTGCCATTCGACCCGCCGGTGGAGTCGCAGCAGATTACCGTCAACGTGAAGTGAGCCCGAAAGGCCGCTGCTTTTCGTAGGAGCGAGCTTGCTCGCGAACAATCCGCCATGACGCGGTTCGCGAGCAAGCTCGCTCCTACGAGGGAAACGCCCGGTGCAAAAACGAAAAAAGGAGGCCGAGGCCTCCTTTTTTCTTGCCACCGTACCGCGCTTAGAACAGCACGCGGCTGCGGATGGTGCCGTTCACGTGCTGCAGCTTCTCCAGCGCCAGGTCCGAGTACTCGGCGTCGACGTCGATCACCACGTAGCCGACCTTGTCGTTGGTCTGCAGGTACTGGCCGGAGATGTTGATGCCGTTGTCGGCGAACACCTTGTTGATTTCGCTCATCACGCCCGGGATGTTGGCGTGGATGTGCAGCAGGCGGTGCTTGCCCGGGTGCGACGGCAGGGCTACTTCCGGGAAGTTGACGGAGGACACCGAGGTGCCGTTGTCGCTGTACTTGACCAGCTTCTCGGCCACTTCCAGGCCGATGTTGGCCTGGGCTTCGGCGGTGGAGCCGCCGATGTGCGGGGTCAGGATCACACGGTCCAGGCCACGCAGCGGGCTTTCGAATTCTTCGTCGTTGGAACGGGGCTCCACCGGGAACACGTCGATGGCGGCGCCGATCAGGTGCTCGTCCTTGATCGCGGCGGCCAGGTGGTCCAGCTCGACCACGGTGCCACGGGCGGCGTTGATCAGGATGCCGCCTTTCTTGATAGCGCGGATTTCCTTCTCGCCGATCATCCACTGGGTGGACGGCAGTTCCGGCACGTGCAGCGAAACGATGTCGGACATGCCGAGCAGATCGTGCAGGTTGCCGACCTGCTGGGCGTTACCCAGCGGCAGCTTGGTCACGGTGTCATAGAAGAACACCTGCATGCCCAGGGCCTCGGCCAGCACCGAGAGCTGGGTGCCGATCGAGCCGTAGCCGACGATGCCCAGCTTCTTGCCGCGGATCTCGAAGGAGTTGGCCGCGGACTTGATCCAGCCACCACGGTGGCAGGAGGCGTTCTTCTCCGGGATGCCGCGCAGCAGCAGGATGGCCTCGGCCAGCACCAGCTCGGCGACCGAACGGGTGTTGGAGTAGGGCGCGTTGAACACGGCGATACCGCGCTCGCGGGCTGCGTTCAGGTTGACCTGGTTGGTGCCGATGCAGAAACAGCCGACGGCGATCAGCTTCTTGGCAGCATCGAAGACTTCTTCGGTGAGCTGGGTGCGGGAGCGGATGCCGATGAAGTGTGCATCGGCGATCTTTGCCTTCAGCTCGTCACCGGACAGGGCAGTCTTGAGGTACTCGATGTTGGAGTAGCCGGCCGCCTTGAGGGTGTCGAGGGCGTTCTGGTGCACGCCTTCAAGGAGAAGGAATTTGATCTTGCTCTTGTCGAGAGAAGTCTTGCTCATCTGCTTTGAACCTGTAGTCCCGGGATGTGGCGAGAAATTGAACAGCTCAGGCCGGACCGGCCGGTGCCAGGCAGCTCGGCGCCAAGTGGCGATCTGTCTGGGGTGCGTATGCTAGCATGTTCTCCCTTTTCCTTGCCCGGTTGCGACCTGAGCTGTTCTCAGGACGACCATGAACCATTTGAGAGTTCCTCCAATGACCCGCGACGCCCTGATCGAATCGCTCAAGCCCCTGCTGGACGCCGGGAAGCTGCTGACAGACGCCGATTCCCTCGATACCTACGGCAAGGACTGGACCAAGCATTTCGCCCCGGCGCCCCTGGCGATCGCCTTCCCCAAGAGTACCGAGCAGGTCCAGGCCATCGTCCGCTGGGCCAATGAGCACAAGGTCGCGCTGGTTCCCTCGGGTGGCCGTACCGGTCTCTCCGCCGCCGCCGTCGCCGCCAACGGCGAGGTGGTCGTGGCCTTCGACTACATGAACAAGGTGCTGGAATTCAACGAATTCGACCGCACCGTGGTCTGCCAGCCGGGCGTGATCACCAAGCAGCTGCAGACCTTCGCCGAAGAGCACGGCCTGTACTACCCGGTGGACTTCGCGTCGTCGGGTTCCAGCCAGATTGGCGGCAACATCGGCACCAATGCCGGCGGTATCAAGGTCATTCGCTACGGCATGACCCGCAACTGGGTGGCCGGCATGAAGGTCGTCACCGGCAAGGGCGACCTGCTCGAACTGAACAAGGACCTGATCAAGAACGCCACCGGCTATGACCTGCGCCAGCTGTTCATCGGCGCCGAAGGCACCCTGGGCTTCGTGGTCGAGGCCACCATGCGCCTGGAGCGTACGCCCAAGAACCTCACCGCGATGGTCCTCGGCACCCCGGACTTCGACTCGATCATGCCGGTGCTGCACGCCTTCCAGAGCAAGCTGGACCTGACTGCCTTCGAGTTCTTCTCCGACAAGGCGCTGGCCAAGGTCATGGCCCGTGGCGACGTGCCGCCGGCCTTCGAGACCGACTGCCCGTTCTATGCCCTGCTGGAGTTCGAGGCGAGCACCGAGGAAGTGGCCAACGAGGCACTGGCCACGTTCGAGCATTGCGTGGAGCAGGGCTGGGTGCTGGATGGCGTGATGAGCCAGAGCGAGCAGCAACTGCAGAACCTGTGGAAGCTGCGCGAGTACATCTCCGAGACCATCTCCCACTGGACGCCCTACAAGAACGACATCTCGGTGACCGTCGGCAAGGTCCCGGCCTTCCTCAAGGACATCGATGCCATCGTCGAAGCCAATTACCCCGACTTCGAAGTGGTGTGGTTCGGCCATATCGGCGACGGCAACCTGCACCTGAATATCCTCAAGCCCGAGAACCTGTCCAAGGACGAGTTCTTCGGCAAGTGCGCCACCGTCAACAAGTGGGTGTTCGAGACCGTGCAGAAGTACAACGGCTCGATTTCCGCCGAGCACGGCGTGGGCATGACCAAGCGCGATTACCTGGGGTACTCTCGCTCGGAGGCTGAAATCGGCTACATGAAGGCGGTCAAGGCGGTGTTCGATCCGAACGGGATCATGAACCCCGGCAAGATCTTCGCCGAGTAAGCCGACGCATACACAGGAGGGCCGGTTCTTTGGATAGAGGGGCCGGCCCTTCGCACGTCAGCGCCACGGGAAGTGGCGCGTGCGCCGGCAGGATGCGGGCAACCGCGCGGAACCACGAGCCCCGCGCGGCTCACTCTTCCATGCGTTCAGGAGTCGGTCATGAGTTACCAGCATCAGTATGTCGACGGCACCCCGATCCATTTCACCCTGGGCAAGGTGGTCTGCGTCGGCCGCAACTACGCCGAGCACGCCAAGGAACTGAACAACCCGGTGCCGACCGAGCCGCTGCTGTTCATCAAGCCCGGTTCCTGCACCGTCTCCCACGCGGGCGGCTTCGCCATCCCGGAAGACCGCGGCTCGGTCCACTACGAGGCGGAAATCGCCGTGCTGATCGGCAAGCCGCTGTCGCGCAAGCCGAGCACCGAGGAAGTGCTGGATGCCATCTCCGGCTACGCCCCGGCGCTGGACCTGACCCTGCGCGACGTGCAGGCCAAGCTGAAGGAAAAGGGCCTGCCGTGGGAGCTGGCCAAGTCCTTCGACGGCGCCTTCGTGCTGGCGCCCTTCGTCAGCGCCGACCACTTCCCGGACCCGACCGACATCGGCATCCGCCTGGAGATCGACGGTGAAGTCCGCCAGGACGGCAACAGCCGCGACATGCTCAACCCCATCGTGCCGCTGATCCAGCACATCTGCGGGCACTTCTCGCTGCAGCCGGGGGATGTGGTGTCCACCGGCACGCCGGTGGGCGTCGGCCCGCTCAAGAGCGGCAGCGCCGTGGTGCTGGAACTTCCCGGCGCCAGCCGTTTCGAAAGCCGCGTGCTTTAACCGTTGTCCCGCCGAAGGCCGCCGTTTGTGCGGCCTTCGCTTGTTGCGGGGTACCTTGCCGTGCTGACCAACAAGAGTCGTCATGACCATGTCCATCCTTCGTCCACGCTGGCTGCTGCTGGCTCTGCTGTTCGTCCTGGTGATCCTCGGCTACCTGACTTCCCGCTTCCATTGGGATGACCGCGCTCGCCTCTGGTTGCGCGAGCAGGACACCAGTGCCCAGGCGCGCTCGGAAAGCGTCTGGCTGCCCGGTTACCGCGCGGTGATACAGGCCAAGCCGCTCAAGGGTGGCCTCGAAGGACAGGAGACCTCCGACCTGGCCTACAACCCGGTGACCCGCACCCTGTTCACCGTCACCGGCAAGAAGCCGCTGCTGGCCGAGCTGTCGCTCACCGGTGATGTGCTGCGGGTGATCCCGCTGCTGGGCATGTCGAACCCCGAGGGCGTTGCGGTACTGGAGAGCGGCAATGTCGCCGTGACCGACGAACGCCAGAACTCCCTGACCATCTTCCATATCGACCCGCAGACCCGTGAGCTGAGCACCGCCAAGCTCTCCAGCTTCGACCTGGGCGAGCGCGGGAAGAAGAACAAGGGTATCGAGGGCATCGCCTGGGACCCGCGGCAGCATCGACTGGTGCTGGGGCAGGAGCGTGACCCGCTGGCGCTGTTCACCCTCGCCAGTGACGGCGGCCCCCACCTGAGCGGTGCGCTGCAGCCGCTGCCCAGCGATCTGTTGATGACTAATGTCTCGGCTCTGAGCATCGACCCGCGTACCGGGCACACCCTGGTGCTGTCGGCGGAATCGCATCTGCTGCTGGAGTTGGACGAGAAAGGCGAGCCAATCAGCTTCATCAGCCTGCTCGGCGGGCTCAACGGCCTGGACGACCGCATCCCGCGCGCCGAGGGCGTAGCCATCGACGAGCAGGGCACCATCTACATGGTCAGCGAGCCGGACCTGTTCTACGTGTTCAAGCGCGAGCCGACCGCCAAAACAGATTGATCCAGAGCGGGGGAGTGCAGGTCGGATGGCTTTAAGGTTGGGTTAAGTCCGGATTCAGGCTGATTTCAGCCACTGGCACTAAGCTGACTCCATCGAAAACGCCGCAGGAGGCACTTCCATGAAACTTCGTCATCTCCCCCTGATCGCTGCCGCTGGTCTGTTCTCCACCCTCACCCTGGCCGCCGGCTACACCGGACCGGGCAGCGATGCCAAGCCCGTTGCCGCCGCCGCGCAGATCACCACGGTCAAGCAGGCGCAGTCCGCCGCCGACGATACCCCGGTGGTGCTCGAAGGCGTCATCACCAAGCGCATCGGCGGTGAGCACTACGAGTTCAAGGATGCCACCGGCAGCATCCAGGTCGAGATCGACCACGACGACTGGCCGGCCGGCGCCTCGGTCTCCGAGAACACCAAGGTGCGTCTGACCGGCGAGGTTGACCACCACCGGCAGAAGGCCACCGATATCGACGTGGACCGCGTCGAACTCCTCCAGTAATCCGCTCTCGATAAAAAAGCCGCGCCGGGAACCCCATCCCCGGCACGGCTTTTTTGCTTTTGGCATTTGATCTTTGTAGGAGCGAGCTTGCTCGCGAACCAGCCCTCCGCGCACGTCGGATTGATCGGTGGGATGCGGTTCGCGAGCAAGCTCGCTCCTACAGAACAGCCCTCAACCGAAGCTTTCGAAACCCTGCAGCACGTTGATCGCGTTGATGCCGATCTCTTCCACCGCGTACCCCCCCTCCATGACGAACAGGGTCGGCAGGCCCAGCTTGCCGATGGCTTCGCCCATGCGCAGGTAGTCCGGGCTGTCCAGCTTGAACTGGGAGATCGGGTCCTCCTTGAAGGTGTCCACGCCCAGCGAGACGATCAGCACGTCGGGCTTGTACGCCGAGATCTGCCGGATCGCCGCCTGCAGCGCCAGGCTCCACACCGACCAGTCGCTGCCCGAGGCCAGCGGGTAATTGAAGTTGAAACCTTCGCCCACACCCTCGCCCTTCTCGTCGGCGTAGCCGAGGAAGTACGGGTACTCGAAGCGCGGGTCGCCGTGGATCGAGGTGAACAGCACGTCGGCGCGGTCGTAGAAGATGTCCTGGGTGCCGTTGCCGTGGTGGTAGTCCACGTCGAGGATGGCCACCCGGCTGGCGCCCTGGTCGAGGATCGACTGGGCGGCGATGGCGGCGTTGTTGAGGAAACAGTAGCCGCCCATGAAGTCCGCCGAGGCGTGGTGGCCCGGCGGACGGCAGAGGGAGAACACCGAGCGCGCGCCCTTGGCCAGTTCGGCCTGGCCGGTCATGGCGACGTTCACCGAGCTGGTGATCGCCTGCCAGGTGCCGGCGGTGATCGGTGCGCCGGCGTCGAAGGAGTAGTAGCCCAGGCGGCCGTCGATGCTGTCGGGCTCCTTCTGCCGCAGGCGCCGGGTGGGCCAGGCGATGGGCAGCATGTCGTGGGTGCGGCCGGTGGCCAGCCAGTCGCGCCAGGCGTGTTGCAGGAAGCGCACGAAGCCTTCGTCGTGCACCCGCAGGATCGGCTCCAGCCCGAAGTCGCGCGGCGGCTGGATGTCGCCCAGTTTCACCGCCTTGACCCGGTCCAGCACCATGTCGGCGCGGCTGGGCTTTTCGAAGCAGGGAGTGAACTGGCCGCCGATCAGCTCGTGCTGACCGTGGTGCAAGCGATGGTCGTCGGTGTAGATCGTCAACATCACGCGCTCCTCATGGCGCCGGATGGCGCCCGCTGGTTCCGGTTGTCGGGTCGCGTTCAACGCAGCAATGGGCATGGCCCGGCGCCGCGTCGAACACAGGGTCAGGCGTTTTCCTCGAAGTTCACGCTCGGCGCCTTGCGGCGGAAGCCGCCGGTGTGCAGCGCCAGGTAGGTGAAGCCGATGGCGAACCAGCTCAGGCCCACGATCAGGGTCAGCTGCGACAGGCTGGTCCACAGCCACAGGGTCAGGCACAGGCCGATGAAGGGAATCAGCCCGTACTTCAGCAGGTTGCCGGCGCCGCGGCGGCGTTCGACGCCCAGGTAGGTGCGGATCACCGCCAGGTTGACCACGGAGAAGGCCACCAGGGCGCCGAAGCTGATCATCGAGGCGAGGGTGGTCAGGTCCAGCACGATGGCCAGCAGGGAAACCGCCGAGACCACCAGGATCGCCACCACCGGGGTCTGGAAGCGCGCGTGGAGGACGCCGAACAGGCTGCGCGGCAGGATGCCATCGCGGCCCATCGTGAACAGGATGCGCGACACCGAGGCCTGTGAGGCCAGCGCCGAGCCGATGCAGCCGGCGATGTAGGCGGCGGTGAAGAAGTTGGTCAGGAACTGCCCGCCGGCCTTGAGCATCACCTCATTGGCCGCCGAGTCGGCGTTCTGGAATACGCTGCCGGGGAACACCAGCTGGCTGATGATCGCCAGCAGGGTGAACATCAGGCCGGCGATGACAGTGGTGATGATGATCGCGCGCGGGATGTCGCGGCGGGCGTCACGGGTTTCCTCGGCCATCGTCGAGACGGCGTCGAAGCCCAGGAACGACAGGCAGAGCACTGCGGCGCCAGCCATCAGCGGGGCGAAGCCGGGCTGGCTGCCGTCACCGACGAAGGGCAGGCTGAAGTCGATCGCGGCGCCACCGGCCAGGCTCTTGATCGACATCACCACGAACACCACGATGAACACCAGCTGAGCGCCGACGATGACGTTGCTCATGCCCGCCACCTGGCTGATGCCGACCACGTTGAGCACGGTGACCAGGGTGATGGAGGCGACCACGAACACCCAGGCCGGGACTTCCGGGAAGGCGATGTTCATGAACAGGCCGATGAGCAGGTAGTTGATCATTGGCAGGAACAGGTAGTCGAGCAGCAGCGACCAGCCGGACAGGAAGCCGACCGCCGGGCCGAAGCTCAGGCTGGTGTAGGAGTACGCCGAGCCGGCAATGGGGTACTTGCGCACCATGAAGCTGTAGGAGGCGGCGGTGAACAGCATCGCCAGCAGGGTGATCAGGTAGGCGCTGGCGGTACGCCCGCCGGTCATCTCGGTGACCACGCCATAGGTGGTGAACATGGTCAGCGGGACCATGTAGACCAGGCCGAAGAAGACCAGGGCGGGCAGGCCCAGGACGCGTTTCAGGCGGGCGTCGGCGGAGGCCGCGTCACCCTTGATGGTGTGTGCAGTGCTGGCGCTGTGTTGGCTGGCCATTGGGGATTCCTCGCGATTGTTCTGGCTTTTGTAGGGAGCGCGATGGGACGGCGATCGGCGGCCGCCCGGTTGTCGTCGGGCTGCGGATCAGCCGCAGCAGCGACGACGGGCGAGGAATGAAGGGCTGTGCAGCAGGGTGACGCAAAAGCTGGTCATGGGCGTTCTCGGGGACTTTGTTCTTGTGGATAACGCGCTCGCGTTCCCTTGGGATTTTCCTGCGCCAGTCAGGTGGCGCCGGAGCTGGCCGCCTTTCCAGCCGCTCCCTGCGCGAGCCGCCCGACTCTAGCAACCGAGGGGGCCGGGCAGAACCCTGCAAAGGGTCAAAAAGGGATCGAAATGGCCAAATTGGCTGTCAGGATTCCCCGGCGCGCACCGCCGCGCCGGGGAATCCGCGGATCACTTCTTCAGCTTGGTCCACACCTTGGAGCGCAGTTGCAGCGCCTTGGGCGAGCACAGCTGGAAGGGTTTGAGGCGGTCCAGCTTGTCGGCCGGGGTGTTGATCGCCGGGTCGTCGAACAGCTCCTTCTCCATGTACTTGTCCGAGCCTTCGATGGCGTTGTTGTACTTGGCGAAGTTGGAGGCGGCGGCAATGTTTTCCGGCTGCATCATCCAGTTCAGGAAGACGTGGGCTTCCTTGATGTTGGTGGCGTCCTTGGGAATGGCCAGGTTGTCGATGAACAGGCGGATGCCTTCCTTCGGATAGACGTAGACCAGGCTGGCGCGCTGGGCGTGGGCGCGGTGGAAGGCGCCGTTCCACTGCTGGTGCATGGAGACTTCACCGGCGGCCATGCGCTCGATGGTGCCGTCGCTGTTGTACATCGCCAGCATCGGCTTCTGCTTGAGCAGCAGGTCCTGGATCTTCGCCGCTTCCTTCGGGTCCTCGGTGCACTCGTCGATGCCCAGGTAATAGGACGCCGGGGCATACAGCTCCTCGATGGAGTTGAGCGCCACCACCTTGCCCTTCAGCTCGGCCGGCGGCTCGAAGAACGGCTTCCAGCTTTCCTCCAGCTTGCCGCCGGGGACCTTGGCGCTGTCGTAGCTGTAGCCGGTGGTGCCCCACAGGTAGGGTACGGTGTAGTCGTGGCCCGGGTCGTAGGCCAGGGTCTTGAACTTGTCCTTGAGGTTGGCCAGGTTCGGCAACTGCGCCTTGTCGAGCTTCTGCAGCAGGCCTTCCTTGACGAAGATCTCGATGAAGCTGTCCGACGGCACCACCACGTCGTAGGCGCCGCCGCCGGCCTTGAGCTTGGCCAGCAGGGTTTCGTTGCTGTCGTAGGAGTCCAGGGTGGCGTGGATGCCGGTGTCCTTCTCGAACTTCTTCAGCAGCTCCGGCGGGAAGTAGTCCGACCAGTTGGCGAAGTGCAGGGTGCCTTCGGCATGGGCGCTACCGGCCAGCAGCAGGCTGGCGGCGACGAGCGCGCGGGCGATGGGGGTACGGCGGAATTTCATCGGTGAAGCTCCTTGCAATGTTGTTTTGCTTGGCGGCAGGAGGTCAGCGGCGACGCTGGCCGACGTAGTACGACAACGCAACGAACGCGATGGAAATTAACAGTATTATTGAAGATATGGCGTTGATCTTCGGGGAAATCCCCATGCGGATGGAGCTGAAGATGTACACCGGCAGGGTGGTGGCCCCGGCGCCGGCGACGAAGTAGGTGATGACGAAATCGTCCATCGAGATGATGAACGCCAGCATCGCCCCGGACACTATCCCCGGCGTCAGCAGGGGGAAGGTCACCTTCCAGAAGGTCTTCCACGGCGAGGCATAGAGGTCCGCCGCCGCTTCCGCCAGTCTGGGGTCCATGCCTTCGAGTCGGGCGCGGATCGGCAGGTAGGCGAAGGGAATGCAGAACACGATGTGCGCCAGCAGGATGGTGAACAGCGACAGCTTCAGGCCGATGAAGGCGAAGAACATCAGGGTCGCGACGGCGGTGACGATCTCCGGCACCAGCAGCGGCAGGCCCAGCACGCCGCTCATCAGGCCCTGGCCCCGGAAGGTACGACCGCGCATGCCGAGGGCGGCGAGGGTGGCCAGCGAGGTGGCGATGAGGGTGGCGAGGCTGGCGACGATCAGCGAGTTCTTCGCCGCGCGGAGGATTTCCGGGTCATCGGCCACCACGGCGTACCACTTGAAGCTGAAGCTCTCCCACAGCGTCGCCGACTGCCCGCTGTTGAAGCTCAATACCACCAGCACGATGATCGGGACGTAGAGGAAGGCGAAGAACAGCCAGGCGGCGGGCCTGACCCCGGTGAAGCGCCAGAGCGGATTGGCCGACTTCATGGATGACCTCCCGCGCCGCCCTGCTTGAAGCGCATGCTGTAGATCAGCATCGCCAGCAGCACGAAGGCCAGCAGGGCGAAGGACAGCGCCGCGCCGAACGGCCAGTTGTGTGCCGTGCCGAACTGCAGCTGGATCAGGTTGCCGATCATCAGCGACTTACCGCCCCCCAGCAGCTCGGGAATGATGTAGCTGCCCAGCGAGGGGATGAACACCAGGATGCAGCCGGCGACGATGCCAGGCATGGCCAGCGGGATGATGATCCGCCTGAGTGCCTTCCAGCGGTTGGCGCCCAGGTCGAAGGCCGCTTCCACCAGGCGCCAGTCCATCTTCTCCAGGCTCGTATAGACCGGCAGCACCATGAACGGCAGGTAGGTGTAGAGCAGCCCGATGATCACCGCGTTGTCGGTATAGAGCAGGCCCAGCGATGCATTGGCAAAGCCCAGCCCGTGCAGCCCCTCGTCGATCAGCCCGCCGTTGCGCAGCAGCAGGATCCAGGCGTAGACCCGCACCAGCAGGTTGGTCCAGAACGGCACCGTGACCAGGAACAGCAGCAGGTTGCGCCGACGCTCGTCCTGCAGCGCCAGGTACAGCGCGGTGGGGAAGCCGATCAGCAGGCAGCCCAGGGTGGTCAGGACCGACAGCCAGAACGAGCGCTGGAAGATGCCCAGGTAGTCGGCGTTGAACGCCAGGCTGTCGTCCAGGTCGCGTTCCCAGAGGAAGTTGATGTAGGCCTCGACGCTGTGCTGGCCCCATTTCACGCCGCCGTAGTCCCCCGGTGCCTGGATCGACACGGCGAACATGATGCCCAGCGGCACGACGAGGAACACCACCAGCATGATCATCGCCGGGCTGGTCAGGGCCAGGCGATTGAGCAGCGATTTGCGTTCGGCTTGTGCGCGCAGTGTGCTCATTCGGCCAGCACCCGGATGGCGGTGGCGGGCACGCGAACCCGTACCCGTGCGCCCGGGGCGTGGGTGGAATGGGCGCCGTCACGGTTCTGCTGACGGACGCGGAAGCCGCCCTGACCGGCGACGTTGAGGTGGTACACGGTGTCGGTGCCGACGTAGACGATGTTCTCCACCACGCCCTCGAGCTGGCCATCCAGCGCAAGCTCGGTGCGTTCCGGGCGGATCGCCAGGGTCACCTTGCCGGGCAGGGTGGTGGCCGCCGGCAGCAGTTGGCCGTCGGGCAGGCGCACGCTGTCGCCGCTGGATTCCCCTTCGAGGAAGTTGGTCTCGCCTATGAAGTCGGCCACCAGGCGGTTGACCGGCGCTTCGTAGATTTCCGTGGGCGTACCGATCTGCATGACCTTGCCGCGACTCATCACCGCAATGCGGTCGGACATGGTCAGGGCTTCTTCCTGGTCGTGGGTGACGAAGATGAAGGTGATGCCGGTCTCGTGCTGCAGGCGCTTGAGCTCGATCTGCATTTCCTTGCGCAGCTTGAGGTCCAGCGCCGAGAGCGATTCGTCGAGCAGCAGCACCTTGGGTCGGCTGGCCAGCGCGCGGGCCAGGGCGATGCGCTGTTGCTGGCCGCCGGAGAGCTGGTCGGCGCGGCGGTTGCCCACGTCCGGCAGGCGCACCAGGTCGAGCATCTTCTGCACGGTGGCGTCGATGTCGCCACGCTGCTTGCCCTGCATTTCCAGGCCGAAGGCGATGTTCTGGGCCACCGTCATGTGCGGGAACAGGGCGTAGCTCTGGAAGACGGTGTTGACCGGGCGCTTGAAGGGCGGGAGGCCTTCCATCGCGTCGCCGTAGAGGCGGATGCTGCCGGAGGAAGGTTGTTCGAAGCCGGCGATCAGTCGCAGCAAGGTGGTCTTGCCGCAGCCCGAAGGCCCGAGGAGGGTGAAGAACTCATTGGCGCGGATTTCCAGTGACACGTCGTCCAGGGCCTTGAGGCCTTGTCCGGGTGTACCGAACTCCATGCATATCCGCTCGATGGTGATCGCGCTGGTCATGCTCGTACCGTGCAGTTAAGCAGTTGTTATTGTTGAGGTTTTACGGTTTCTAGGACCGTTTCACCTAGCTGCGGATTGATAATGACCAAGGGCTGGGACGCGCAGAACGATAGATCAGGCCAATAAGGGATAAATCAGGCCAAGTTGAAAATCGCTTTTGGGGCACGGGATTCCGGGCGTCAGGAGATGTCGTGCGGAGTTCCGGCTCTTTGTAGGAGCGAGCTTGCTCGCGAACGAATTTCCCGGGAGCTCGGTGCGCATGCGATTCGCGAGCAAGCTCGCTCCTACAGGGGGGATGACGGCGGTGCTTCAGCCCCGGTACAGGCTCGGACTCGACCCACTCCAACGCTGGAACGCATGACGGAAGCTGGCCGTCTCGCTGTAACCGAGCTGCTCGGCGATCAGGTAGATCGGCAGGTCGGTGTCCTTGAGCAACTGCCGGGCACGGTCGAAGCGCACCTCGTCGAGCACCTGTTGATAACTGGTGTTCTGCTGCTGCAGGTGGCGGCGCAGGGTGCGGGTGGAGCGGTGCAGGTGCCGGGCCACGGCGTCCAGGCTGGCAGTGTCCTGCAGATGGCTGGCCAGGTGCTGGCGCAACTGTTCGATCACATCGCCGCGACTGCTGAGCGTCGCGCTCATGCGCAGGCACTGCTGCACGCCGTTGTGGCAGCTCACCGGGTCGGCCAGCGGCAACGGGCGGTCGAGCAGCGCCGGGCTGAAGCACAGGGCGCTGGTCGGCGCGCCAAACTCCACCGGGCAGCCCAGGCGCTCGGTATAGGTGGCGGCGTGCAGCGGCGGTCGATAAGCCAGCAACAGGCGACGTGGACGCACCGACTCGCCGAGCAGGTCGCGGATCACCGTGAGCAGCGAGGTCAGGCACAGTTCGGTGTTGAACACCGTCAGCTCCGGTGCGTAGCGGTAGCCGTCGGCGGTAAATCGGACCTCGTCGCCCTGCGGTTGCAGCGCCAGCCGGAAATAGGTGCCGAGCAGGTCGGGAAAGGACAGCGCCAGTTGCAGTGCATCGCGCAGGGTGCGGCTGGCGAGCATGCTGTAGCCGAGGATGCCGTACGCCGAGACATGCATGCGCAGGCCGAGGTAGAGGCCCAGCGCCGGATCGCGGTGGCAGCCCAGGGCGTTGGCGAAGACCCGCAGTTCCTGGGCATGGGTGATGAGCTTGTGCGGGGTCAGCAGGTCCGCTTCGTCGATGCCGCTGCCTTCCAATAGCCGCTGGCGCGGCACGCCCGCGTGATGCAGCACCTCGGTGGCCAGCACCACGGTATGCAGGGTGGCTTGCTGGCGTTGTTCGGGAAGCAGGGACGCGGGCATCGGTACACCTTTGCGGATGATCGATCGGTCTTGCGCTAACCTGACTCTAGCCTGCGGGCATTTCCATCGCCGCCTTTAAGTTTGGCTTCAGCCGTGGCTGCGAAGCTGCGCGGCCCTTCCGAGATCATCGAGTCCTCCATGCGCCGCCTGCTCACCCCTCGTCGCCTGATCGCCGCACTGCTGCTGCTCGCACTGGCGCTGTTGCTCTGGCTGGGGCAGGTCCTGCGCGTCTATGAGCGGGCCTGGTTCGCCGTCGAGGAGTGGCGTCACGCCGAGGTCTGGCGCGAGCAGTCGCTGTGGCTGCCGGACTACCGGGTGGTGCTGGAGGCGCAGCCGATCGAGGGGCTGGACGACGATGTCTCGGCGCTGACCTACGACCCCGACCGCCAGACCCTCTTCAGCGTGACCAACCAGCCGGCGCAGATCATCGAGCTGTCGCTGGAGGGGCGGGTTCTGCGCAAGATCAGCCTGGAGGACTTCGGCGACACCGAGGCCATCGAGTACATCAGCAAGGATGTCTACGTGCTGAGCGACGAGCGCCGCCAGCGCCTGTTCCAGGTGACCCTGCGCGACGACACCACGCACGTCGATGCCAGCGAGGCCCAGCAACTGTCGCTGGCCCTCGGGCGTGGTGGCAACAAGGGCTTCGAGGGGCTGGCCTACGACTCGGTCGGCAAGCGCCTGTTCGTCGCCAAGGAGCGCGATCCGGTGCGCATCTACGAGGTGCGCGGCTTCCCCCTGGCGCAGGCCGGCGAACCCTTTGCCGTGCACGTGGTGGACGACCTGCGGCACAACCGCAACCTGTTCGTCCGCGACCTGTCCAGCCTGCAGTACGACGAGCGCAGCGGGCACCTGCTGGCGCTGTCCGACGAGTCGCGGCTGGTGCTGGAACTGAGCGCGGATGGCGAGCCGATCAGCTCGCTGTCGCTGCGGCGCGGCATGCACGGACTGCGCCGCAGCGTGCCGCAGGCCGAGGGCATCACCCTGGACGACAACGGCACGCTGTACCTGGTCAGCGAACCCAACCTGTTCTACGTGTTCAAGAAGCGTGAGACGGGAACGCCCTGAGCGTCCCCGACTCCTTCCTCAGAACTGCCACTGCACCCCGAGCGAATAGGACGCCTGGCTGCCTTCGCTGTGGGCGAAGCGCGTATTGGCCTCGGCGAACACGCCCAGTTGCTCGGAGACGGCCAGCAACGCGCCGGCCTGGGCGCGGCCGAAATCCTTGTCCACATCGCCCAGGTCGGCCTCGCGGGTGCGGCCATCGCCCAGGGCGGCCAGCGCGATGTCGTCCAGCCGGCCGTCCTCCAGTTCCTTCACCCAGCGCACGCTGGCGTAGGGTTTCACGGCCATCCGCTTGCCCAGCGCCAGTTCGCCGCGCAGGCCCCAGCCGAGGCTGGCCTCCAGCGAGTCGTAGTCCTGTTCCTCGAAGCCCAGCGCAGTGCGCAGGTCGTCGTCTTCGTCGAAGTCGTCGATGCGGTAGTGCACGTAGTCCAGTCCGCCCTGCGGACCGGTCCTGATGCCGGCCACATCGAAGTCGTAGCCGCCGTCGACGCGGGCGCCCCAGAACCAGGCATTGGTGTCGCCGTCGAGGCGCTGGTCGAGCAGGACGGGACCGTTCTTCGCCTGCAGGTAGACCGCGCGCTTGCTGTCGAGGTCGCTGTAGCCGGCGCTCAGTTCGCCGCCCAGCCAGGCCGGGCCGCCGTCGTTGAACAGACCGTAGAGCCCCAGTTGCCAGGTTTCCGCTTCCAGGCGGGCGCTGTGGTCGAGGTTGTCGCGGCTGCGCTGGAAGCTCAGGCTGCCGCCGAGGGTCAGTGCCTCGCTGGCGCGGTAGTCGCCCAGCAGGTGCACGCCGGCGCGGTGCGAGCGCGGGTCGCCGGGCATGTCGAAGCCGCTTTCCGGGGTGGTTTCGCCTTCCACGCCGACTTCGCCGTCGAAGCTGCCCACCGCGCGGGTGCTGCCCAGCAGGCTTAGCCAGCGGCGGTCATGCAGCCGGGTAAGGGCCAGGTGCTGGCGCTGCAACTGGTCTTCCATCTGTCGCGCCATCGCGCCGCCGGAGGCGGTGGAGGCCAGCAGGTCGGCGTTGGTCAGCTCCAGCAGCAGGCGCGTGAGCAGGCGCGAGAAGTCGCGCAGGCGCTGGTCGATGCGTTCCTGGCCGAAGGCGCCGGTGAGCACCTGCTCGTTGTCCAGGGCCGGGTTGTGCCAGGTGGCGCCGCCGGGGATGGCCGGGTTGTCGGTCTGGATGTAGCCGTCCAGGTCGCCGAGTTCCCAGTTGGTCGCCTCGACGAACAGTACCGGCACGTTCAGGCCTTCGAAGCTCTCGCCATCGCTGCAGCAGCCGGTGCCGGTGGGGTATGCCGGGTCAAGCCCGGGATTGGTGAGCAGCGGAATGTTCAGCTCCTGGGCGATGCGCAGGACCTGCTCGCGGTAGGCGGCCAGCGCCGGGTTGTCGACGCTGTTGAAGCCGGCGTGGGCGTACATCTTGTCGCCGGTGACCAGGCTGTCGAGGTTGATCATCCCCAGCAGGTTGGCGCGCTGCTCGTCGCCGAGCGAGGCGACGTAGGCGCGGGAGCCGCGCAGGCCTTCCTCTTCGGCGCCGAAGCCGACCACTTCCAGGCCGTTTTCCAGGGCAATGCCGCCCAGGTTGCGGGCGATCTCGGTCAGCACGGCGGCCCCGGAGCCATTGTCGTCCAGGCCCTGCAGGGTCGGGCGGCCGTAGTAGGTGTCGTAGTGGGCGCCCAGCACCACGAACTGGCCGCTGCTGCCTGGCGCGCTGGCGATGACGTTCTGCGAGCTGCGGTTGCCGGCCCAGGTGAAGTCCTGGACCTGCGTCTGGTAGCCGAAGCCCAGGCGCGACTGCATCAGTGCGGTGGCCCCGGCGAAGCTGGTGGTGCCGCGATAACGCCCGGGATAGTCGTTGATCAGGGTATCCAGGGTGTCCCCGGCGTAGTCCCCGTATTCATAGGCGTCGATATTGGCCGACAGCGCGGCGCATCCAAGGCTGACGGCAACGGCTAAGGGTTTGAACACGGCACTTTCCTCTGTGTCGGTTGAGTCGCGCATCGTTTGATGCGTGCGCCGAGCAAAGCAGGATGTGGACCGTTTCGCCGAAGATGGCCGGAATTTGACGCCTGGGCGACTGGACGTGTCGCCTCGCTGTAACAATGGCGATACACGGCCGGCCGTTGGGCCGGCCGTGTTGTCCGAGGCACTCCGAAAGGATGCGCTTCAGGTTTCGTCGCTGATCGTGGCCTCTGGCGCGTAGCGCTTCACCGCGGCCACGCCGCCCTCGGCATTGGCAAGGCTCGCGTACATCTGGCTCTGGCCGACGACCTGGCCGTTGGTGGCCTTGAGCACGAAGTAATGCTTGCCGTTGGAGGCGCTCTTCACCTCGAAGGCGCCTTCGCGCTGGGCGTTCTTGCGCACCGACTCGATGCCGTCCTGCGCCGAGGTCTTGGCCTTGTACAGCTCGCTGGTCAGCACGATCTCGCCGTTGCTGGCGTGCAGGTTGAAGTGGAACTGGCCATCACTGGCCTTCTTGAGATGGAACTTGCCGGCCATGCCGTTTCTCCGTTGGGTGATTGGTATTCCCAGCGTAGACGGTCGCGAGCGGGAAGAAAGGCGCCATCGGGCAGATGGCGCCCTGGCGGTCAGGCCTTGAGGGTCTTCACGCCTTCGGCGGTGCCCAGCAGCAGCAGGTCGGCCGGGCGCGCGGCGAACAGGCCGTTGGTGACCACGCCGACGATGTTGTTGATCGCCTCTTCCAGCTGTACCGGGCTGTCGATGCGCAGGTTGTGCACGTCGAGGATGATGTTGCCGTTGTCGGTCAGCACGCCCTCGCGGTACACCGGGTCGCCACCCAGCTTCACCAGCTGGCGCGCTACGTGGCTGCGGGCCATGGGGATGACTTCCACCGGCAGCGGGAAGCCGCCGAGCATCGGCACCCGCTTGCTGGCGTCGGCAATGCAGATGAATTCCTTGGCCACCGCGGCGACGATCTTTTCGCGGGTCAACGCGGCGCCGCCGCCCTTGATCAGTTCCAGGCGCTCGTTGGTCTCGTCGGCGCCGTCGACGTAGAACTCCAGTTCGCTGACGGTGTTCAGGTCATAGACCGGGATGCCGTGGCCCTTCAGGCGGGCGGCGGTGGCTTCGGAGCTGGCCACGGCGCCGTCGAACTCGGCCTTGTGCCTGGCCAGCAGGTCGATGAAGAAGTTGGCGGTGGAGCCGGTGCCCACGCCGACGATGCTCTTGCTGTCGAGGTGCGGAAGGATGTGGTCGACGGCGGCCTGGGCCACAGCCTGCTTGAGCTGATCCTGGTTCATGGCGAGGGTCTTCTTACCTGGATGGGCGCAACGGCGCCGGAGAATGGTCGAAAGGGCGGATTATAGCGGTCGACGACGCGCCGGTGTTGCGCCGCCGGGCAACTGTTATGGTCATCTGCGCGCGGATTGTTCGGTGGCCCGCGCCGTGCCGGCTGGAGTAGACTCGCGGTTCCTCGAAAAGCCGCCGATATAGCCCTTCCGATGCTCGAACAATACGTCAAGAAGATCCTCACCTCGCGTGTCTACGACGTTGCCGTGGAAACGCCCCTGCAGCCCGCCCGCCAGCTCTCCGAGCGCCTGGGCAACCAGATTCTGCTCAAGCGCGAAGACCTGCAGCCGGTGTTCTCCTTCAAGATTCGCGGCGCCTACAACAAGCTGGCACAGCTGACGCCGGAGGAACTGGCGCGCGGCGTGGTCACCGCCTCGGCGGGCAACCATGCCCAGGGCGTGGCGCTGGCGGCCCGCGAGCTGGGGATCAAGGCGACCATCGTGATGCCGCGCACCACGCCGGAGCTGAAAGTGCAGGGCGTGCGCGCCCGTGGCGGCAAGGCCGTGCTGCACGGCGACGCCTTCCCCGAGGCGCTGGCGTACTCGCTGAAGCTGGTGGAAGAGAAGGGCTACGTCTACATCCACCCCTACGACGATCCGGAAGTGATCGCCGGCCAGGGCACCGTGGCGATGGAAGTCCTCCGCCAGCATCCGGGGCGCCTGGATGCGATCTTCGTCCCGGTCGGCGGCGGCGGCCTGATCGCCGGTATCGCCGCCTACGTCAAATACCTGCGCCCGGACGTCAAGGTGATCGGCGTCGAGCCGGATGACTCCAATTGCCTGCAGGCCGCGATGGCCGCCGGCGAGCGCGTGGTGCTGGGGCAGGTCGGGCTGTTCGCCGACGGCGTGGCCGTGGCACAGATCGGCCAGCACACCTTCGACCTGTGCAAGACGCATGTCGATGAAGTGATCACCGTCAGTACCGACGAGATCTGCGCGGCGATCAAGGACATCTACGACGATACCCGCTCCATCACCGAGCCGGCCGGGGCGCTGGCGGTGGCGGGGATCAAGAAGTACGTCGAGCGCGAGAGCGCCAGTGGGCAGACCCTGGTGGCCATCGATTCGGGCGCCAACATCAACTTCGACCGCCTGCGCCATGTGGCCGAGCGCGCCGAGCTGGGCGAGAAGCGCGAAGCGATCATCGCGGTGACCATCCCCGAGCGTCCGGGCAGCTTCAAGGCGTTCTGCGAGGCCATCGGCAAGCGCCAGATCACCGAGTTCAACTACCGCTACAACACCGACAGCGAAGCGCACATCTTCGTCGGCGTGCAGACGCACCCGGAGAACGACCCGCGCGCGGCGCTGGTGCAGCAGTTGCAGGAGCAGGGCTTCCCGGTGCTGGACCTGACCGACAACGAGCTGGCCAAGCTGCACATCCGCCACATGGTCGGCGGCCATTCTCCGCGTGTCTCCGGCGAGCAGGTGTTCCGCTTCGAGTTCCCCGAGCGGCCGGGCGCGCTGTTCAACTTCCTCAACCGCCTGGGCGGGCGCTGGAACATCACCCTGTTCCACTACCGCAACCACGGCGCCGCCGATGGCCGCGTGGTGGCGGGCCTGCAGGTGCCGGACGAGGAGAAGCACCTGGTGGCCGAGGCGCTGGAAGAAATCGGCTACCCCTACTGGGACGAAAGCGACAACCCGGCCTATCGTCTGTTCCTCGGCTGACGCCGGGGAGCGGGGCCGTCGCGGCGGGTGCTAGTCTTCGCTGAACGCAGGATTGTTCACAGGAACGCATGATCATGGAAAGCTACCAGACCTTCCGAATCCTCCACGGTGCCGCGGCAGTGCTGCCGTTCCTCGCGATCATCGGCCTGGCCTGGTACGGCTGGCGCAGCTGGCGCGGCGGCGACGCCGGGAAGATCGCCACGGCGTTGCAACGTATCGGCCTGGCCGGCTGGGTGCTGGTCGCCGGCAGCATCGCCAGCCTGCCGGTCACCGGCTGGCAGATGGTGCACGGCGCAGGCCTGCCGCTGGGGCAGACCTGGCTGCTGGGCAGCGCCTGCCTGCTGATCGTCGCCACGCTGTTCTGGCTGCTGTTCACCACCCGCTTGTGGCGTATCCGCGGGCTGGCGCTGGTGGCACAGAGCAGTGGCGAGCCGATTTCTGCGGGCGCGGCGCGGCAGTGGAAGTTCGGCCTGGTCTTCTTCGTGCTGGCGCTGCTGTGCGTGGTCGCGATTCTGGTGCTGATGATCGGAAAACCGGTTTGATGCGCCTGTCGTGAGCGTCACCCAGATGCTCAGGCCCTTGCGCACTCTTTCCTCATGGCGCGCCTCGCCGGTTGGCCGGCGTTCCTGGTATTCCTGGTGATCTTCCAGCGGATGGCCGGCAAGGCCTCCGAGGCTCTCAGCCGCGCAGGCTGATCACCGGCCAGCCGCGTTCGCTGGCGACGGCGCGCAGGGTGTCGTCGGGGTCGACGGCCACCGGGTTGGCCACCCGTTCCAGCAGCGGCAGGTCGTTGCGCGAGTCGCTGTAGAACCAGGCGTCGTCCAGCTTCAGGCCGGTTTCGTCGAGCCAGCGCTGCAGGCGGGTCACCTTGCCGCCCTGGAAGCAGGGCACGTCGAAGGTGCGGCCGGTGTAGAGACCGTCCTTCATTTCGCATTCGGTGGCGATCAGCGTTTCCACGCCCAGGCGCTCGGCGATGGGGCCGGTGACGAAACGGTTGGTGGCGGTGATGATCACCAGCTTGTCGCCGGCGGCGCGGTGCTCGGCCAGCAGGGCCTCGCCCTTGGCCAGGATGATCGGCTCGATCACCTCTGCCATGAACTGGCGGTGCCAGATCGCCAACTGCTCCAGGCTGTTGCGGCCAAGGATGGCCTGGGTGAAGGCCTGGTAGGCGAACACGTCCAGGGTGCCGGCCAGGTAGTCGGCGTAGAAGGTATCGTTGCGCGCCTGGTACTCGCCGGCATCCACCAGCCCGCGCTGGCACAGCCATTCGCCCCAACTGTGGTCGCTGTCGCCGGCCAGTAGGGTGTTGTCGAGATCGAAGAGAGCCAGTCGCACGTTCAATTACCGTTGGTTGCCAATGCTGGAAAGTCGCCTAGAGTAACGGCTTTTGCCGGCCCTGCACATGACGCCGCGCCTCGCGTTGCCGCTGTCACAAGCTTTGTGGAACAATGCGGGCACACGCGATTTCGAGGATGTACCGCCGTGATCGATCCCGATGGTTTTCGCCCCAATGTCGGCATCATCCTTTGCAACGATGTCGGACAGGTACTGTGGGCACGGCGAATCAACCAGGAAGCCTGGCAATTTCCCCAGGGTGGCATCAACGCCCGCGAAACCCCTGAGGAAGCGCTGTTCCGCGAATTGAACGAAGAAGTCGGCCTGGAGGAACAGGACGTACGGATTCTTGCCTGTACCCGTGGCTGGCTGCGTTACCGCCTGCCGCAACGCCTGGTTCGGACCAACAGCCAACCGCTGTGCATCGGGCAGAAGCAGAAATGGTTCCTCCTGCGCCTGACCGGCGAGGAAAGCCGGGTGCGCATGGATGTGACCGGCAAACCGGAGTTCGACGGCTGGCGCTGGGTCAGCTACTGGTACCCGCTCGGCCAGGTCGTGACCTTCAAACGCGAGGTCTACCGCCGGGCCCTGAAGGAATTGGCACCGCGCCTCCTGGCGCGCGACTAGCACGCAAGTTCAAGGAGTTAGACCCCGAGCCATGCTCAACACGCTGCGTAAGATCGTCCAGGAAGTGAACTCCGCCAAGGACCTCAAGGCGGCGCTGGGCATCATCGTGCAGCGCGTGAAGGAGGCGATGGGCACCCAGGTGTGCTCGGTCTATCTGCTGGACGCCGAGAGCAACCGCTTCGTGCTGATGGCCACCGAGGGCCTGAACAAGCGCTCCATCGGCAAGGTCAGCATGGCGCCGAACGAGGGCCTGGTCGGCCTGGTCGGCACCCGCGAGGAGCCGCTGAACCTCGAGAACGCCTCCGAACACCCCCGTTACCGCTACTTCGCCGAAACCGGCGAGGAACGCTATGCCTCCTTCCTCGGCGCGCCGATCATCCACCACCGTCGGGTGATGGGCGTCCTGGTCGTGCAGCAGAAGGAAAAGCGCCAGTTCGACGAAGGCGAGGAGGCCTTCCTCGTCACCATGAGCGCGCAACTCGCCGGTGTGATTGCCCATGCCGAGGCGACCGGCACGATCCGTGGCCTGGGCAAGCTCGGCAAGGGCATCAGCGAGGCCAAGTTCGTCGGCGTCCCTGGCGCGCCCGGCGTGGCCGTGGGCAAGGCCGTGGTGGTGCTGCCGCCGGCCGACCTGGAAGTGGTCCCGGACAAGCCCATCGATGACGTCGAGGCCGAGGTCGAGCTGTTCAAGCAGGCGCTGGAATCGGTCCGCGAGGACATGCGCAACCTCTCCAGCAAGCTGGCCACCCAGCTGCGCAAGGAAGAACGCGCGCTGTTCGATGTCTACCTGATGATGCTCGACGACGCTTCCATCGGCCTGGAGGTCAAGCGCATCATCCGCGCCGGCCAGTGGGCCCAGGGCGCCCTGCGCCAGGTGGTGATGGAGCACGTGCAGCGTTTCGAGCTGATGGACGACGCCTACCTGCGCGAGCGCGCCTCCGACGTGAAGGATATCGGCCGCCGCATCCTCGCCTACCTGCAGGAGGAGCGTAAGCAGACCCTGGCCTACCCGGACCAGACCATCATCGTCAGTGAGGAGCTGTCGCCGGCCATGCTTGGCGAAGTGCCCGAGGGCAAGCTGGTGGGCCTGGTGTCCGTGCTTGGCTCGGGCAACTCCCACGTCGCTATCCTCGCCCGCGCGATGGGCATCCCCACGGTCATGGGCGCGGTCGACCTGCCGTATTCCAAGGTCGATGGCATCGACCTGATCGTCGACGGCTACCACGGCGAGATCTACACCAACCCGTCGCCGCAGCTGGTCAAGCAGTACGGCGAAGTGGTCGCCGAAGAGAAAGAACTGAGCAAGGGCCTGGCCGCATTGCGCGAGCTGCCCTGCGAGACGCTGGACGGCCACCGTATGCCGCTGTGGGTCAACACCGGCCTGCTGGCGGACGTGGCGCGTGCCCAGGAGCGCGGCGCCGAGGGTGTCGGCCTGTACCGCACCGAAGTGCCGTTCATGATCAACGACCGCTTCCCCAGCGAGAAGGAACAGCTCGCCATCTACCGCGAGCAGCTTTCCGCCTTCCACCCGCTGCCGGTGACCATGCGCACCCTGGACATCGGCGGCGACAAGGCGCTGTCCTACTTCCCGATCAAGGAAGACAACCCCTTCCTCGGCTGGCGCGGCATCCGCGTCACCCTCGACCACCCGGAAATCTTCCTGGTGCAGACCCGCGCCATGCTCAAGGCCAGTGAAGGCCTGGACAACCTGCGCATCCTGCTGCCGATGATTTCCGGCACCCACGAGCTGGAAGAAGCGCTGCACCTGATCCACCGCGCCTGGGGCGAGGTGCGCGACGAGGGCGTGGACATCCCCATGCCGCCGATCGGCATGATGGTGGAGATCCCCGCGGCGGTGTACCAGACCCGCGAACTGGCGCGCCAGGTGGACTTCCTCTCGGTCGGTTCCAACGACCTGACCCAGTACCTGCTGGCGGTGGACCGCAACAACCCGCGCGTCGCCGACCTCTACGACTACCTGCACCCGGCCGTGCTGCAGGCGCTGAAGAAGGTGGTCGACGACTCCCATGCCGAAGGCAAGCCGGTGAGCATCTGCGGCGAGATGGCCGGCGATCCGGCCGCCGCCGTGCTGCTGATGGCCATGGGCTTCGACTCGCTGTCGATGAACGCCACCAACCTGCCCAAGGTGAAATGGCTGCTGCGCCAGATGACCCTGTCCAAGGCGCACGAACTGCTCAGCCAACTGATGACCTTCGACAATCCGCAGGTCATCCACAGTTCGCTGCACCTGGCCTTGCGCAACCTCGGCCTCGGTCGCGTGATCAACCCGGCGGCAACCATCCAGGCCTGACGCCGGGCCTCCTATCCTCCCGGCTCCGTGCATTGCCGGGGGGCTCCAAGACGGTGAGGCCGGCGTGCCGGCCAAGGCGAAGCTTATGGGCGAGCTCGACGTCGACCCTGGCACGGACTCCCACGACAATACCCTCACCTTGCGCCTGGCGCTGGACATCGTCAGCGACGGCATCTGGGACTGGCACATCCGTAGCAACCATGTCAGCCGCAGCCCCGGCTGGTACGCCATGCTCGGCTACGATGCGGACAGCCTGCCGGAGAACGTCGCCACCTGGCATGAGGTCATCCACCCGGAAGACTTCGAGCAGGTGATGAACGGCTTCAACGCCTACGTCGAGGGGCGCAGCCAGCAGTACGCCGAGGAATACCGTTGTCGTTGCCTCGACGGCAGCTACTTGTGGGTCAGCGATCATGGGCGCTTCGTCGAGTACGACGAGACGGGACGGGCGACCCGGATGATCGGCGCCCATCGCAACATCCACGAACGCAAGCTGGCCGAGCTGGCGCTGCAGCAGAAGAATCTGGAACTGCAGGCGCTCAACCAGCAACTGGAGGCCTTGGTGGACGCGCGCACCGAGGCGCTGCGCCGGGCCAACCAGGCGCTTGCCGAGCAGGCGGCCATAGCGCTGCGCCTCTCCGAGATCGATCCGCTGACGCAGATTGCCAACCGCCGCCGCTTCGAGCAGCAGTTGCACGCCGAATGGCAGCGTCTGCAGCGCCACGGCCATGCCTGCGCCGTGATGATGTTCGACCTCGACCATTTCAAACGCATCAACGACAGCCTGGGGCATCCGGCCGGCGATCGCGTGCTGGTGGCCGTGGCGGAAGTGGTGCGGCGGCGGTTGCGAGAGGAAGACTGTTTCGCCCGCTGGGGTGGTGAGGAATTCATCGTGCTGCTGCCGGAAACCGCCTGCGAGGAGGCGCGGGAACTGGCCGAGCGGCTGCGCCTGAGCCTGCGCCGCGCGGATATCTCCCTGCCGGTGCAGCTCACCGCCAGTTTCGCCGTTACCGCGATGCGCCCCGCAGAGGATCTGATGGGGCTGATGCGCCGGCTGGACGACGGGCTCTATCGCGCCAAGCAGCAACGCGACTGCATCGTGGCCTGCTAGACGCTCAGGCGCACATCGCCCAGGCGCGCGCCGCTGGGGCCGAAGCTGCGCTCCAGCAGCTCGCGGTGGCCGTCCGCGTGGACGATCAGCGCCGTGCTGGCGCGGGTGCCGTAGTTCTGGCTGGCAATGAACACGCTCGACAACAGCTTCTCGGTGGCCAGGCCCACGCCGGTTTCAGGCAGCTCCCCGTCGCTGGCCTGGCGTTCGTCGGCCAGCAGCGAGAGGAGCGCTCCGGCGTCCGGCCGTTCGAGCCGGGTTTCCAGGGCGTTGCAGGCGCGGAGCAGCTTCGGCCAGGGCGTATCCAGCGCGGCATTGGACAGGCCATGCACGCCGGGGGCCACGGCTGTCGGCGGGCCGATGCGCGGGTTGAAGTAGCAGAGCTGTTCCGCGTCCCCGACCAGCAGGTTGAAACCGCTGTAGTCGCTGGCGCGGCGCGCGACGTGCTGCAGGTACTCCAATGGCGCCTGGCGGCCTTGCAGGAAGGCGGCGACCAGTTCGCCCCGCGAGCGCGGCCCCAGCGGCTGGCCTGGATCACGGACGTTGGTCAGCGCCGCGAAGCGGCCACCGGGCGCGATGCCCATCCAGGTGCCGCCGGCTTCCAGGTCGCGGCCGGCGTACAGGCCGGGGGAATCCTCCCACGCCGCCAGCGGCAGGGTGGGGCGGGCGTAGAACTCGTCGCGGTTGGCGGCAACGATCAGCGGCATGGCGTGGTCGGGACGCCAGGCGAAGACGATCAGGCACATCCGGCAAACTCCTCAGTGTGCCGGCAGTCTATCAAGTCCGCCGGAGCCCGTGGGTGGCTGGAGCGCCTGGGGCGCATCGGCTACCATGCCCGCTTTCATTCGTCCGAGGTTGCCCACATGGAGTTCGTGCTCTATCTGGTACTGGGCGCCTGCGCCGGTGTGCTGGCCGGCCTGTTCGGCGTCGGCGGCGGGCTGATCATCGTCCCGGCCCTGGTGTTCAGTTTCACCGCCCACGGTTTTTCGCCCGATGTGCTGACGCAAATGGCGGTCGGCACTTCACTGGCGACCATCATCTTCACGTCGGTCAACTCGATTCTCGAACATCACCGCCGTGGCGCGGTGCGCTGGTCGCTGTTCATCTGGATGACCGTCGGTATCCTGCTCGGCAGTGCCCTGGGGGCGCTCACCGCGTCGAAGATCCAGGGGCCGGTGCTGCAGAAGATCATCGGGGTTTTCGCCATCCTGGTATCGATCCAGATGGCGCTCGGCTTGCAGCCCAAGGGCAGCGGCGAGCCGCCCGGCCGCGTCGGACTGGGCGTCGCCGGCAGTGTGATCGGCTGGGCATCGGCGATCTTCGGCATCGGCGGCGGCTCGCTGACCGTGCCGTTCCTGTCCTGGCGTGGCGTCCCCATGCAACAGGCGGTTGCGACTTCGTCCGCCTGTGGACTGCCGATTGCCATCGCCGGTGCGATATCGTTCATCGTCGTCGGCTGGCACAACGCGCAGTTGCCGGAGATGAGCATCGGCTTCGTCTATCTGCCGGCGCTGGTGGGCATCGCCCTGACCAGCATGTTTTTCGCGCGCATCGGGGCGCGACTGGCGCACCGCCTGCCGCCCCTGGTACTCAAGCGTTTGTTCGCCCTGCTGTTGTTCAGCGTGGGGCTGAGTTTCCTGATCTGAATTCCTGCTAGGAGAAGCGGATGCTGCCTTATCCACAGATCGACCCGGTCGCCGTAGCGCTCGGGCCGCTGAAAATCCACTGGTACGGCCTGATGTACCTGATCGGTATCGGCGGCGCCTGGCTGCTGGCGTCGCGCCAGCTCAAGCAGTTCGACCCGACCTGGACCAAGGAGAAGCTCTCCGACCTGGTGTTCTGGGTGGCCTGCGGCGTGGTGCTGGGCGGTCGCCTGGGCTACGTGCTGTTCTACAACCTGGACGAGTACATCGCCAACCCGACGCTGATCTTCGAGGTATGGAAGGGCGGCATGTCGTTCCACGGCGGGCTGATCGGCGTGATGCTGGCCACCTGGTGGTTCGGCAAGCGCAACAACAAGAGCTTCTTCCAGCTGATGGACCTGATCGCGCCGCTGGTGCCGATCGGCCTGGGCGCCGGGCGCATCGGCAACTTCATCAACGGCGAGCTATGGGGCAAGGTGACCGACGTGCCCTGGGCGATGATCTTCCCCACCGGCGGCCCGGAGCCGCGCCACCCGTCGCAGCTGTACCAGTTCGCCCTGGAGGGCGTGGCGCTGTTCGTCGTGCTCTGGCTGTTCACCCGCAAGCCGCGCCCGACCGCCTCGGTGTCCGGCCTGTTCGTGCTCTGCTACGGCATCTTCCGCTTCATCGTCGAGTTCGTCCGCGTACCGGACGCCCAACTGGGCTACCTCGCCTGGGGCTGGCTGACGATGGGCCAGGTGCTGTGCGTGCCGATGATCCTCGGCGGTATCGCGCTGATGGTCTGGGCCTACCGCCGGGCCCCGGCGCAGCCGGCGGCGAGCTGAGTTTCGCCTGAATGAAAAAGCCGCCCTAGGGCGGCTTTCTGCTTTTCGTAGGACCGAAGGGGACGCCCAGTCCTTGCTCGCGAACCGAACTCCGCAGCGGGGGCGGGTTCGCGAGCAAGCTCGCTCCTACAGATACCGGTTTGATCGGAGCTCAGATCGGCTCGACGAGCAGCAGCACACCGTCCTGCCCGGTCACGCGCACCTGCGCGCCGGCGGGCAGGTCAGGCCCGCTGACCAGCCAGACGCTGTCGCCGACGCGGATCTTGCCGCGGCCGCCGACGATGGCGTCGTGCAGGGCGAACTGGCGGCCGACCAGCTCGCTGCCGCGGCGGTTGAGGCCGGAGGGTTCGGCCTGGCGCTTGTTCAGGCGCTGGTGGTTCCACCAGTACAGCGCGGTGAGGATCGCCAGCACGCCGAAGGCCAGGCACTGCCAGAGCCAGTCCAGCCCCGGCAGCAGGAATGCCAGAACGCCGGTCAGCGCCGCGGCGATGCCGATCCACAGCAGGTAGCCGCCGGCGCCGAAGATTTCCAGGATCAACAGGACGATGGCCAGGCCCAGCCAGTCCCAGAAGCCGAGATTTTGCAGAAAGGCGGCCATCAGTTGCGGCCCTTGGCGTCACCGAAGGTGGCCTTGACGATCTCGCCGATGCCGCCGACCGCGCCGATCACCTGGCTGGCTTCCAGCGGCATCAGCACGATCTTGCTGTTGTTGGAACTGGCCAGTTGGCCGAGGGCGTCGACGTACTTCTGCGCGACGAAGTAGTTGATCGCCTGCACGTTGCCGCTGGCGATGGCCTCGGAGACCACCCGGGTCGCCTTGGCTTCGGCCTCGGCCTGGCGCTCGCGCGCCTCGGATTCGAGGAAGGCCGACTGGCGCAGGCCTTCGGCTTCGAGGATCTGAGCCTGCTTCTTGCCTTCGGCGGTGAGGATTTCCGCCGCGCGCTTGCCCTCGGCCTCGAGGATCTGCGCGCGCTTCAGGCGTTCGGCCTTCATCTGGCTGGCCATCGCTTCCACCAGGTCGGCCGGTGGGCTGATGTCCTTGATCTCGATGCGGGTGACCTTCAGCCCCCAGGGCGCGGTGGCCTCGTCGACGGTGCGCAGCAGGCGTTCGTTGATCGCGTCGCGCTGGCTGAGCATGTGGTCCAGCTCCATCGAGCCGAGCACGGTGCGGATGTTGGTCATCACCAGGTTGCGCACGGCGTTTTCCAGCCCGCTCACTTCATAGGCCGCTTGCGCCGCGTCGACCACCTGGAAGAAGCACACGGCATCGATCTGCACGATGGCATTGTCGGCGCTGATCGCTTCCTGCGGCGGGACGTCCAGCACGCGCTCCATCATGTTGATCTTCTGGCCGATGCGGTCGACCACCGGGATGATGATGCTCAGGCCCGGCTTGAGCGTATGGGTGTAGCGGCCGAAGCGCTCCACCGTCCATTCGAAGCCTTGCGGGACCACCTTGAAGCCCATCAGGACGATGGCGATGGCCAGGATGACGAACAACAGGACGACACTACCGATTTCCATGTGAAAAGCTCCTTGGTCGAAAACTGCCTGTGGGGCGGCTACGGGCCCTGCGCGCTATCGTGGACCAACCCCCGCGCCGGCCGGAAGGGCGATACCCCGCCGACAGGCTACTTCTGCTCGCTCTGCGGAGTGACCCGCAGTACTTCCTCGATGGTGGTCAGCCCGGCGGCGACCTTCTGCGCGCCGGACAGGCGCAAGCTGCGCATGCCCTCCTTGAAGGCCTGGCGGCGCAGCGGGATCAGGTCGGTGTCCGCGCTGATCTGCTCCTTCACGGTTTCGCTCAGCAGCATGATCTCGTAGACCCCGGCGCGGCCCCGGTAGCCGGTGTCGCGGCACTCCAGGCAACCGACGGCGCGATGGGCGCTGGTCGGCAGCGGGGCGTTCCACGGCCGGGTCAGTTCCTGCCAGTCCGCCTCGTCCAGTTCCATCGGTTCCTTGCAGTGCGGACACAGGGTGCGCACCAGGCGCTGGGCCATGACGCCGAGCACGGTGGCGCGGATCAGGTAGTAGGGCACGCCCAGTTCCAGCAGGCGGGTGATGGCGGTGGGCGAGTCGTTGGTGTGCAGGGTGGAGAGCACCAGGTGGCCGGTGAGCGCCGCCTGGATCGCCATCTCGGCGGTTTCCAGGTCGCGGATCTCGCCGACCATGATGATGTCCGGGTCCTGGCGCAGCAGGGCGCGCACGCCGCTGGCGAAGGTCAGCTCGATGTTGTGCTGCACCTGCATCTGGTTGAACGAGGGCTCGATCATCTCGATCGGGTCCTCGATGGTGCAGACGTTCACCTCGTCGGTGGCCAGTTGCTTGAGCGTGGTGTACAGCGTGGTGGTCTTGCCCGAGCCGGTGGGGCCGGTGACCAGGATGATGCCGTTGGGCTGGCTGGTCATGCTCTGCCAGCGGCGCAGGTCGTCCGGCGAGAAGCCGAGCTGGTCGAAGGTCTTGAGCAGCACTTCGGGGTCGAAGATCCGCATCACCATCTTCTCGCCGAAGGCCGTGGGCAGGGTCGACAGGCGCAGCTCGACCTCGGCGCCGTCCGGGGTCTTGGTCTTTACCCGGCCGTCCTGCGGCTTGCGCTTCTCGGCGACGTTCATCCGGCCCAGGGACTTGAGGCGGCTGACCACCGCCATCGTGACCTGCGGCGGGAACTGGTAGACATTGTGCAGCACGCCGTCGATGCGGAAGCGCACCGTGCCCTGCTCGCGGCGCGGCTCGATGTGGATATCGCTGGCGCGCTGCTGGAAGGCGTACTGGAACAGCCAGTCGACGATGGTGACGATGTGCGCGTCGTTGGCATCGGGCTCCTGGTCCGCCGCGCCCAGGTTGAGCAGTTGTTCGAAGTTGCCCACGCCGCTGACCTTCTGGTCCTTGGCGGTGGCGCCGCTGACCGACTTGGCCAGCCGGTAGAACTCCACGGTGAAGCGCTGGATGTCGGTGGGGCTGGCGACCACACGCTTGATCGGGCGCTTGAGGACGTGGATCAGGTTGCTTTCCCAGGCCTGCACGAAAGGCTGCGCGCTGGCGATGGTGACTTCGTCCGGCGCCACGGCCACCGCGAGGATCTGGTGGCGCTGGGCGAAGGCGTAGGACATCAGCGGGGTGACCGCCGCCACGTCGATCTTCAGCGGGTCGATGCGCCGATAGGGCTGCCCTGAGTAGTCCGCCAGCCAGTGCACCAGGGCGTCGAGGTCGAGCTTGCGCCCGCAGCGCTGGCGATCTTCGACCTGCTGCGCGGCGAGAAACTCCAGCGGGTGCTGCTGGTTGTTCACCGCGCTGCGGCGGATGGCCAGGCACTGCTCGGCGTCATCCTGGGCGACGCGGCCCTGGCTCACCAGTTCGCGCAGAATATCGCCCAGGTCGAGCAAGCGGTCCTGGGCGGAGGGGGCGTAGGCGGACATCTGAACTCCTGTTGGTCCTGGCGTGAAGTGACAGGCTTATGTAGGAGCGAGCTTGCTCGCGAACCGCTTTGGCTTGGTGCCAGGCCTGGTTCGCGAGCAAGCTCGCTCCTACAAGGGCCGGCGAGCTCGCCCGGAGCTTATTTCAAAAGCGCCTTCCACGGCTTGAGGGTGAGCACAGTATGGGCCTGGGCCGCCAGGGCATCCAGGCGATCCTCGGCCTCCGGGGCGGCCAGCAGTTCTTCCAGCTTGGCCAGTTCACCGTACAGGCGGTCGACCTCCGGCAGGTCCAGTACGCCGCGCGCCGGGCGCAGCCAGACCAGCATGCGCTGCAGGCGCGGCAGTTGGTCGGCGAGCACTTCGGGCAGTTGCTGGGCGCGTTGCAGCGGCATGGCCTGGGCCTCTTCGGCGAGCGTGCGTTGCAGCCACTTGCCGACCGCGGCGCCGCCCAGGCGGTTGGCGCGCTCGTTGCGCGCCTCGGTCCAGGCCTTGGCCAGCAGCCAGCGCGAGATGCCCAGGGAGAACTGGCCCCAGCGGGTGTTCGCCAGTTCCTCGCGGAAGGCGTCCGGCATCTGCTGGCGCACGGCTTCGTCGTCGCGGCCCTGTTCGATGCGCGGCAGCCAGTCGGCGATCAGCGCATCGAGGGCGGCGCGCAGCTCGCGGGTAGTGGCGCGCGGCACGGCCTGGCCGAGGCTGCCGAGCAGGGCGCGCAGGTCCACCAGCTGGCGTAGCCAGTCTTCCAGCAGACGCCAGTGGCCGTTGAAGCGGTATTGCTCGGCCAGGCGCTGGCTGCTGCCCAGCAGCGCCCAGGCCAGCGCGGCGAAGGCGCCGTCGAGCGGAGTTTCCGCCAGCAGCTTCTGGGTATCGGGCTGGATGCTGTAGCTGGCCGGGTCGAACAGCCGGTAGCCGCGCTCGGCCTTGCTGATGTCGCAGGGCATCAGCGCCAGGTCGGCGGCCAGTTCCAGCGCCAGTTCCAGCAGCGCGGCGGGTTCGCCCTGGCGCAGTTCCAGCTCCAGCTCGCAGATTTCCTCTTCCTGCTTGCCGGCGATGACCTTGCCCAGGTCCAGCGCGGCCTCGATGACCACCTTGGTCTTGCCGCGACCCCAGGCGATCTCGGCGCGCTGGCGGGTGAAGTCGGTGCTGAAGATCGGCTTGAGCTGCTTCTTGTCCAGGTCGGCCAGGGCGGCCGGCCAGCACTGGTCGTCGAGCTTCTTCAGGTCGAGCTTGTTCTTCTCCAGGTACCAGTCCCACTCGTTGCGCTCGGACAGCCCGGCGACGCTCTGGCCGCGGGTCTTCAGGGTCTGGATGAACTGCTCGCCGTCGCGGCGCATGCGCAGGGCGACGCGGGCGCGGGCCAGCTCGCGGGTGGGCGTGTCGTAGTACTGGTTGAACAGCTCGCGGAGTTCCCAGCCGGACTTGTTGCGCTTCTTCAGCGCCGGATGATCGCGCAGGGCGTCGAGAGTTTCGCGGCTGGCGCGCAGTTTGATTTCGGTTTCTTTCTGCATGGCGATGTCCGGTCAGAGCGGATGCGCCCGTCTGGCGAAAAGCCTGAAGAGGGGCACGGAAAAGGCGTCAAAGGTGTGCAGTTTACAGGTAGTTCGGTGCGCCTGCCGGGCGGCGCGAGGTTTTACCGCAGGCCGGCATGGTCCATAGTGGAAACCACGCCCTCGGAGGACACCATGCCGTTGCCGCCCTTGAAACAACGCTTTGCCGAACTGATCGCCCTGTCGTCGGTGAGTTGCACCCAGGCCGCGCTGGACCAGTCGAACCGACCGGTGATCGAGCGGCTGGCCGGTTGGCTGGATGACCTGGGCTTCACCTGCGAGCTGCAGGCCGTCTCGCCGGGCAAGTCCAATCTGATCGCCGTGCTGGGCAGCGGCCCCGGTGGCCTGGTGCTGGCCGGGCATACCGACACGGTGCCCTACGACGAGGCGCTGTGGAGCAGCGATCCGCTGCGCCTGGACGAACGCGATGGCCGCTGGTACGGCCTGGGCGCCTGCGACATGAAGGGCTTCTTCGCCCTGGCCATCGAGGCGTTGCTGCCCTTGTTGGACCAGCCGTTGAAGCAACCGCTGATCCTGCTCGCCACCTGCGACGAGGAAAGCTCGATGGCTGGCGCCCGCAAGCTGGCCGAGTCCGGGCGGCCGCTGGGGCGTGCGGCGGTGATTGGCGAACCCACCGGCCTGAAGCCGATCCGCCTGCACAAGGGCGTGATGATGGAGCGCATCGACATCCTGGGCCAGAGCGGCCACTCCTCCGACCCCAGCCTGGGGCGCAGCGCGCTGGAGGCCATGCACGCCGCCATTGGCGAGCTGCTGGCGCTGCGCGGCGAGTGGCAGCGCGAGTTCGCCAACCCGCAGTTCAGCGTGCCGCAGCCGACGCTCAACCTCGGCTGCATCCACGGCGGCGACAACCCCAACCGCATCTGTGGCCAGTGCGCCCTGGAGTTCGACCTGCGCCCGCTGCCCGGCATGCAGCCGGAGGCTCTGCGCCAGGCCATTCGCGAGCGCCTGCGGCCGGTCGCCGAGCGCCATGCGGTGCAGCTCGACTACCGCCCGCTGTTCCCCGCCGTGCCGCCCTTCGAAGAGGCGGCGGACAGCGAGCTGGTGCGTATCGCCGAAAGTCTCAGCGGATATTCGGCGCAAGCGGTAGCCTTTGGCACTGAAGCACCGTATCTTCAGCAGCTCGGCTGCCAGACCCTGGTGCTCGGCCCCGGCGACATCGCCTGCGCCCACCAGCCGGACGAGCATCTTGCCCTGGACCGCATCGAGCCGACCGTGGAATTGCTGCGTGGACTGATCCGCCACTATTGTCTGTAGAGCGTCGTCCCTGGAGCGTGCCTCCGGGAAGTCGCCTGCGGAGATTCGCCTGTAGAACGCCCGCAACAGGGCCCGACGTACTGTAGAGGAGAAGCCTGTCGATGTTCCTGCGACGACGATAACCGCGCCGCCCGGCCCCGGCCGCATTCGACAGACTTCCGCCCACTCGCACGACAGGCTTTTCAAGCAATGCACGACTACGTCAACTGGCTGCGCCACGCTTCGCCCTACATCAACTCGCACCGGGACTGCACCTTCGTGGTGATGCTCCCCGGCGAGGGCGTCGAAGACCCCAATTTCGGCAATATCGTCCACGACCTGGTGCTGCTGCACAGCCTGGGCGTGCGCCTGGTGCTGGTGCACGGCTCGCGCCCGCAGATCGAGGCGCGCCTGGCCTCGCACGGTCTGGCGCCACGCTTCCATCGCGGCCTGCGGGTGACCGACGCGCCGACCCTGGGTTGCGTGATCGACGCCGTGGGCAACCTGCGCATTGCCATCGAAGCGCGCCTGTCGATGGACATGGCTGCCTCGCCGATGCAGGGCTCGCGCATGCGCGTGACCTCCGGCAACTTCGTCACCGCGCGGCCGATCGGCGTGGTCGACGGCATCGATTACCACCACACCGGCGAAGTCCGCCGGATCGACCGCAAGGGCATCAACCGCCAGCTCGACGAGCGCAGCATCGTGCTGCTCTCGCCGCTGGGCTACTCGCCCACCGGGGAAATCTTCAACCTCGCCTGCGAGGACGTGGCCATGCGCGCGGCCATCGACCTGGGCGCGGACAAGCTGATCCTCTACGGCGCCGAACGCGGCCTGCTGGACAGCAACGACAAGCTGGTGCGCGAGCTGCGCCCGCAGCAGGTGCCGGCGCACCTGGAGCGCCTCGGCGCGAGCTACCAGGGCGAGCTGCTGGATGCCGCCGCCCAGGCCTGCCGCGCGGGCGTGCGCCGCAGCCACATCGTCAGCTACACCGAGGACGGCTCGCTGCTCAGCGAGCTGTTCACCCGCACCGGCAACGGCACCCTGGTGGCCCAGGAACAGTTCGAACAACTGCGCGAGGCGGGCATCGAGGACGTCGGCGGGCTGCTGGAGCTGATCCGCCCGCTGGAGGAGCAGGGCATCCTGGTGCGCCGCTCCCGCGAGGTGCTGGAGCGCGAGATCGAGCAGTTCAGCATCGTCGAGCGCGAAGGGCTGATCATCGCCTGCGCGGCGCTCTATCCCATCGCCGATTCCGAGGCTGGCGAACTGGCGTGCCTGGCGGTGAACCCGGAGTATCGCCACGGCGGGCGTGGCGACGAGCTGCTGGAGCGTATCGAGCAGCGCGCGCGCAACCTCGGTCTGAAGACCCTCTACGTGCTCACCACCCGCACCGCCCACTGGTTCCGCGAGCGCGGCTTCCAGCCCAGCAGCGTCGACCGGCTGCCGACGGCGCGCGCCTCGCTGTACAACTACCAGCGCAATTCGCAGGTGTTCGAGAAGACCTTGTAACGGCTGCCCTGCGTAGGAGCGAGCTTGTGACCCACAGGAATGTGGGGAATGCCGTTATCCGTAGGGAATGGATTCGGCCTCGCGAAGCAACCCCGCAGCGGGCCCATTCGCGAGCTCGCTCCTGCAGGGTACTGTACCGTGGAACCGAAAAAGAGGCCCGAAGGCCTCTTTTTCGTTTGCGTGGCGGCGCGCTCAGACGCTGATCAGGCCGAGGATGCTCGCCTGGTAGGCAGCGACGAAGGTGTCGAAATCGCCTTCGGGCTGCGCTTCCAGTTCCGCCTGCTCTTGCAGCGATTGACTGGCCATGTCCTCGAAGCGCGCCTGCTCCTCGGCGGACAGCGGCTGTGCGCTCAGGGTCGCGGCGTGCTGACGGCTGTAGCGCAGGGCGAAGGCTTCGAAGCTCTCGCCGCGTTCGCGCATTTCCGCCAGGACCTGGGCGGACGGCGTCAGGTTGGCGTCGGCAACCTTGGCGCGCTGTTGCGCCAGGCTTTCGGCATGCAGGCTGCCGCCGTGGGCGCGGTCGAGCAGGTCGATGATCGGCGCGATGGCGTCGAGCAGGCCGTTGGCCCAGTCCTTCATTTCCACCTGCTGCCCGCCGCGCTCCAGTTTCAGGCCGGGGCGACGACCTTCCTTGACCACCTTGAGGAAGTTGCTGGTGGCCGCGCCGCACTCGCAGCCGCCCAGCGGCGGGCTGTCGGAGAGCGCGCAGTAGAGCAGGAAGGCGTCGAGGAAGCGCGCTTCGGTGACGTCGATGCCCAGCGGCAGGAAGGGGTTGATGTCCAGGCAGCGCGCCTCGACGTACTGCACGCCACGGGAGATCAGTGCCTGGATCGGCCGTTCGCCGGTGTAGGTGACGCGCTTGGGACGGATGCTCGAGTAGTACTCGTTTTCGATCTGCAGGATGTTGGTGTTGAGCTGCACCCACTCACCGTTGACCTGGGTGCCGACCTTCTCGTACGGCGCATAGGGCGTGCTCACCGCGCGGCGCAGGCTGTCGATGTAGCTGTCCAGGTCGTTGTAGCAGGGCGTGAGGCCCGCCTGGGCGTTGTTCTGGTAGCCCAGGTCGCTCATGCGCAGGCTGGTGGCGTAGGGCAGGTAGAGGGTGTTCTCGTCGAAGGCTTCCAGACCATGCGGGCGGCCATGCAGGAAGCCGGCGTCCAGGGCCGGGGACGCACCGAACAGGTACATCAGCAGCCAGCTGTAGCGGCGGAAGTTGCGGATCATCGCGATGTAGCGGTGCGACTGGAAATCCCGCGCGCTCTTCTCGCTGCCTTCCTCCTGGCGCAGCAGTTCCCACAGCTCCTCGGGCAGGGAGAAGTTGTAGTGGATGCCGGCGATGCATTGCATGGTCTTGCCGTAACGCAGGGCCAGGCCCTTGCGGTAGACGTATTTCAGGCGACCGATGTGGGAGCTGCCGTAGCGGGCGATCGGGATGCTTTCCTCGTCCGGCAGCTCGCAGGGCATCGACGGGCTCCACAGGTATTCGCCGTCGAGTTTCTGGTTGGCGAAACGGTGGATTTCGCCCAGGTTCTCCAGGGTCCTTTCGACGCTGGTGGAGGTGGGCGTGATGAACTCCAGCAGCGACTCGGAGTAGTCCGTGGTGATCTGCGGGTTGGTCAGCGCCGAGCCCAGCGCGCGCGGGTGCGGGGTCAGCGCCAGTTTGCCGTGTTCGTCGACACGCAGGCATTCGCGTTCGATACCGTGCAGGCACTGGGCGAGCAGGGACAGGTTGGCGGCATCGTCGAGCAGGGCCAGGCGGCGGGAGAGTTGGTCGCTCAAGTTGGAAATCCTTCACACGGCAGTCGACCCACTATGGGGGTGGACTGGGCGGTCTACAAGGGGAAAGCATGCCGGCGTCGCCGCCTGGGCAAGGGAGAAACGCCAATAGCCTAGTCGCGCGCAGTGTGCGGCGAAAGCCGGCGGCCTGGCGCGCGGCGATCCCGGATATGCGCGTGCCGCTTTGTGACGGAATGGAAGCCGGGTGTCGTGCCCGGCTCCCGGGTGGGTCAGGTCCTGGCGAAGGTCGCCTGGGCCTTGGCGATCAGTTTCTCGCCCTGGTAGGTGTCCGCTTCGACCACCAGCGTGCGCTTGCCGTTGTGCAGCACCCAGGCGCGGCAGGCCACCTCGCCGTCGCTGACCGGACGGATGTAGTTGATCTTGCTCTCCAGGGTCACGCTCTGCGCCATGCCGCCGGACAGGCTGTGGCAGGCCTGGCCCATGGCGGTGTCGATCAGCGAGAACAGCGCGCCGCCGTGCAGCTTGCCATGCACGTTGCGCAGGCCGTCGTGCATCGTCATGTGCACTTCGGCCTTGCCGTCGGCAGCCTGGACGATCTCCAGGCCGAGCAGGCGGCTGAAGGCGCTGCCGCTGGAAACATCGAGCTCTTCGGCCATCGGTTACTTCCTCAGTTGCTTGGCGTTGGCGAACAGCGAGGCCATGGCGTTGTTCGCCGGGGCTTTCTCCTGCTGGCGCGGGGCGCCACGGTCGCCACGCGGGGCACCGCCGCCCGGACGACCGCCGCGCTGGCCTTCGACCTTCTCGCCGGGGGTATCGCCCATGCGCATGGACAGGCCGACGCGGTTGCGCGGGATATCCACTTCCATGACCTTGACCTTGACGATGTCGCCGGCCTTGACCACTTCGTACGGGTCCTTGACGAACTTCTCCGACAGCGCGGAGATGTGTACCAGGCCGTCCTGGTGGACGCCGATGTCGACGAAGGCGCCGAAGTTGGTGACGTTGGTCACCACGCCTTCGAGCACCATGCCCGGCTTGAGGTCCTTGAGGCTCTCGACGCCGTCCTGGAACTCGGCGGTCTTGAACTCCGGACGCGGGTCGCGGCCGGGCTTGTCCAGTTCCTTGAGGATGTCGGTGACGGTGGGCAGACCGAACTGCTCGTCGGTGAACTTCTTCGGATCGAGGCGCTTGAGGAAGCCCGAATCGCCGATCAGCGAGCGGATGTCGCGGTCGGTATCGGCGGCAATGCGTTGCACCAGCGGGTAGGTTTCCGGGTGCACCGCGGAGGCGTCCAGCGGGTTGTCGCCGTTCATCACGCGAAGGAAGCCGGCGGCCTGCTCGAAGGTCTTCTCGCCCAGGCGGCTGACCTTCTTCAGATCGTCGCGGGTGCGGAAGGCGCCGTTGGCGTCGCGGTGGGCGACGATGTTTTGCGCCAGGGTGCTGTTCAGGCCGGAGATGCGCGCCAGCAGCGCGGCGGAGGCGGTGTTGACGTCCACGCCGACGGCGTTCACGCAGTCTTCCACTACCGCGTCCAGGCTGCGCGCGAGCTGCAGCTGGGAGACGTCGTGCTGGTACTGGCCGACGCCGATGGATTTCGGCTCGATCTTCACCAGTTCCGCCAGCGGGTCCTGCAGGCGGCGGGCGATGGAGACGGCGCCGCGCAGCGATACGTCCAGCTCCGGGAATTCCTTCGCGGCCAGTTCCGACGCCGAGTACACCGAGGCGCCGGCCTCGCTGACCATGATCTTGGTGCACTTGAGCGCCGGGTATTTCTTGATCAGCTCGGCGGCCAGCTTGTCGGTCTCGCGGCTGGCGGTGCCGTTGCCGATGGCGATCAGTTCCACCTGGTGCTTGGCGCACAGCGCGGCGAGCACGGCGATGGTCTGGTCCCACTGGTTCTTCGGCACGTGCGGGTAGACGGTGGCGGTGTCCAGCAGCTTGCCGGTGGCATCGACCACGGCGACCTTCACGCCGGTGCGCAGGCCCGGATCGAGGCCCAGGGTGGCGCGCGGGCCGGCCGGGGCGGCCAGCAGCAGGTCGTGCAGGTTGCGGGCGAAGACGTTGATCGCCTCGGCGTCGGCGCCTTCGCGCAGCTCGCCCAGCAGGTCGGTTTCCAGGTGGGTGTAGAGCTTGACCTTCCAGGTCCAGCGCACCACTTCGGACAGCCACTTGTCGGCGGCGCGGCCCCCCTCCCGCGAAGCGGGAGTTTTGATGCCGAAACGCTCGCCGATCATGGTCTCGCACGGGTGCGCGGTGCCCGGCAGCTCTTCGCCGACCTTCAGGGCGACGCTCAGTACGCCTTCGTTGCGGCCGCGGAAGATCGCCAGGGCGCGGTGCGACGGGGCGTTCTTCAGCGGCTCGTCATGCTCGAAGTAGTCGCTGAACTTGGCACCTTCGGTTTCCTTGCCCGGCACCACGCGCGCGGTGAGGGTGGCGTTGTCCTTGAGGAAGCCGCGCAGGCGGTCCAGCAGGGTGGCGTCCTCGGCGAAGCGCTCCATGAGGATGTACTTGGCGCCTTCGAGCACGGCACGGGTGTCGGCGAAGCCCTTCTCGGCATCGACGAAGCGCGCGGCTTCGGTTTCCGGGGTCAGGGTCGGGTCGGCGAACAGCGCGTCGGCCAGCTCGCCCAGGCCGGCTTCCAGGGCGATCTGGCCCTTGGTGCGGCGCTTCTGCTTGTACGGCAGGTAGAGGTCTTCGAGGCGGGTCTTGGTGTCGGCGAGCTTGATCTCGCGGGCCAGTTCCGGGGTCAGCTTGCCCTGTTCCTCGATGCTGGCGAGGATCGCGCCACGGCGGTCCTCCAGCTCGCGCAGGTAGCGCAGGCGTTCTTCGAGCATGCGCAGCTGGGTGTCGTCCAGGCTGCCGGTGACTTCCTTGCGGTAACGGGCGATGAAGGGGACGGTGGAGCCTTCATCGAGCAGTGCGACGGCAGCGGCGACTTGCTGCGGTTGAACGCGGCCGGAGGGCAGTGCGGAAAGCTCTTCGGCGATACGGGTGTTGATGCTGTCCATGAATCCACCTGACAAGACAATCGAAAAACGGGACGCATGATCTGCGGCGTGAGCTCGCAGGATCATCGAGAGGTCCGTGACAGAGCGCCAATGCCGGGCTTCCCGGTCATTCGACAGGCTCTGTGACAACGCCCCGCCGCAAAAGCGCCGCATTATACCCACGACAATTTCACCCGGTGGTCGGCTGGTCGGGGAAAAATCTGCTAACAATGGACAGGCCGTGTGCCACGGCGGCTGGGCGATAATGCCCGTCGAATCAGATTCTGGGAGTTTCCATGAGCAACGCTGCCACCCTGCCGGAAGGCGAAAAGATCCTCGTGGTCGATGACGACGCGCGCCTGCGCCGTCTGCTGGAACGCTTCCTCGATGAGCAGGGTTACCGTGTCCGCGCCGTCGAAAACACCGAACAGATGGATCGCCTGCTGGCCCGCGAACTGTTCCAGCTGGTGGTGCTGGACCTGATGATGCCGGGTGAGGACGGCCTCTCCGCATGCAAGCGCCTGCGCGAGTCGAACAACCAGATTCCGATCATCATGCTCACCGCCAAGGGCGATGAAGCCAGCCGCATTTCCGGCCTGGAGCAGGGCGCCGACGATTACCTGGCCAAGCCCTTCAACCCGCGCGAGCTGCTGGCGCGGATCAAGGCCGTGCTGCGCCGCCAGGCGCCGCTGGTGCCGGGCGCGCCGGCGGGCGAGGACGAGATCGTCACCTTCGGCGACTACGAGCTGCACCTGGCCACCCGCGAGCTGAAGAAGGGCGAGGAAGTGCACATGCTCACCACCGGTGAGTTCGCCGTGCTCAAGGCGCTGGTACAGCATGCCCGCGAGCCGCTGACCCGCGACAAGCTGATGAACCTGGCCCGCGGCCGCGAGTGGGACGCCCTGGAGCGCTCCATCGACGTGCAGATTTCCCGCCTGCGCCGGCTGATCGAGCCCGATCCGTCGAAGCCGCGCTACATCCAGACAGTCTGGGGCGTGGGCTATGTATTCGTACCCGATGGCGCCGCGCGCAAGTGATGTTTGCCCTGTAGGAGCGAGCTTGCTCGCGAACAACACCTCGCGTCGATGCAGGTTCGCGAGCAAGCTCGCTCCTACAATTCGTGCTTCCTGGTAATCCGTTCTTGAAAACACCCCTCTGGTTCCCGCAAAGCTTCTTCTCCCGCACCCTCTGGCTGGTGCTCATCGTCGTGCTGTTCTCCAAGGCGCTGACCCTGGTCTACCTGCTGATGAACGAAGACATGCTGGTCGACCGCCAATACAGCCACGGCGCGGCGCTGACCGTGCGCGCCTACTGGGCGGCGGACGAGAAGTCGCGGGAGGCCATCGCCCAGTCCGCCGGGCTGAAGTGGGCGCCCCACGAGCAGGGGCAGCCGGAGGAAGTGCACTGGCCGTACACCGAGATCTTCCAGCGGCAGATGCGCATGGAGCTGGGCATCGACACCGAGACCCGTCTGCGCATCCATCATCCGTCGATGCTCTGGGTGCGAGCTCCGACCCTGGGTGACGGCTGGATCGGCGTACCGCTCTACCCGCACCCGCTGCGCGGTCAGCAGATCTGGAGCGTGCTCGGCTGGTTCCTTGGCATCGGCCTGCTCTCCACCGCCGCCGCCTGGATTTTCGTACGCCAGCTCAGCCAGCCGCTCAAGCGCCTGGTGTTCGCCTCCCGCGAGTTCGGCAAGGGACGCAGCGTGCGCCTGCCCCTGGGGCCGGAAACGCCCAGCGAGATGGCCGAGGTGTACCGCGCGTTCAACCAGATGGCCGACGATGTCGAGCAGGGCGGTCGCGAGCGCGAACTCATGCTGGCGGGGGTTTCCCACGACCTGCGGACGCCGCTGACGCGCCTGCGCCTGTCACTGGAACTGATGCCCGACAGCGACCGCGAGATGGTCGAGGACATGGTCCGCGATATCGAGGACATGGACGCCATCCTCGACCAGTTCCTCGCCTTCATCCGCGACGGCCGCGACGAGTCGGTGGAGGAAGGCGACCTCGCCGACCTGATCCGTGAGGTGGCCGATGCCTTCAACCAGAATGGCAACCGTGTGCGCCTGTGCCTGGAGACGCTGCCGCTGTTCCGTTTCCGCCGGGTGTCGATCAAGCGCCTGCTGGGCAACCTGATCGAGAACGGCCTGAACCACGGCGGCGGCAAGGTCGAAGTGGCGGCCCACGTGGCCGGTGGCGGCGGCGCGCCCTACGTGGTGCTCAGCGTGCTGGACCGTGGCGCGGGCGTCGATCCACAGGAGCTGGAGAACATCTTCAACCCCTTCTTCCGGGGTGACAAAGCGCGCGGCGGCAAGGGCACCGGCCTCGGGCTGGCCATCGTCAAACGCATCGCCGAACAGCACGGCGGCAGCATCGAACTGCGCAACCGCGAGGGTGGTGGCGTGGAAGCGCGCGTCTGTCTGCCGCTGGGGCTGCTGCTGCCGCGCGACGCGCACTAAGAGCCTGCTTACGATCTGCTGCGCGTCGGCATAACTGCGTTGAGGCCAGCCGAGAAGTGCTCATTGACTACAGTCAACTCCGCTTTCTCAGCTGCCCTCGCCTTGTTCTGCTCTAGCTCGCGAGATCGTAAACAGACTCTAATCCCAGCGCAGGGACTTGCCTCCCAGAACCGCCTGGCGCCCATAGGGCCAGGCGCGGTTGTGCGCGCCGTGGCCGCTGGGCAGGCCGTGGTAGAGCGGCACGCCCAGCTGCGCGGCGTATTCGGCGAAGATTTCTTCCAGGCTGTGGGCCACGCCCTTGCGCGGGCAGTCGGTGAAGGTGCCGAGGCAGACCGCGCCGAGGCGTGCGCCGTCCAGGCTGTTCAGCAGTTGCCAGAGACTGCGCTCGAGGCGGTAGTAGGGCTCGCCGACGTCTTCGAGGATCAGGATCGCGCCGTCCGGCACGTACAGCGCACCGTCGGTGCCGGCCATGCAGGCCAGGGCGGTCAGGTTGCCGCCAATCAGTTCGCCTTCCACGGCGCCCTTCGGCCCTGCCAGGTGCTGCACCGCCAGCTTGCCGGGGCCGCCGGCCAGCACGTGGCTGACCGAGGCCAGCGAAGCCAGCCGTTCGCGTTGTTCGCTGGGGGCGCTCAGCGGCTGCAGGCCCAGCCCGGTGGCGACCATGCCGTGGATCGCCGGCAGGCCCTGGCGGTGGAAGGCGCTGAGCAGGATGGAGATATCGGAGAAGCCGATCAGCGGGCGCGGCGAGGCGGCCTTGATGCGCTGCCAGTCCAGCTGTGGGATGAGTTGTCCGCAGCCGTAGCCGCCGCGCAGGCACCAGACGGCGCTGACGTCTTCCCGCTCGAAGGCGGCGTGGAAGTCTTCCAGGCGTTGCTCCGGCGTACCGGCCAGGTAGCGGTAGCGCGCGTCGGCGTGCTTGCCCAGGTGGTAGTCGATGCTCTGGACTTCCAATTGACGCAGGGTGGCTTCCAGCACCTCCTCGGCAATCGCCGAGGCCGGTGCGACCAGGGCGATGCGGCCCTCGATGGGCGACCAGGTGAGTTCGGCGTGGGGGCGGGAAGCGGGCATGAGTGCATCCGATAGCGGTGGGAGGAGCCTGTAGGAGCGAGCTTGCTCGCGAATGGTTCAGCCTGGCAACGCAGGCAAGAGGTTCGCTCCCGTAGGGCGGATAAAGCGGGACGCTTTATCCGCCGTTTGGCTGGAAGGTGCTTCCTGAGAAGACAATCCAGACATCCCTGTCGTGACTACGTGCTTCTCTGAGACCCCTGCCAGGCTATCCCTGGCCTGGCGTTCGCCGGCGCGACGCAGGCGTCGCGAAAGCCCCGGCTCACCCTTTGCCCTTCGTTCTGGCCAGATGCGGCCCGCCATTCTTCTCCAGGTACTCGATGATCACCCCGGCGATGTCCTTGCCGGTGGTGGTCTCGATGCCTTCCAGGCCCGGCGAGGAGTTCACCTCCATCACCAGCGGGCCGTGGTTGGAGCGCAGGATGTCGACACCGGCAACCTTCAATCCCATCACCCGCGCGGCACGGATGGCGGTCATGCGTTCTTCCGGAGTGATCTTGATCAGGCTGGCGCTGCCGCCGCGATGCAGGTTGGAGCGGAACTCGCCGGGCGCGGCCTGGCGCTTCATCGAGGCGATTACCTTGTCGCCCACCACGAAGCAGCGGATGTCGGCGCCGCCGGCTTCCTTGATGTACTCCTGCACCATGATGTTGTGCTTGAGCCCCATGAAGGCCTCCAGCACCGATTCGGCGGCTTTCTCCGTCTCGCACAGCACCACGCCGATGCCCTGGGTGCCTTCCAGCAGCTTGATCACCAAGGGTGCGCCGCCGACCATCTCGATCAGGTCCGGCACGTCGTCGGGGGAATGGGCGAAGCCGGTCACCGGCAGGCCGATACCCTTGCGTGACAAGAGCTGCAGCGAACGCAGCTTGTCGCGGGAGCGGGCGATGGCCACCGACTCGTTGAGCGGGAACACCCCCATCATCTCGAACTGCCGCAGCACGGCGCAGCCATAGAAGGTCACCGAGGCGCCGATGCGCGGGATCACCGCGTCGAAGCCTTCCAGCGGCTGCCCCCGGTAGTGGATCTGCGGCTTGTGGCTGGCGATGTTCATGTAGGCGCGGAGGGTGTCGATCACCACCATCTCGTGGCCACGTTGCTGCCCGGCCTCCACCAGCCGACGGGTGGAATACAGGCGCGGATTGCGCGACAGCACAGCAATTTTCATTGATCACCTGGAAGGGTGGCGGGAACCATGATGAGGGGTTTGTCTTGCACGTAGGTGAGGCCGGGGTTGACCACCAGTTGGCCCTGCACAAGGGCCTTGGAGCCCAGCAGCACGCGGTAGCGCATGGTCTTGCGGCAGGCCAGGGTGAATTCCACCGACCAGGCGCGGTCGCCCAGCGCCAGCAGGGTGCGGATCACGTAGCGGGTCTGGGCTTGGCCGTTGGAGCTCTTGATGGTCTTCATCGTCACCACTGGCGCCTCGCAGCGATGACGACGCTGCACCTGGGTGCCCAGATGGGCGACGAAGCGCACCCAGTCCTGCCCGTCGCGCACGAAGGGCACGATATCGCTGGCATGCAGGCTGGATGTGCTGGCGCCGGTGTCGATCTTCGCGCGCAGGCCGACCATGCCCAGTTCAGGCAGGGCGATCCATTCGCGCAAACCGATTACCGATAGCTGGTCGAATGTCTTCAAGGCAGGCGTCCCCGGCGTTTGCCGGCATTCTAGTCAGGCCGCTTGTGCCCCGCCAGCGGGGCGCACGGTACACTCTCAGGCCCGCATGACGAGGTGATGAAGTGAGCGAGAAAGACGACAACAAGGTCCGCCTGGACAAGTGGCTGTGGGCGGCGCGCTTCTACAAGACCCGCTCCCTGGCCAAGGAGGCCATCGAGGGCGGCAAGGTGCATTGCCGGGGCGAGCGCTGCAAGCCGGGCAAGGAACCCAAGGTCGGCGAGGAATACGTGATTCGCACCGGCTTCGACGAGCGCACCGTGGTGGTGAAGGCCTTGTCGATGGTGCGTCGCGGCGCGCCCGAGGCGCAGCTTCTTTATGAGGAGACCGCCGACAGCATGAAGCGCCGCGAGGACGCGTCAGCGCTGCGCAAGGCTGGCGCGCTGGGCGTGCAGACCGACGGGCGGCCGACCAAGAAGCAGCGCCGCCAGCTGTTCAGTTTCCGCGACCGGGAATGATCGACCGGCGCGGGCGGCGGGCGCCTCGCCGGGATCGGGCGGCCGTCAGGCCGCGACGACGCTCAGGCGGTTGAGCAGCGGGATCTTCGCGGCCAGGCGGAACAGCGGGTCGGTCCAGCGCAGCAGGGCGGCGCTGCCCCTGGCGGCGAACGGGGTGAAGCAGCTCCAGGCCAGGGCCACCAGCGCCATCTGCACGCCGCCGATGTAATCGTCCTGACCCCAATGGGCGCCGGCCACCAGGCGCGGCAGCATGAACAGCAGCGCCAGGCCCCAGATCACCACCCACTGCAGGGCATTGCGGGCGAACAGGGTGAGGAACAGCGCCCAGACCAGCAGCACCGAGGCGTGGTCGCCGGGGAAGCTGCGGGCGGATTCGTCCTTCACTTCGAAAGCGGTGTCCTGCCACTGCGGGAAGAAATTCTCCAGGCGTACGGTGTCCGGCGCCACGGCGGAAATGCTCGGATGCTGCCAACCCAGCTTGTGGGCGATCTTGGCGTAGAGGATCCGCACCACCACCAGGACGATGGCCGAGCACAAGAAGCCGAAGGTGGCGGCGCGGGTCTGGGTGGCCTTGAACACCCAGTCGCCACGGATCAGCAGAAGCAGCAGGATCACGCCCACCAGCAGGTCGAACGGCCGCGTGCTGGCCACGGCCCAGGTCAGGCGCCAGGCTGAGTGGGTCGCCAGCGGCTGGTTGAGCAGGCTGAACAGGCTGAAATCGAACAGGTCCATCGCGCCGCGAGTGGGTTCCCAGAGCCATAGCAGGAGCAGGAACAGTGCCATCAGGTGGCAGGCGATGAAGGGCTTCCAGGACCAGGTGGCTTGGAACGGCGTGGTTTTGTCCATAAAATCGATCCCCCCTTACGGAACCACCCGGGTACGGGTGGGTGCTGCAAAGCGCGCTTTATAGGCCTTTGCCATCAACTTGTCATTTATTTGTGCCTCTCCCAGCGTTGTGCCCAGCATGTCCCAGATCGATCAAAGTCAGCGTTTCCTGTTCGACAACACCGATGTTCGCGGTGAACTGGTGGAGCTCGAGCGCAGCTACGCCGAAGTACTCGCCAAGCATCCCTACCCGCAGCCGGTCGCCCAACTGCTGGGGGAAATGCTAGCCGCCGCCGCGCTGCTGTGCGGCACCCTGAAGTTCGACGGCCTGCTGGTCCTGCAGGCGCGCTCCAGCGGCGCGGTGCCATTGCTGATGGTGGAGTGCTCCAGTGACCGCGAAGTGCGCGGCCTGGCCCGTTATGATGCGGATGCCATCGGCGATGCCGCGGGGCTCGCCGAGCTGATGCCCCACGGCGTGCTGACGCTCACCGTCGATCCGAAGAACGGCAAGCGCTACCAGGGCATCGTGCCGCTGGAAGGCGCGACCCTGGCCGAGTGCCTGTCGACCTACTTCGCCACCTCCGAGCAGTTGCCCACCCGTTTCTGGCTCAACGCCGACAGCCGCCGTGCCCGTGGCCTGCTGCTGCAGCAATTGCCGGCCGACCGCCAGCGCGATGCCGAATCCCGCGAGGCCAACTGGCAACACGTCACCACCCTGGCCGACACCCTCACCGCCGAGGAACTGCTGGGCCTGGACAACGCCACCGTGCTGCATCGCCTGTACCACGAGGACGACGTGCGCCTGTTCGATCCGCAGCCGCTGGTCTTCCGTTGCAGCTGCTCGCGGGAACGCTCGGCCAACGCGCTGGTCAGTCTTGGGCAGGACGACGCCGAGCGTCTGCTGGCCGAGGAAGATGGCGAGATCGTCATCGACTGCCAGTTCTGCAACCAGCGCTACCGTTTCGACGGTTCGGACGTTGCCCAGCTGTTCTCCGGCGGTGGTAGCAAGACCCCGTCAGAAACCCGTCATTGAGCGCTTCTATCCGTCCGATAGCCGCACCAATGGCGCTCTTGCCGGATCAGAGGCTGCACGAGAACAGTTCTTTTCTGGCATAATCCCGCGACTTTTTTCCGCGGTAGTGGGAATTAGAAGTCACTACGCAAAGTTTGGAGGACTCGGCCTCTGGCCGATGGGGACCCACATGACGCAAGCCAATAAAGCCGTTTACACCGATCTCAGCGTTGCCCAACTGGTCGAGGAAGCCATTCGCCGCGGCGAAGGCGAGCTGGCCGACAACGGCGCGCTGGTGGTGCGCACCGGCCATCGTACCGGCCGCTCTCCTGTCGACCGCTTCATCGTCGAAGAGCCGGGCAGCAAGGACTCCATCGCCTGGGGCGCGATCAACCGCCCGTTCCCGGCCGACAAGTTCGACGCCCTGTGGGACCGCGTCGAGGCCTTCAACAACGCCCAGGATCATTTCGTTTCCCACGTCCATGTAGGCTCCGCCGAGGATCACTACCTGGCCGTCAGGATGACCACCGGCACCGCCTGGCAGAACCTGTTCGGCCGTGCGCTGTTCATCGAGCCGGAGCAGTACAACCCGGCTGGCCGCGAAGAGTGGCAGGTCCTCAACGTCGCCAACTTCGAGTGCGTGCCCGAGCGTGACGGCACCAACTCCGACGGCTGCGTGATCCTCAACTTCGCCCAGAAGAAGGTGCTGATCGCCGGCATGCGCTACGCCGGTGAGATGAAGAAGGCCATGTTCGGCGTGCAGAACTACCTGCTGCCGGAGAAGGACGTGCTGCCGATGCACTGCGCCGCCAACATCGGCGAAGACGGCGACGTCACCCTGTTCTTCGGCCTGTCCGGCACCGGCAAGACCACCCTGTCCGCCGACGAAAGCCGCTACCTGATCGGTGACGACGAGCACGGCTGGGGCGAGGGCGTGGTGTTCAACATCGAGGGTGGCTGCTACGCCAAGTGCATCGACCTGTCCGAGAAGAACGAACCGGTGATCTGGAAGGCCATCAAGTTCGGCGCCGTGCTGGAAAACGTCGTCCTCGACAACAACCGCACCCCGGACTACGCCGATGACAGCCTGACCCAGAACTCCCGCGCGGCCTACCCACTGGAAAACGTCGAGAAGCGCTCCGAGAAGAACCTCGGCGGCGAGCCGAACGCCGTGATCTTCCTGACCTGCGACCTGACCGGCGTTCTGCCGCCGGTGTCGATCCTGAACAACGAGCAGGCGGCCTACCACTTCCTGTCCGGCTACACCGCGCTGGTCGGCTCCACCGAAATGGGTTCGGGCGGCGGCATCAAGTCGACCTTCTCCACCTGCTTCGGCGCGCCGTTCTTCCCGCGTCCGGCCGGCGTCTACGCCGAGCTGCTGATCAAGCGCATCAAGGCCTTCGGCTCCAAGGTCTATCTGGTCAACACCGGCTGGACCGGCGGTGGCTACGGCGTCGGCAAGCGCTTCAACATCCCGACCACCCGTGGCGTGATCTCCGCCATCCAGAGCGGCGCTCTGGTCGGTGCCGAGACCGAGCACCTGGACATCATCAACCTGGACGTGCCCAAGGCCGTTCCGGGCGTCGAAACCAACCTGCTCAACCCGCGCAACACCTGGGAAGACAAGGCTGCCTACGACGAAGCCGCCAAGGGCCTGGCCGGCAAGTTCATCGAGAACTTCAAGAAGTTCGACGTGAGCGACGCCATCAAGAACGCCGGCCCGCAGCTCTAAGCGCGCCCGTTCTGCGAAAGAGCCGCCTTCGGGCGGCTTTTTCATTGGTGCCTGGGAACGGTCCTACGCCATTGGGCTCTTCGTAGGAGCGAGCTTGCTCGCGAACAGCCCAGCTCCGGTTTGCGAGCAAGCTCGCTCCTACAATGACGCTTCCTAGGCTGGGTGGACGCCCATGAAAGGAGTTACCCACATGCACGACACCCTCGAACGCGTCTTCGGCTTCCGCCAGTTCCGCCCCGGCCAGGAGGCAGCGGTCAGTGCGGTGCTGGCCGGGCGCTCGGCGGCGGCGATCTTCCCCACGGGCTCGGGCAAGTCGCTGTGCTACCAACTGCCGGCATTGCTGCTGCCGCACCTGACCCTGGTGGTCTCGCCCTTGCTGGCGCTGATGCAGGACCAGCTCGCCTTCCTCGCCCGCCACGGCATCGCCGCCGCCAGCATCGACTCGGCGCAGAGCCGCGAGTAGGCGGCGCAGACGATGGCGCGGGCACGCAGCGGCGAGCTGAAGGTATTGATGATCTCGGTGGAGCGCCTGAAGAACGAGCGTTTCCGCAATTTCATCAGCGAGGTGCCGATCTCCCTGCTGGTGGTGGACGAGGCGCACTGCATTTCCGAATGGGGCCACAACTTCCGCCCCGACTACCTGAAGCTGCCGGACTACCAGAAGCAGTTGCGCATTCCCCAGGTACTGCTGCTCACCGCCACGGCGACGCCAGCGGTGATTGCCGACATGCGCGGCAAGTTCGCCATCGCCGAGTCCGACGTGGTCACCACCGGCTTCTACCGCGCCAACCTCGACCTGCAGGTGGAGCCGGTGGCCAGCGCCGCCCGCCGCGCGCGGCTGGTGCAGTGGCTTGGCGAGCGCGCCGGGCAGCCGGCCATCGTCTACGTCACCCAGCAGAAGACCGCCGAGGAAGTCGCCGCGCACCTGGCCGAGCGCGGCATTCCCGCTTGCGCCTACCACGCCGGCATGGAACACCCGGAGCGCGAGGGCATCCAGCGCCGCTTCATGGAGGGGCGGCTGAACTGCATCGTCGCCACCATCGCCTTCGGCATGGGTATCGACAAGAGCGACATCCGCCAGGTGGTGCACTACGACCTGCCCAAGTCGCTGGAGAACTACAGCCAGGAGACCGGCCGCGCCGGGCGCGACGGCCAGCGCTCGGAATGCCTGGTGCTGGCCAACCGCGACAGCCTCAACGTGCTGGAGAACTTCGTCTACGGCGACACGCCCGAGCGCGAAGGCATTCGCTTCGTGCTGGAGGAAATCCGCCAGGCTGCTGGCTATCAGGGAGGTGGCCAGTGGGAGACCATGCTGGTGCCGCTGTCGGACCAGTCCAACATCCGCCAGCTGCCATTGAAGACACTGCTGGTTCAGCTGGAGTTACGCGGCATTATTGCTCCACGGTTCGCCTATTTCGCCGAATATCGCTTCAAGCTGCTGATCGATTCCGCTGAACTGCTAGGGCATTTCCAGGGCGAGCGGCGCCAGTTCGTCGATGCCATCCTCAGCACCTCGGCGCGGGCCAGGACCTGGGCGACCCTGGATTTCGACACCCTCTACAACCGTCACGGCGCCGAGCGCGCGCGGGTGGTGAAGGCGCTGGACTACTTCCAGGAACGCGGCTGGGTGGAGCTGGAAAGCAAGCAGATGACCGAGGTCTACTCGGTGCGCGATGCGTCCTTCTCTGTGGATGAGTTGAGCGACGAGCTGCATCGCTACTTCAAGCGCCACGAGGACAGCGAAATCGCCCGTATCGGCGCCATGCTCGAACTGCTGGGCAGTTCGGAGTGCCTGAGCTGGCGGCTGGCGCAGTACTTCGGCGACCAGCAGGCTCCCCGCCGTTGCGGGCACTGCTCGGTCTGCGCCGGCCGCGTCGCCCGCCTGCCGGAGCCGCCCGCGCTGCCGCCACTGGAAGGGCAGAACCTGCACAACCGCTGTGCCGCCTTCCTGGAGAAGTACCGCAGCGCCCGTGGCCTGGCACCCAGCGCCGACTGCGTGACGCGTTTCCTCTGCGGTATCAGCGTGCCGGCTTTCACCCGCATGCGCGCACGCACGCTGCCCGGCTACGCGATGCTGGAGGACTACCCCTACGCCAGGGTGCGCGATTGGGTACAGGCTCAGTTGTAACCGCGCCGGCGCCACGCACGACTAAAGGTCGGCGTGGCGTTGGGGGAGACGCTTGTAGGGTGCAGGGAGACATTCCCACCTAGACTCTTCAGGGCGTTGCAGCAAGGAGCCCCGCGCATGTCCACCGAGCACCTGGATGTACTGATCATCGGCGCCGGCCTGTCCGGCATCGGCGCGGCCTGTCACCTGCAGAAACAGTGCCCCGGCAAGTCCTACGCCATCCTCGAAGGCCGCGAGGCGATGGGCGGCACCTGGGACCTGTTCCGCTACCCGGGCATCCGCTCCGACTCGGACATGTACACCCTGGGCTACAACTTCAAACCCTGGACCGATCCCAAGGCCATTGCCGACGGCCCGTCGATCCTCAACTACATCCGCGAGACCGCCCGCGAGTACCGCGTCGAGGACAAGGTGCGTTACCGCCACCGCGTGCTCAAGGCCGACTGGGACAGCAATAACGCGCGCTGGAACCTCGTCGTGCAGCGCGGCGATGAGGAAGAGCCGGTGCGCATGAGTGCGCAGTTCCTCTTCATGTGCACCGGCTACTACCGCTACGACGCCGGCTACACCCCGGAATTCGCCGGGCGCGAGAGCTTCGCCGGGCAGGTCATCCACCCGCAGTTGTGGCCGGAGAGCTTCGACTACAGCGGCAAGCGCATCGTGGTGATCGGCAGCGGCGCCACCGCCGTCACGCTGGTCCCCTCACTGACCGACAAGGCCGCCCACGTCACCATGCTGCAGCGCTCGCCGTCCTACGTGATCACCCTGCCGGCGAAGGACCCGATCTCCAACTTCCTGCGCAACTTCCTGCCGGAGAAGTGGGTGTACCGCCAGGCGCGGGCGCGCAACGTGACCATGCAGATGATCTTCTTCATGGCCTCCAAGGCGTTCCCCGGCGCGGTGCGCAAGCTCATGCTCAAGCTGGCCAACCTGCAGCTGGGCAAGGATTTCGACATGCGCCACTTCAGTCCGCGCTACAAGCCGTGGGACGAGCGCGTGTGCTGCGTGCCCGATGGTGACCTGTTCAAGGCGCTGCGCCAGGGCCGCGCCTCGGTGGTCACCGAGCACATCGAGCGCTTCACCGAGAAGGGCATCCTGCTCAAGTCCGGACAACTGCTGGAGGCGGACGTGATCGTCACCGCCACCGGGCTGGATCTGGTGATGTTCGGCGGCGCGGAGCTGGCCATCGACGGCAAGCCCTTCGACGTCACCCAGAGCATGGGCTATCGCGGCATCATGCTGCGCGACCTGCCCAACCTCGCGGCCATCGTCGGTTATACCAACGCCAGCTGGACGCTCAAGGCCGACCTCTCCAGCGAGTACTTCTGCCGCCTGATCAACCACCTCGATGCCATCGGCATGCGCCAGTGCACACCGCGCCAGACCGACGGCTCGGTGAAGGAAGAGCCCTTCCTCAACCTCAACTCCGGCTACATCCAGCGCGCCGCCGACCGCATGCCCAAGCAGGGCGACCGCACGCCGTGGAAGCTCTACCAGAACTACGCGCTGGACCTGGCGCTGCTGCGCTTCGGCAAGGTCGAGGACGGCTACCTGAGCTTCACCTCGCCCAAACAGCGCCAGGCCACGGCGGCACCGGTGGAAGCGCTGGAGAGCTGATCTCCGGTCGGAGCCCGCCTACCCTGGCGGGCATCGTTCTATCGAGGCATCGGATAGACATTATCGATACGCCGCCCTGCAACGGGGCTGCCTCTCGGCTTACCATGCGCGCCATTTCCGCCCATGCCAGCCAGAGGATTTTCCATGCTGATCGAAGACGCCATCCGCAGCCGCCGCTCCATCCGTGGTTTCGATACTTCCTACGTGATGAGCCGCGAGGAGAAGGACGACCTGCTGCAACAGGCGCTGCTCGCCCCCACCTCCTTCAACCTGCAGCACGTGCGCCTGGTGGAAGTCAGCGACCCGCAGCTACGCGCGCAGATCCGCGAGGCGGGCTGGGATCAGGTGCAGATGACCGAGGCTTCGATGCTGGTGGTCGTCTGCGCGCAGGTCGACAGCTGGGAGAGGAACGCCGAGCGCGTGTGGGACGGCGCCCCGGTCGAAGTGAAGAACTACATGGTCGGCGCCATCGACGGCTACTACCGCGACAAGCCGCAGACCCAGCGCGACGAAGCCATGCGCAGCAGCGGCCTGGTGGCCCAGACGCTGATGCTCGCCGCCCGTGGCCGCGGCCTGGACAGCGTGCCGATGGTCGGTTTCGACTTCGACGCCGTGGGCAAGCTGATCAACCTGCCGGCCAACCATGTGATCGGCCTGATGATCGCCGTGGGCAAACAGGCGGTGGAAGCCCGACCGCGCATCGGCCGTTTGCCGCTGGAAGAGACGATCGTTCGCGATCGCTTCTGAGCCACACGAAACGCGCCCTCGGGCGCGTTTCTGCTTTTGCTCTTCGTAGGAGCGAGCTTGCTCGCGAACAGATGTCACCCGATGCTCCGATGTTGGGCTGGTTCGCGAGCAAGCTCGCTCCTACAGGTGGGCTCTGCCCACTCATTCACCTCGGCGCCGCCTCCACAATCCGCTCCACCAGCCACTGCAGCGCCGTATCCCGCTCGCGCTGGGCGAGATAGACCAACTCCAGGTGGAACTGCCCCACGTCGAACGGCAGCTCCAGCACCTGCAACGGCAGCAACTGTGCGAAATAGGCCGCCAGCCGCGTCGGCAGCACCGTCAGCAAGTCCGTGGTCGCCACCAAGTGCGCCGCCTGCAGGTAGTTGGGCGTGGTGTAGGCGATCTGCCGTTTCAGCCCCTGGCTGGCCAGCCACTGGTCGACCATGCCCTTGGTCTGCCCGCCGGAAACCCACAGGTGCCGCTGGCCGAGGAAGGTCTCCAGATCGATCGTGCCGTCCACCTGCGGATGCCCGCGCCGGGCCAGCAGGCGCAGCGTCTCGCTGGTCCACGGGCGGCGCTGGAAGCGCGCCGGCAGCTCCTCGAAGCGGCCCAGTACGAGATCGAGATTGCCTTTATCCAGCGCTTCGGCCGGCAGTGTCGGCGTCAGGTGCTGGATGGTCAGGCCCATACCCGGCGCCGCGCTGCCCAGACTTTCGAGCAGGTGCGGCATGCACAGCGCCTCGACATAGTCGGTCAGCGCCAGGGTGAAGCGCTGGCGGCTGCGCGCCGGGTCGAAGGTGTCGCCGCCGGCCAGGCTCTGGCCAATGCGCTGCAGGGCATCGCGGATCGGCGCTTCCAGTTCCAGCGCCCGTGGCGTCGGCTGCATCGCCCGGCCGACGCGCACCAGCAGCGGGTCATCGAGCAGCTCGCGCAGGCGGTTCAGCGCGTTGCTCACCGCCGGCTGGCTCAGCGACAGGCGCTCCGCCGCGCGCGAGACGTTGCGCTCGCGCAGCAGCGCATCCAGCACCCGCAGCAGGTTGAGGTCGAAGGTGTTCATATTCATTGAGTGAATGCCACGTATCACAACTCAAAATTTCAAAAATAGTAGCGCCTTCCCTAAGGTGAGTGGTCTTCAAATGAGCGTTTTCGGCTGACAAGAGGAACAACATGAGCCAGAACATCCGCATCGCCAGCGCCGCCGTCATCGGCGCCGGCACCATGGGCCGGGGCATTGCCATGTGCCTGGCGAACGCCGGCGTGCAGGTCCTGTGGCTGGACAATAATCCGCAGATGCTCACCCAGGCCCTCGGCGCGGTGGCCGATACCTACGCCCACAACGTGCGCCAGGGTCGTATCGACGAGGCCGAAGCCGCCCGTCGCCGCGCACGCATCTCCCAGGTGGCGAACTACGCGGCGATCCGCGAGGTGGACCTGGTGATCGAGGCGGTATACGAGAACCTCGAGCTCAAGCAGTCGATCTTCCGCGAGCTGGATGCGGCGCTGAAACCCTCGGCCATCCTGGCTTCCAACACTTCCTACCTGGACGTCGACGCCATCGCCGCGGTGACCTCGCGGCCCTCCCAGGTGCTCGGCCTGCACTTCTTCAGCCCGGCGCATATCATGAAGCTGCTGGAGATCGTGCGCGGCGCGAAGACCGCTCCCGCGGTGCTCGAAGCGGCCCTGGAACTGGGCGAGCGCATGGGCAAGGTCAGCGTGGTCGCCGGCAACTGCCACGGTTTCATCGGCAACCGCATGCTGGAGAAGTACGTCCAGGAATCGCGCCGGTTGATCCTTGAAGGTTCGCTGCCGCATCGGGTGGACGCGGCGATCCAGGGTTTCGGCTTCGCCATGGGGCCGTTCCGCATGTTCGACGTGGTCGGCATCGACCTCGAATGGCGCGCCCGCGAGCTGGCCGGTAAGGGCCAGGACGCGCCGACCGTGCAGGTGGACAACCGCCTGTGCGAGATGGGCCGCTTCGGCCAGAAGAGCGGCAACGGCTTCTACCATTACGAGCCGGGTAGCCGCCAGGCCGAGCACGACCCGGAAGTGGATGCGCTGGTGCTGCGCGAGTCCGAGCGCCTGGGCTACCAGCGCCGTGACATCGGCGCCGAGGAAATCCTCGAGCGCTGCCTGCTGGCGCTGGTCAACGAAGGCGCGAAGATCCTCGACGAAGGCATCGCCTCCGCCAGCGCCGACATCGACACCGTTTACCTCAATGGTTATGGCTTCCCCAAGGACAAGTCCGGCCCAATGGCCTGGGCCGATGCCCAGGGCCTGCAGAGCGTGCTGGCGCGCCTGCGCGACCTGGCTGGCGAGCACGGCGCGCACTGGCAACCGGCCGCGCTGATCGAGCGCCTGGCCGCCGCCGGTGGCCGCTTCGCCGACGTAAAACAGGAGCATTGAGATGAGCTACCAGGCACCCCTGCGCGACATGCGCTTCGTCCTCCACGAGCTGTTCGACGTCAGCGCCCACTGCGAGCAGCTGGGCAACGGCCTCGACCGCGAGCTGATCGACGGCGTGCTGGAAGAAGGCGCGCGCTACACCGGCGAAGTGGTCGCCCCGCTGAACCGCAACAGCGACGAGCAGGGCGCGACCCTGCAGGGTGGCGAAGTCACCACCCCCGACGGTTTCCGCGAGGCCTACCGGCAGTACTGCGACAACGGCTGGGCGAGCATGACCGGGCCGACCGAGTTCGGCGGCCAGGGCTTCCCGCAGATGGTCGCGGCCTGCTTCCACGAGATGCTGATGGCCGCCTCGCTGTCCTTCCGCGTCTATTCCGGCCTCACCGAAGGCGCGGTGCTGGCGCTGTACAAGCATGGCGCGCCAGAACTGCAGCGCGACTACCTGGCGAAGATGGTCAGCGGCGTATGGACCGGCACCATGTGCCTCACCGAGCCTCAGGCCGGCACCGATCTCGCCCTGCTGCGCACCCGTGCCGAACCCCAGGCGGACGGCAGCTACCGCGTCAGCGGCAGCAAGATCTTCATCAGCGGCGGCGAGCAGGACCTGTCCGAGAACATCGTCCACCTGGTACTGGCGCGCCTGCCGGACGCCCCGGCCGGGGTGAAGGGCATCAGCCTGTTCCTGGTGCCCAAGTTCATCGCCAACGCCGACGGCACGCCGGGCGCGCGCAACGCCCTGAGCTGCGGCGCCATCGAGCACAAGATGGGCATCAAGGGCGCGTCCACCTGCGTGATGAACTTCGACGGCGCCACCGGCTGGCTGATCGGCCAGGCCAACCAGGGCCTGGCGTGCATGTTCACCATGATGAACGACGCGCGCTTCCAGGTCGGCCTGCAAGGCCTGGGCATCGCCGAGCGCTCGTGCCAGGGCGCGCTGGCCTATGCCCGCGAACGCCTGCAATCGCGGGCGCTGACCGGTGCGGCCGAGCCGACCAAGGCCGCCGACCCGATCATCGTCCACCCGGACGTGCGGCGCATGCTGCTGACCCAGAAGACCCTTACCGAAGGCTGTCGGATGATCGCCGCGCTGTGCGCCCGCGAGCTGGACCTGGAGCATGGCCACCCCGAGGCGGACGGCCGCAAGGCCGCGGGCAAGCGCGCGGCATTGCTGATCCCCATCGTGAAGTCGTTCTTCACCGACGTCGGCCAGGAGGTCTCCAGCCTCGGCGTGCAGGTCTACGGCGGTCACGGCTACATCCGCGAGTGGGGCATGGAGCAACTGATGCGCGATAGCCGCATCACGCAGATCTACGAAGGCACCAACGGCATCCAGGCGCTCGACCTGATCCGCCGCAAGCTGCTGGGCGACGGCGGGGCGGAGCTGAACGCGCTGATCGGCGAACTGGCGGCGGTCTGCGAAACCGCCGGTGCGCGCACCGAACTCGCCGGCCTGGCGGAAACCGTGCGGCAACGCCTGCTGGAATGGCGCAGCCTGACCGCCGAAGTGATCGCCGCCTGCCAGCGCGATGCACAGGAAATCGGCGCCACCTCGGTGGACTTCCTGCAGTACTGCTCCTACGTGCTGCTCGGCGGCCTGTGGCTCCAGGCGGCGGGCGTGGCGCAGGCGAAGCTGGCGGCCGGCGAGGGCGACGCGGACTTCTACCGCGCCAAGCTCGCCAGCGCCGAGTTCTACGTCAAGCGCATCCTGCCGCGCGCCAGCATGCACCGCGAGGCACTGCTGGGCGGCGCGGACTGCCTGATGGCGCTGGACGCGGAGCACTTCGCGTTCTGAGCCGGCGGGGCCCGCGGCTATCCGCCGGCCCCGTCAGCCGCCGCGCTCCTGGCCGCACTGCGCGCAGAAGCGCGCCTGGGGCGCGACAGCGGCGTCGCACCCCTTGCAGGGCATGGCCTGCAGCGATCCGCCACAGTTGTGGCAGAAGCGACTGCCCTGGGGGTTCTGTGCGCTGCACTGCGGGCAGGGCTGGGAGGGAACCGCATTGGCTGGCGGTGGTGGCGCGGGTGCCGGCGGATAGCCCGGTGCGCCGTATCCGCCGCCATAACCGCCGCGGCCGTGGTGACCGCCCATCATCAAACGTTCGAGCCAACCCATGATGTACCTCCCGTTTCCCGTCGTGGGATGGAGTCATTGGGCAGCCTGTAGTTCCTACAGGGTCAAGGTGTGGAGTTGTGAGCGGAGATTTCGTGTGTGAGCGCCCATGAAAAACGCCGCGCGGGGTGACCGGGGCGGCGTTCTATTCGTACTGACTGCGGCTACTGCTGCGTGGCTCTGATTACATAATTCGCTGTGTCCCTAGACGAAGCGCCTCGTAGGCATTCGTCCAATTGGTTCAGCAGCCGGTCCAAGGCTCCCTGGATATCTCCGCCGAGCGACTGCAAGGCGTCCAGCTCATCGAACTCACTCAGGATGCTCGCCAGTTCAGGACTGATCCTGCTCTCCAGAGCCCGCTGTACGCTTGGTCTTCCCAGACTCCAGATCCCCACTTCGGTAGGAATTACGCCTGTTTTCATCGCCGAAAGCAGGCCTCTCGCTAATGCCGCTATGTAGAACTCCACATTGGCTTCGGGGATTTCGAGCGTGATTGCCTGCATTCGAACGATTCTCTGTCGATTGGAACGCGGTGCTATGCCCGCTCCCACACCTCGAACGCATAGGCCGGCGTCTCGCCTTCCGCGTCGTGCTCGATGCTCGACGCCAGGTGCCACTGGCCTTCGTTCACTTCGGGGAAGTGCGCATCCCCGTCCGGACTCAGGCCCACGCGGGTCAGGTAGAGCCGCTCGGCGCGGCCCAGGGCCTGCGCGTACAGCTGGGCGCCGCCGATCAGCATCAGCTCGTCGGCTTCCTCTTGCTGGGCCCACTGCTCGGCGCGCTCCAGGGCGGCGTCGAGGCTGGTGAAGACTTCCGCGCCTTCCAGCGTGAGGCCCGCCTGGCGGGTGACCACGATGTTCAGCCGGCCCGGCAGCGGGCGGCCGAGGGAGTCCCAGGTCTTGCGGCCCATGATCACCGGCTTGCCCAGGGTCATGGCCTTGAAGTGCTTGAGGTCCTGCGGCAGGTGCCAGGGCAGGCGGTTGTCGACGCCGATCACGCGGTTCTCGGCAAGGGCGGCGATCATCGCCAGGGGCAGTTGGGCCATCTCGACTCCAGTGGTGAACATCAGCGGGAACTCCCGTTGCCAGAGGATACCAGCCGCTCGCCATCGGCGGGGCCGGCCGGTGGCGGAACGCGCATGAAGAAGGTGCCGTCCTCGTTGACCTGGGTGATGCCGGTGGCCAGCACCTTGCGGTAGTCCTTGAGGTTGAAGGCCAGCGTCTGGTCCGGGCGCTCGGCCTTGAGCAGCACCTGGGAGTAGGTGATGAGGATCTCGAAGATCTTCAGGTCGCCCGACTGCAGCCAGATGTAGGACTGCCCGGCCTGGCGCGGCGGCTCGAAGGCCAGCGCGGCGGCGCCGTCCTTCGGCGCGAACTTCAGGTGCAGGCCCTTGGCGTCCAGCCAGCTGGACTCCACGCGGCCGTCGATGCCCACCAGCGGGAAGACCTGGTGGTAGTTCAGGTGCATCACGTTGTCCTTGAGCACCGCGCCGGGCCGCTCCAGGGTCACCAGCGAATCCAGGCGCAGGCCCACCAGGCTCATGGCGCCGTAGCTGGGCACGCCGAGCACCTTCACGCTGTCGGGCTGGTAGTCGAGGTTGTCGCCGTCGAGTTTCACCGTGCCGGACAGCTTGAGCGGCAGCCAGGGGCCGACGCCCAGCGGCTGCACTTCGCCGGACACCAGCAGGCGGTCGCCTTCGACGCTGAGCGTGAAGTCGCGTAGCATGCTTTGCGGGTAGGCGAGGATGTGCTGGTTGAACAGGCTGCCGAGCTGCGCGGGGCTGAGGATCACCTCGCCCTCGGAGACGTTGATGCGCATGTCCTGCGGGCGGTCGAAGTCGATCGGCTCGCCGGCCCTGAGCGGCACTAGCCAGCCCTTGAGCTGCGGGCTGTGGAAGCCGATGTCGCCCTGGAAGTACATGTCCACGTTGTGCAGCAGGATGCCCACGCCGTCCTGGCCCGAATCGCGCAGGCCGCCCGGCCGGCTGGCCTTGAAGTCCGGCGCCGGCGGCGTCTGCTGGAACCAGCCCTGGCGCAGCACGCCCAGTTCGCGCTGCTGCCTGTCGATGGCGCTCTCGGCGCCGGCCTGGCCGGCCAGCGCGAGGCAGAGCAGGGAGGCAAGGAGGGTTCTCATAGGGCTTTCTCCTCCGGGGCGGGCGCCTTAACGGGCGAGACGGCGATGTGTACCATGCCGTCTTCGCGCAGGCGGATTTCGCCGTACTGCAACTGGCGGCGGTAGTCGTACAGATTGAACAGCAGCGGCGCATCGGGGCTCAGGCTGGTGAACAGCGCGTAGGCCTTCACCAGGATGGTCCGCGCCATCTTGATGTCGCCGCCTTCGATGAACATGTAGCTCTGCGGCGCCTTGAGCTGCGGCCATTTCAGCTCGGCCAGCTCGCTGCCCAGCAGCAGGTCCATGCCGCCGTCGGCGAGCTTCAGGCTACGCACGGTGAAGTCCAGGCGCGGCGGCGGGAACAGGCCGTCGAGGTCGACCAGGATGCGGTTGCCGATCAGCTGCATGTGCGCGGTGTGCAGTTGCAGCACCTCGGACATCTCGATGGAGGCGGCGCTCAGCGAGGGCGTGACGTCCACCCCGTCGACGAAGATCCGCTGCGGTACCAGCGCCACCTTCAGCGGCCCGGCCTGCTCGATCCCGGTGACCATCCGCAGCGGCCGCCAGCGGCCCTTGCGCAGCAGTTCGCCGTGGACTTCCTGGCCATCGGCGCGAGTGCTGAGCTTGAGGTTGCGCACCGGCGCGTTGGCGTTGCGCAGCTCCTCGTTGAGCAGCGTGGCGAGGGTCGCGTCGGCGACGAAGATATCGCCGGCCTGGATGCGCGCGACCATAGATTTCGGATCATCCAGCATCAGCGGCGTGCCGGCTCCGGCGACCGGGCTCATCTGGATCAGCATCCTGCGGATGAAGAAGCCGATGTCGTCATGCAGGCGGAAGTCGGTGTGGCTGATCCACAGTTGCGAGGTGTTGCTGTCGGACTGCCGGGCGCTGACCTTGGCGTCCAGCACGCGCGGCGGCACCGCCTGCATCAGCGGGGTGTCCGGGCCCCAGTCGGAAGGGCGCACCGGCGGGGTTTCCACGGCCGCCGCGGTGGCGGCGGCGAGCAGCAGGGGCAAGGCACTGAGCAGCGAGCGCAGCATGGCGAGGCCTCATTCTTGTTGTTTTTTCCGAGTGTGAGGCTGGCCGCTCGCGGCGAGAGCCCCTCCTTGGTTTGGTTGACGCCAGCGGGTGTTACCGGCGGTGCCGGGACGTGGCGGCGAGCAGCGGTTATCCTTGGTGCCGAGTACCGATTGTCGGAGACCCCGTGAGCGAAACCCCCGCTTCCGCCCTCGAATCCCTGTGGCTGTGCGAGGCCGTGCGTCTGCGCGAGGAGCAGGTCGGCCCGCTGGAAGACAGCGAAGCCAACCGCCGCGCCATCGTCAGCGGCGGTGACCTCGCCCGCCGCCTGCAACAGCGCGCGCTGCTGCTCGCCGAACGCGACGGCCAGCTCGCCGCCCTGCGCACCTGGGTGCAGGGCTCGCGCCTGGCGTTGTACCTACTGCTGGCGCTGGCGCTGTTCACCGGCGGCGGGCTGGCCTTCGCCGCCCTTGGTGATGGAGTGCGCCCGGTCAACGTGTTCTGGGCCCTGGCCAGCCTGCTCGGCCTGCACCTGATTACCCTGATGGGCTGGACCCTGGCCTTCTTCGCCGGCGGCGAGGCGACCGGTGCGCTCGGCCGCCTGTGGTTGTGGCTGAGCGGCAAGCTCGCCCGCGATGCCCACGCCGCCCAACTGGCGCCCGCGCTGCTGGTGCTGCTGGACCGGCAGAAACTCACGCGCTGGGTGCTCGGCCTGCTGGTCCACGGTCTCTGGTTCGTCGCCCTGGTCAGCGCGCTGGGCGTGATGCTGGCGCTGCTGGCGACGCGACGCTACGGCTTCGTCTGGGAGACCACCATCCTCGGCGGCGATACCTTCATCGCCCTGACCCACGGCCTCGGCGCGCTGCCGTCGCTGCTCGGCTTCCCGCAGCCGGACTCCGAACTGGTGCGCGCCAGCGGCGATGCCCTGGTGGCCAGCGAGAACGCGCGCCACGCCTGGGCCGGCTGGCTGGTGGGGATCCTGCTGGTGTACGGCGTGCTGCTGCGCGGTGCGTTGTGGCTGCTCTGCCTGTGGCGCTGGAAGCGCGGGCGTGCGCAGCTGGCGCTGGATGTCTCGCTGCCCGGCTACGCCCTGCTGCGCGAGCGCCTGATGCCGGCCAGCGAGCGCCTGGGTGTCAGCGATGCCGCGCCGGGCGAGCTGGTCGAGCCGCAGGCGCAAGCCCCGGCGACCACCGCCGACGGCGCCGTGCTGGTGTCCATCGAACTACTCGACCGGCCCAACTGGCCGCCGAAGCTGGCCGAAGGCATCGCCAATGCCGGCGACCTCGACGACGGTGCCCAGCGCCGTCGGCTGCTGGAGCAGCTCACTCGCTACCCGCCGGCGCGCCTGGTGATCGCCTGCGACCCGCGTCGCTCGCCGGATCGCGGCACCCTGGCGCTGATCGCCGAACTCTCGCGCTGCGCCGCCGCCACCCGCGTCTGGCTGTTGCAGGCGCCGGCGGGCGAGGCACTGGACGCCGAGCGTCTGGGCGACTGGCACGCTGGCATCGAGCGCCTGCAACTGCCGCACACCTCGGCGTCGCCGCTGGGCTGGCTGGAGACCGGGCATGACTGATGCGCTGAAACTGGCCGTGGTCGGCCACACCAACGTCGGCAAGACCTCCCTGCTGCGCACCCTGACCCGCGACGTGGGCTTTGGCGAGGTGTCCCACCGTCCCAGCACCACGCGGCATGTGGAAGGCGCGCGGCTGTCGGTGGACGGCGAGCCGCTGCTGGAGCTGTACGACACGCCCGGCCTGGAAGATGCCATCGCCCTGCGCGACTTCCTCGATGGCCTGGAGCGCCCCGGCGAGCGCCTGGACGGCCCGGAAAAGCTGCGGCGTTTCCTCGACGGCAGCGAAGCCCGTGGCCGCTTCGAGCAGGAAGCCAAGGTGCTGCGCCAGTTGTTCGCCTCCGACGCCGGACTCTACGTGATCGATGCCCGCGAGCCGGTGCTGGCCAAGTACCGCGACGAACTGGCAGTGCTCGCCGCCTGCGCGCGGCCGCTGCTGCCGGTGCTGAACTTCGTCGCCAGCCCGCAGCACCGCGAGGAGCAGTGGCGCGAGGCGCTGTCCCGCCTCGGCCTGCATGCGCTGGTGCGTTTCGACAGCGTGGCGCCGCCGCTGGATGGTGAGCGGCGTCTGTACGAAAGCCTGGCGCTGCTGCTGGAGCGTGCGCGCCCGCAACTGGATCGGCTGGTGGCCGATCACGAAGCCCAGGCCGTCGCACGCCGTGAGGCCGGGGCGCGATTGATCGCCGAACTGCTGGTGGATGTCGCCGCTTGCCGCCAACTGGTGCCCGCGGGGGACGCGGCGGTGCGCGACGCTACCGAAGCGCTGCGCAATCAGGTGCGCAAGCGCGAAGACACCTGCGTGAAGGCGCTGCTCAGCCTCTACGCCTTCCGCAAGGACGACGCCCGCGCCGTCGACCTGCCGCTGCTGGACGGCCGCTGGGGCGATGATCTGTTCAACCCTGAAACCCTCCGCCAACTGGGCATTCGCCTCGGTGGCGGCGTTGCGGCCGGTGCGGCGGCGGGGGCGGGGATCGACCTGCTGGTCGGCGGCCTGACCCTTGGCGCGGCGACCGCACTGGGCGCCATCGCCGGCGGCGCCTGGCAGACCGTTGGCCACTACGGCCAGCGCCTGCTGGGCAAGCTGAAGGGCAGCCGCGAGCTGTCGGTGGATGACAGCGTGCTGCGCCTGCTGGCGCTGCGCCAACGGCAACTGCTGGCGGCCCTGCAGACGCGCGGGCATGCGGCGGTGGAGGCGATCCAGGTGCAATCGCCGGAAGACAAGCAGTGGCGCGAGGGCAAGCTGCCCGAGGCTCTGCGCAAGGCGCGGGCGCATCCGGAGTGGTCCGCCCTCAATGGCCGCCGGCGCGGCGAGAAGACCGAGCGACAGGAGGCGGTGGCGCAGTTGGCCACGCAACTGCTCGAGCCGTGAACACGGCGTGGCGGCGGTTCGCGAGCAAGCTCGCTCCTACGAAGAGCTGCGCCCACGCTGTAGGAGCGAGCTTGCTCGCGAACGCTCTTAGACGAGCGAAACCATCTTCACCTCGGCCTTTTCCTCGCTCAAGGTCAGGATCGCCAACGCAATCGGCAACTTGAACCGTCGCGGCCCGGCGCTGCCCGGATTCAGGTACAGCACGCCATCGCGCACCTCGTTCAGCGGCTTGTGCGAATGCCCCGCCAGCACCACGTCGATGTCCTCGGTTACTGGATCGATGGCCAACTGCTTGAGGTCATGGATCAGGTAAAGCCGCAGCCCGCCCAGTTCCAGCCGCAGGGTTTCCGGCAGTGCGTCAGCCCAGTCCTCGGTGTCGTTGTTGCCACGCACCACGTCCAGCGGCGCCAGTTCGCGGAGTTGATCGAGGAGTGATTCGGGGCCGATGTCGCCCAGGTGCAGGATGCGCGCGCAGCCTTGCAGCGCCGCCAGCGCTTCGGGGCGCAGCAGGCCGTGGGTGTCGGCGATGACGCCGATGCGCAGGGAAGAGGTCATGCCAGGGAGCATAAACGACGACGCCACCCGAAGGTGGCGTCGTGGCTGGATCAGCCGTTGTGCGAGACCTTGGCGGCGTCGAGCTCGGGCAGGAACCAGTTGAGCAGCAGGGCGCAGATGCCGCCGGTGGCGACGCCGGACTCCAGCACGTTGCGCAGCGCATGGGGCATGTGCGCGAGGAACTCCGGCACCTGCGATACGCCCAGGCCCAGGGCCAGGCTGACGGCGATGATCAGCAGCGCGCGGCGGTCCAGGTGGATGCCGGCGAGAATGTTGATGCCCGAGGCGGCGACCGCGCCGAACATCACCATCGCGGCGCCGCCCAGCACCGGCTCCGGCACGGCCTGGATCACCCCGGCGACGCTGGGGAACAGGCCCAGCACGATGAGCATCGCGGCGATCCACAGGCCGACATGGCGGCTGGCGACGCCGGTCAGCTGGATCACACCGTTATTCTGCGCGAACACCGAGCTGGGGAAGGTGTTGAACAGGCCGGCCAGCAGCGAGTTGGCACCGTTCACCAGCACGCCAGCCTTGATGCGCTGCATCCACAGCGGGCCTTCAACCGGCTGGCGGGAGATCTTGCTGGTGGCGGTGATGTCGCCGATGGCTTCCAGCGAGGTGACCAGGTAGATCACCAGCATCGGGATGAACAGGCTCCAGGAGAAGCCCAGGCCGAAGTGCAGCGGTACCGGAACCTGGAAGGCCGGCGCCTCGTGCATGCCGGTGAAGTCCAGGCGGCCCAGGTAGCCGGCCAGCGCGTAGCCCACGGCCAGGGCGATGACGATCGCGCCGCTGCGCATCCATACCACCGGGATGCGGTTGAGGATGACGATGATCGCCAGCACCAGGCCCGACAGCATCAGGTTTTCGCCGTTGGCGAAGGTGCCGTTGCCCATCGCCGAGAAGCCGCCGCCCATGCTGATCAGACCGACCTTGATCAGCGTGAGGCCGATCATCAGCACCACGATGCCGGTGACCAGCGGGGTGATCAGGCGCTTCACGAAGGGCAGGATGCGCGACACGCCCATCTCGACGAAGGAGCCGGCCATGACCACGCCGAAGATCGCCGCCATCACCGCTTCCACCGGCGTGCCGTTCTTCACCATCAGCGCACCGCCGGCGATCAGCGGGCCGACGAAGTTGAAGCTGGTGCCCTGGACGATCAAGAGGCCCGCGCCGAACGGCCCGAAGCGCTTGCACTGGACGAAGGTGGCGATGCCGGAAATCACCAGAGACATCGACACGATCAGGTTGGTGTCGCGCGGCGATACGCCCAGCGCCTGGCAGATCAGCAGGCCGGGGGTGACGATGGGCACGATGATCGCCAGCAGGTGCTGCAGCGCGGCGAGCCACGCGATCGGCAGGGACGGGCGGTCTTCCAGGCCGTAGACCAGATCGGGCTGGGACTGGGCGGCGGACGGGTTTTCGAAGGAACTCATGGGGGCGGTCCGGGAAAAAAGAGCGCGATTTTACTGGCCTGGACCGGGATCGCACAGTGCCATGAGACAAGGGAGGACGAACGGGAAGGAGGATTTCGTTCAGATGGGCACTAAAGGGCTGCGGCTGCGTCTTTCAGTGTTTCAGAAAAGGGAGAAATTTCAGCATCTTGCGCGGATTTGTCTGAATGCGGCGGTCTTTTGCGGCGACTTGAATGGAGCGAGTCCGGCCCGGCTCACCGGCGGCGGATTTCCATCAACGCTACAAAAGGATTTGATGATGAAGAACGTGCAACGTGGTTTTACCCTGATCGAACTGATGATCGTCGTGGCGATCATCGGCATCCTGGCTTCGGTTTCCCTTCCCTTGTATTCGAACTATTCATCGCGCGCGCGAGCGGCGGCGGCCAAGACCGAGTTGTCCGGAGTGAAGACGGCAGTCAGCCTCTGTATCGCGGAGGCGGCGAAATTGAGTGAATGCAAGACAGGCGACTTCGGGATTCCCGAAGCCTTCGCGGAAACGTCGAACGTCACGGGTGGCTATTCGGTTGCCAGTGGTGTCATCGAAGCGAATACCGCGGCGACCGACGCGGAAGGCAATGCCCTGACTATCAAGTTGACGCCTGCGAAGGACAGCAAGACCGGCAATATCACCTGGGAAGAAAAAGGTTCGATCTGCAACGCGGAGCGTGGCATGAAGCCGGGGTATGGTGATTGTCCGAAGGCTGCGAAAGGTGACTCGTAAGGTTTAACGAGATCCGCAACCAGTCATCAGGTAGCGGGGTCGCATGAACCTGTAGGAGCGAGCTTGCTCGCTAACCCGATCAGCCTCGGCGTCACCGGTGGGCTCTGTTCGCGAGCAAGCTCGCTCCTACGAAAAGCATCGCAGACCGAAACAAGAAGCCCGGCATTCGCCGGGCTTTTCAGTGTCACTGCCAGGCTCAGCCGTCCAGCAGCGCCTTGTTGCGCACTGCGCCCTTGTCGGCGCTGGTGGCCAGCAGGGCGTAGGCCTTCAGCGCGGTGCTCACCTTGCGCGCGCGCGGCTGGGCCGGTTTCCAGCCCTTCTTGTCCTGCTCGGCGCGGCGGGTGGCCAGTTCCTCATCGCTCACCAGCAGGTTGATGCTGCGGTTGGGGATGTCGATCAGCACCTTGTCGCCGTCCTGCACCAGGCCGATGGCGCCGCCGGCGGCGGCTTCCGGCGAGGCGTGGCCGATGGACAGGCCCGAGGTGCCGCCGGAGAAGCGGCCGTCGGTGAGCAGGGCGCAATCCTTGCCCAGGCCCTTGGACTTCAGGTAGCTGGTCGGATAGAGCATTTCCTGCATGCCCGGGCCGCCTTTCGGGCCTTCGTAGCGGATGATCACGATGTCGCCCGGCTTCACTTCGTCGGCGAGGATGCCCTTTACGGCGCTGTCCTGGCTTTCGAAGATCTTCGCGCGGCCTTCGAACACGTGGATGGATTCGTCCACGCCGGCGGTCTTCACCACGCAGCCGTCGAGGGCGATGTTGCCGTACAGCACGGCCAGGCCGCCTTCCTGGGAGTAGGCGTGCTCGACGCTGCGGATGCAGCCTTCGGCGCGGTCATCGTCCAGGCTCGGCCAACGGGTGTTCTGGCTGAACGCGACCTGGCTCGGGATGCCGGCGGGGCCGGCCTTGAAGAAGGTGTGGACCTTCTCGTCGGTCGTCTGGGTGATGTCCCACTCGGCGATGGCCTCACGCATGCTCGGGCTGTGCACGGTGCCCACGTCGGTGTGCAGCAGGCCGCCGCGGGCCAGTTCGCCGAGGATGGAGAAGATGCCACCGGCGCGGTGCACGTCTTCCATATGGTACTTCTGGATGTTCGGTGCGACCTTGCACAGCTGCGGCACCTTGCGCGACAGGCGATCGATGTCGCGCAGGTCGAAGGCGATCTCCGCCTCCTGGGCGGCGGCGAGCAGGTGCAGGATGGTGTTGGTCGAGCCGCCCATCGCGATGTCGAGGGTCATGGCGTTCTCGAACGCCTTGACGTTGGCGATGCTGCGCGGCAGCACGCTGTCGTCGCCTTCGCCGTAGTAGCGCTGGCACAGCTCCACCGCCAGGCGGCCGGCGCGCAGGAACAACTGCTCGCGGTCGGCGTGGGTGGCCAGGGTCGAACCGTTGCCCGGCAGGGACAGGCCCAGGGCCTCGGTCAGGCAGTTCATCGAGTTGGCGGTGAACATGCCGGAGCAGGAACCGCAGGTCGGGCAGGCGCTGCGCTCGTACTCGGCGACCTTCTCGTCGGAGCAGGAGTCGTCGGCGGCGACCACCATGGCGTCCACCAGGTCCAGGCCGTGGCTCGCCAGCTTGGTCTTGCCGGCCTCCATCGGGCCGCCGGAGACGAACACCACCGGGATGTTCAGGCGCAGGGCGGCCATCAGCATGCCGGGGGTGATCTTGTCGCAGTTGGAGATGCAGACGATGGCGTCGGCGCAGTGGGCGTTGACCATGTACTCCACGGAGTCGGCGATGATCTCGCGCGACGGCAGGGAATAGAGCATGCCGTCATGACCCATAGCGATGCCGTCGTCCACCGCGATGGTGTTGAACTCCTTGGCCACGCCGCCGGCTTTCTCGATCTCGCGGGCGACCAGTTGGCCGAGGTCCTTCAGGTGCACATGGCCAGGCACGAACTGGGTGAAGGAGTTGGCGATGGCGATGATCGGCTTCTTGAAGTCTTCGTCCTTCATCCCGGTGGCGCGCCAGAGGGCGCGGGCGCCAGCCATGTTTCGGCCGTGGGTGGAGGTTTTCGAGCGGTAATCGGGCATGACAGGTTCCTGCGCATCAGGTCACGGTGGGAGTCGATCCGGGTCTTTAAGTGCGGCGGCGTGCAGCGGGTAGGGCTGGCCGGCGAGACCTTGAGCGGACTCTGATTTCGTATCGTGAGCGCGGTACGCACCGGATGCAAACAGCAGATGGCCTTGCATGGGCGAGGTTGGCGCGGGGCGTGGCGGGGTCACCGCCTGCTCGGCCGGGGCTCACAGGCCCGCCGGGGGATAAATGGCAGGAATGCCCGGATTCTACGCCGGGCCTTGCCGCCAGGGAAAGGCTGGCGGTCGGTACGGGGCATAGACTTTCGCCGCGCTGGCGTGGTCTGAATGGCCAGTGGCGCTTTCCCGTCCCATTCGTTGAAGGAGCAACCCCATGAAGGTTACCCGCATCGCCCTGCTCGCCGTGCTTTTCGTCGGCGCTGTGCAGGCTTCGTCCGATGAGGCCTGGCAGGCGCAGGACAAGCAGCAGCGCGAAGCCTGCCTGGCGCTGAGTCATCTGCAGAACAAGGAGGTGCTGGGTTCGCCGGTGCTGTTCGACGACAGTGTGGGCTATACGGCACTGATGATCGGTGGGCGCTATCCCCAAAAACACATGCAGGGCAAGCAGGGCCGCGAGCTGTGCCTGTTCGAGCGCAAGACCGGCAAGGCGGTGATCAGCGAGGCGGATTCGCTGATGCCGGTGAAATGAAAAACGGGGCGCTCCCTTGCGGAAACGCCCCGTTTTCTGACCTGCCGTGATGCCTTAGCCGTTGGGCAGCAGGCGCACGGTCAGGCTCTTGATGTAGCGGGTTTCCGGGATCGCCAGGTGCACCGGGTGGTCCGGACCCTGGCCGCCGCGTTCGAGCAGTTGGATATTGCGGTCCAGGTGGCGGGCGCTGCCCAGCAGGATGTTCTGCAGGTCGTCCTCGGGCAGGTGCATGGAGCAGGAGGCGCTGACCAGGATGCCGTCCTTGGACAGCAGGCGCATGGCCTGTTCGTTGAGGCGGCGGTAGGCGGCCTCGCCGTTCTTCAGGTCCTTCTTGCGCTTGATGAAGGCGGGCGGGTCGGCAACGATCACGTCGAAGCGCTCGTCGGCGGCCTTCAGCTCGCGCAGGGCTTCGAACACGTCGCCTTCGACGCAGGCGACCTTGTCCGCCACGCCGTTCAGCGCGGCATTGCGCTCCACGCCATCGAGGGCGAAGCCGGAGGCATCGACGCACATCACGTCGCTGGCGCCGAAGGCCGCGGCCTGGATGCCCCAGCCGCCGATGTAGCTGAACAGGTCGAGCACGCGCTTGCCCTGCACATAGGGCTGCAGGCGGGCGCGGTTCATGCGGTGGTCGTAGAACCAGCCGGTCTTCTGGCCGGCCAGCACCGGGGCTTCGAACTTCACGCCGTTCTCTTCCAGCGCGACCCATTCCGGGACTTCGCCGTAGGCGTTGGCCACGTAGCGCTCCAGGCCTTCGGCATCGCGGGCGCTGGAGTCGTTCTTCCACAGCACGGCGCTGGGTTTGAGCACCTGCAGCAGGGCGGCGAGCACGTCGTCGCGGTGCTTTTCCATCGTCGCCGAGGCGAGCTGCACCACCAGCACGTCGCCGAAACGGTCCACGACCAGGCCCGGCAGCAGGTCGGAGTCGCCGTAGACCAGGCGGTAGAAGGGTTTGTCGAACAGGCGCTCGCGCAGGCTGAGGGCGACGTTCAGGCGGTGAACCAGCAGGGATTTGTCGAGGACGTGCTTGGTATCGCGGGAAATCAGGCGGGCGCAGATGAGGTTGTTCGGACTCATCGCGACGATGCCCAGCGGTTTGCCGTTGGCCATTTCGAGGATGGCCTGTTCGCCGGCGCCGAAACCGTTCAGCGGGGTGGCGGCGACGTCCACCTCGTTGCTGTAGACCCACAGGTGGCCGGCGCGCAGGCGGCGCTCGGCGTTGGCTTTCAGACGCAGGCTGGGCAGGGTCATGGGGAAAGGCTCCGGCAAAAGAGCGCGATTATACCGTAGCGGCACGCGCCGCCGGAGCGGGGCGCGTGCGCTTTTGGTCGACTTCGGGGTCAGGCGGCGAGGGCTTCGATCAACTGCTTGCTGAAGGCTGGGATGTCGTCTGGCTTGCGGCTGCTGATGAGGTGGCCGTCCTTGACCACGGGGCGGTCCACCCAATGGCCGCCGGCGTTGCTGATGTCGTCCTTGAGGGAGTTCCAGCTGGTCAGGGTACGGTCCTTCACCAGGCCGGCGGAGACCAGCAGCCAGGCGCCGTGGCAGATCACCGCGATGGGCTTGCCGGCGTGGTCGGCGCGTCGCACCAGTTCCTGGGCCTTGGGCAGGCTGCGGATCTGGTCGGAATTGATCACGCCGCCGGGCAGCAGCACGGCGTCATACTCGTCGATGCGGGCCGTCTCGAAGGTACCGTCCACCTTGAAACTGTCGGCGGGCCGGTCATGGTTCCAGCCACGGACCTTGTCGGCGTTGTCGGAAAGAATGCGTACCTTGGCCCCGGCCTGTTCCAGGGCGCCGCGCGGGCCGGTCAGTTCCACCTGCTCGAAGCCGTCGGTGACCAGGATGGCGACAGTCTTGCCGTTGAGTGTCTGGCTCATGGCGAATCTCCCGTTTCGTCCTTTTGGGTGTAAAGGTTCCGACACTGCCGCCGATGAAAGTTCAGTCTAAAACGCCGGTTCCAGAACGTTGCGCTCTGGGTAAACTGTGCGCCCCGTCAACTTTCAACCTGCCCGCCCATGTCCCAGGAACTCTCCGCCGAACAGATCCGTCAGGCCCTGCAGGGCATCAGCGTGCCGCCGCAGCCGCAGATCATGGTTGATCTGCAGATGGAGCAGTTCATGCCCAACCCGGACCTGAAGGCGATCGCCAAGCTGATCAGCCAGGACCCGGGGCTGTCCGGCGCGCTGCTTAAGCTGGTGAACTCGCCGTTCTTCGGCCTGGCCAACCGCATCACCTCGATCCAGCGGGCGGTGAACCTGTTGGGCAGCCGCTCGGTGATCAACCTGATCAATGCGCAGTCGATCAAGGGCGAGATGAGCGACGACACCATCGTCACCCTCAACCGTTTCTGGGATACCGCGCAGGACGTGGCGATGAGCTGCCTGACCCTGGCCAAACGCATCGGCTACGAGTCGGTGGACGAGGCCTACGCGCTGGGGTTGTTCCACAACTGCGGCATTCCGCTGATGCTCAAGCGCTTCCCGCACTACATGGCGGTGCTGGAGGAGGCTTATGCCAGCGCCAGTGACGAGCGCCGGGTGGTGGACACCGAGAACCGCGTGCTGAACACCAACCATGCCGTGGTCGGCTACTTCACCGCGCGCTCCTGGCGCCTGCCGGAGCATGTCTGCGAGGCCATCGCCAATCATCACAACGCGTTGTCGATCTTCAGCGACGACAGTGCCCGCGACACGCAGCTGAAGAACCTGCTGGCGATCCTCAAGATGGCCGAGCACATCTGCGGCTCGCACCGCGTGCTGGGCAACCAGCCGGAAGACCACGAGTGGGAGAGCATCCGCGCCAGGGTGCTGGATTACGTCGGGCTGAGCGAGTACGACTTCGAGAACCTCAAGAGCAGCATTCTCGAACTGGGTGTGGGGCAGGGCACCTACTGACCGCCGCGTAGGCTCTTCGTAGGAGCGAGCTTGCTCGCGAACGAGTTTCCCGGCGGGTAAGGCGTTGAGCGGTTCGCGAGCAAGCTCGCTCCTACAAAAAAGCACTGCGTTCGGGCATGAAAAAGCCGGGCAGATGCCCGGCTTTTTCGTGGAGCGGCGGCGATCAGTCGAGCATGTCGCTGAAGCGCTCGTCCTTCTTGTAGGCGATGGCCTGGTTGAAGCCCGGCACCTGTACGCCCTTGTCGCTGATCTCGATGGCCTTCTCGTTGATCATGTCGTTGCCGAAGTTGTAGATGATGTCGAAACGCCCCTGGCTGGCGGCTTCATCGTACTGCCGGGCGGCGCTGCGGGTGGCTTCGCGGCGGGCCTGGTAGTCGGCGAAGGCGGCATCGCCGTGGCGCTTGCGCAGCATCTTCTCGGTCACGGCGGGGGACAGCAGCACACCGGTGGCGTTGTTGCCGCCGAAACCCTTGGAGTTGATGAAGCAGACTTCCAGGTCGTCGCGGCGCACGTCGCTGCTGGACAGGGCGATGTGGTCCCTGAAGACGTCGTCGGCGAAGGTTTCGACGGTCTTGATGCCCGGGATCACGCCGTAGCGGAAGGTGCCCAGGGCGGAGATCATCTGGTCGGCGCTGGCGGTGGCCAGGGAGTGGCCGACGAAGGCCTTCACCGCGGTGATCGGCCAGTCGCTGATGCCGAAGGCGGTGGCGACGCGATCGAGGATTTCCGACTCGGTGACGCGGTTGGCCGGGGTGCTGGAGCCGTGGGCGTGGACGAAGCTGTGCTGGCGCACGCTCTTTTCGCCGACGATCTGCGTGGCGGCGGCCACGGCCTTGGCCATCGTCAGGTAGTTGCCGGGGCCGGGGGCGGAGATGGACTTCTTGAAGCCGTCGGCGTTGATGAACACGTCCGGCACCGAGCCGTGGATCTCGGCGCCCAGTTCCAGGGCCAGGGCGTCGTCCATCAGCACCACGTACTGGGCGGATTCGGCCAGGGTGAAGCCGCAGTTCTCGCCGAACGGGCGGCTGGCGCGGCGGAAATCGACGTCGTCGCGGCCTTCGATGTGGCGCAGGCCCTCCTCGGTGGCCAGCGCGCCCATGGCGGCGTAGCCCTCGATGATCTCGGAGGTGATCGGCGCTTCGGCGTTGCCGATGATGGCCACGCGGGCCTGGCCGCTGGTGATGACGTCGATGCCCTTCTGCAGGTTGTAGAGGAAGGTGGCGCAGGCGCCGGTGACGCTGCCGGTCATGCCGACGCTGCCCAGCACGTAGGCGTTGATGAAGTCGGTGGGCATGCTGTTGAAGCCCAGTGGCAGTTGCTTGGCCGACACGCGGTGGCCGCGCAGGCGCGACTGCAGCAGGCCGCCGAAGCCGTTCTCGTCCAGCTGGCTCATGATGCTGCTGGAGAACACGGCGATCTCGTCGGGCTGCACCTTGTCGCAGATGGTCTGCCAGTCGATGCCGGTGGAGCGCACCGCGTCGGTGGCGGCGACCACGGACATCTGCAGGCCGCGCGGGTGGAAGCGCGAGTTGTACAGCTCGCCGGGTTCGAAGCCGGTGGGCAACTGGCCGGCGGACTTCACCGGCAGCGCGCGGTAGCTGTCGACCTTGAACTCGCAACTGTCGTGCAGGGTGACGCGCACCTCGCCGCCTTCGAGTTCTTCCACCGACCAGTTGGCCGGCAGCGGCTCGGGCAGTTGCTTGCGCAGACTGGTGAAGGTCACCGGGCCGCTGGCGGCGCTGACGGTCAGGCTCTTGTGGCAGTGCGCGGCGTCGACGTCGAGGTATTGCAGCTCGATGCGACGGATCAGGGTGGACTGGCGGATCTGCTGCTCGAAGCGCTGCTCGATGGCGGCGAGGTCGAGGCTGTCGCCGTCGGCGTCCTGGTACTGGCCGTCGACGACCTTGACCAGCTTCATCATCACCGCGAGGCCGGCGAGGGTTTCCTGGCGGGCGGCGCTCTCCATGGATTCGAGGACGGTGCGGCGGAACCCATGATGGAACGAGCTGCGACCCGCAGCGTTATACCCACCAAAACCAACGATGACCGGTAGTCGAGACATCTCTCGGAAACTCCTTCAGCAAGTCCATCTTGTACGGCCGGGCGGCGGTTGCCCAAGGCGGGGCGGCCCGGTGGCACAAAGCCAGGCGGTGGCTAGAGTGATTCGAATGCTTTAGCTGACGAGGATGATGACCGCCGAGTCACGCCAATGCCAGGATTTGGCGGAAGAAGACGACGAATTTCCGTATGGATCGAGCGGAGACTGCTGAAGGAGGGGGGAGCCGGGAGCCACGATGGGCTCCCGGGGTGTCGCGGGTAGTGCTCAGCGGTACTCGATGCCAGCCTTTTTGGTGCTGACGCGGGTGCCGGACTTGCCTTCGGTGATGGCGACGATGTTTTCCAGCGAGCCGATCACCGCGTCCTTGCCGGTGTTGCGGGCGAACTCGATGGCGGCCATGACCTTCGGCCCCATGGAGCCGGCGGCGAAGCCCAGGCGTTCCAGTTCGTCCGGGTGGGCCTGGGCGATGGCCTTCTGGGTCGGTTTGCCCCAGTCGATGTAGGCCGCGTCCACGTCTGTGGCGATGATCAGGATGTCAGCCGACAGCTCCTGGGCCAGCAGCGAGGAGCAGAGGTCCTTGTCGATGACCGCTTCGACACCGGAGAGCTTCTTGCCGGCTTCGTCATACATGGTCGGGATGCCGCCGCCGCCCGCGCAGATGACGATGGTGCCCTTGTCCAGCAGCCACTTGACCGGGCGGATCTCGAAGATGCGCTTCGGACGGGGGCTGGCGACCACGCGGCGGAACTTGTCGCCATCAGGTGCGATGCTCCAGCCTTTTTCCTTGGCGAGGGCTTCGGCCTCTTCCTTGGAGTAGACCGGGCCGATCGGCTTGGTCGGGTTCTGGAAGGCCGGGTCCTTGGCGTCGACTTCGACCTGGGTGAGGATGGTGGCGAACGGTACTTCGAACGGCAGCAGGTTGCCCATTTCCTGTTCGATCATATAGCCGATCATGCCTTCGGTCTCGGCGCCGAGAACGTCCAGTGGGTACGGGCTGACTTTCTCATAGGCCGCGCCCTGCAGGGCCAGCAGGCCGACCTGCGGACCGTTGCCGTGGGCGATCACCAGCTCGTTGCCCGGGGCAACCTTGGCGATCTGTTCGGCAGCGATCCGTACGTTGGTGCGCTGGTTGTCGGCAGTCATGGGCTCGCCACGACGCAGCAGGGCATTGCCGCCCAATGCGACGACGATACGCATATTCATTTCCTCCGAAAGAGTGGGAGCGCCCGGACCGGCGACGTCGTCGCGGTCCGGGGCTGTCCGGCATTACATGTCGGCGAGGGTCGAAACGAGGATCGCCTTGATGGTGTGCATGCGGTTTTCCGCTTGCTCGAAGGCGATGTTGTACGGGGACTCGAAGACGTCATCGGTGACTTCGATGCCGTTCTTCAGGTTCGGGTACTGTTCGGCGATCTGCTTGCCGACCTTGGTTTCGCTGTTGTGGAAGGCGGGCAGGCAGTGCATGAACTTCACGCGCGGGTTGCCGGCGGCCTTCATCATGTCCATGTTGACCTGGTAGGGCAGCAGTTCCTTGATGCGCTCGCCCCAGGCTTCGACCGGCTCACCCATCGATACCCAGACGTCGGTGTGGATGAAGTCCACGCCCTTGACCGCGACTTTCGGGTCTTCGGTGATGGTGATCTTCGCGCCGCTTTCTTCGGCGAACTTCTTGCAGGCGGCGACGTGTTCGTCGGTCGGCCAGAGTTCCTTGGGAGCGGCGATGCGCACGTCCATGCCGAGCTTGGCGCCGATCAGCAGCAGGGAGTTACCCATGTTGTTGCGGGCGTCGCCCAGGTAGGCGTAGGCGATGTCGTGCAGCGGCTTGTCGCTGTGCTCGCGCATGGTCAGCACGTCAGCCAGCATCTGGGTCGGGTGGTATTCATCGGTCAGGCCATTGAACACCGGGACGCCGGCGAACTTGGCCAGTTCCTCGACGATTTCCTGCTTGAAGCCACGGTACTCGATGGCGTCGTACATGCGGCCGAGTACGCGGGCGGTGTCCTTCATGGACTCCTTGTGGCCGATCTGCGAGGAGTTCGGGTCGATGTAGGTGACGTTGGCGCCCTGGTCATAGGCGGCCACTTCGAAGGCGCAACGGGTGCGGGTCGAGGTTTTCTCGAAGATCAGCGCAATGTTGTTGCCTTTGAGGTGTTGCTGCTCGGTACCGGTGTACTTGGCGCGCTTGAGGTCGCGGGACAGATCCAGGAGATAACGCAGCTCGCGGGTGCTGTGGTGCATCAGGCTGAGCAGGTTACGGTTGTGCATGTTGAAAGCCATGATCGTTCTCCTTGTGGGATGGAAGTCTCTGCCTCGTCAGTGCCGTTTGTGGTTGGCAAGGCAGGCGGCCCTGTTCGGGCCGCCGTGTGAGGTATGTGCGCTCTGTTGGGTAATCAGTAGTCGATCGGGTCGCGGATGATCGGGCAGGTCATGCAGTGACCGCCGCCACGGCCCCGGCCCAGTTCGCCGGCGCTGATGGTGACCACTTCCACGCCAGCCTTGCGCAGCAGGGTATTGGTGTAGGTGTTGCGGTCATAACCGACCACCACGCCCGGCTCCAGGCAGACCACGTTGTTGCCGTCGTCCCACTGCTCGCGCTCGGCGGCGAAGCTGTTGCCGCCGGTTTCCACGACGCGCAGTTTCTTCAGGCCCAGCGATTCGGCGACGACGGTGAGGAAGTCCTTGTCTTCGCGCTGGACGTTGAGGCCGTAGGGGCTCTTCTCGTCCGGACGCAGGACGAAGGGAACGATCTCCTTCACCACTTCCGGGAAGACGGTGACCAGGTCGCGGTCGCAGAAGGTGAAGACGGTGTCCAGGTGCATCGCGGCGCGGGACTTGGGCAGGCCGGCAACGATGACTTTCTCGGCCGCGCCCTTGGCGAACAGTGCCTGGGCAACCTGGCCGATGGCTTGGCGGGAGCTGCGTTCACCCATGCCGATCAGGACGACGCCGTTGCCGATTGGCATCACGTCGCCACCTTCCAGGGTGGACATGCCGTGGTCCTTGTCCGGATCGCCGTACCAGATTTCGAATTCGGCGTTGGTGAATTCCGGGTGGAACTTGTAGATGGCGGTGGCCAGCAGGGTTTCCTGACGTCGCGCCGGCCAGTACATCGGGTTCAGGGTCACGCCGCCGTAGATCCAGCAGGTGGTGTCGCGGGTGAACTGGGTGTTGGGCAGCGGCGGCAGCAGGAAGCTGGAGTGGCCCAGGTAGTCGCGGTACATCTTCAGCGCCTTGGCGCCTTCGCTGTCAGGGATATCGTCAGAGGCCACGCCACCGATGAGGAACTCGGCCAGCTTGCGCGGCTCCAGGCCTTCCAGCCAGCTACGCAGCTCCTGGGTCAGGCCCAGGCCGACGCTGTCGTTGGTGATCTTGCGGTCGAGGATCCACTTCAGGGCCTCGGGATTCTGGACGGTCTCGGTCAGCAGATTGTGCATTTCCAGGACGTCGATACCGCGCTCACGCATCTTGGTGACGAAGTCGAAATGGTCGCGCTTGGCCTGGTTCACCCAGATTACGTCGTCGAACAGCAACTCGTCGCAGTTGCTCGGGGTCAGGCGTTGGTGGGCGAGTCCAGGCGAGCAGACCATCACTTTGCGCAGTTTGCCAGCTTCAGAATGAACGCCAAGTTTGGTTTTTTCCGTGCTCATGAGATGTCTCCAGGAGTTACAGAGAGAGGAAGCCGTCGTAGAGGCCGTAAGCTGCGATCAGGAATCCGATTGCAACGATCGCGAAAATCAGCTTCTCGACATTGGTGAAGATGGGTTGGCCCACTTCACGTTTCGCGATAGCGAAGAGGATGACCCCCGGCGCATACAGCAGCGCCGACAGCAGCAGGTATTTCAGGCCACCGGCATAGATCAGCCAGATGGCGTAGATGACCGAGATGGCGGCGATGATCAGGTCCTTGCCGCGATCGCCCGGGTCCTTGTCGTAGGTCTCGCCCTTCACGGTCAGCAGCAGTGCGTAGGCGGCGGACCAGAAGTACGGCACCAGGATCATCGAGGTGGCCAGCAGCAGCATCCGGGTGTACGGGTCCATCCCGTCGGAACTGCCCGAGGTGAAGAACACGATGACCAAGAAGACCTGTACGCAGATGTTGGTCAGCCACAGGGCGTTGGCCGGTACCTGGTTGGCGTTCTCGCGGCGCAGGAACTCGGGCATGGTGTGGTCCTTGGCCGCGGCGAACATGATCTCGGCGCAGAGCAGGACCCAGGAGAGCAGGGCACCCAGCAGGGAGATCAGCAGACCGACGCTGATCAGGACGGCACCCCAGTGACCGACGATGTGCTCCAGTACCAGCGCCATCGACGGGTTCTGCAGCTTGGCCAGTTCCGGCTGGGTCATTACGCCCATCGACAGTACGTTCACCAGTACCAGCAGGAGCAGCACGGTGATGAAGCCGATGACCGTGGCCTTACCGACGTCCGAACGCTTTTCCGCACGGGAGGAGAAGATGCTCGCGCCTTCGATGCCGATGAACACCCAGACGGTGACCAGCATCATGTTGCGCACCTGGTTCATCACGCTGCCCAGCTCCGGATTGCTCGAGCCCCAGATGTCGGCGGTGAAGATGTCCAGTTTGAAGGCGAACACGCAGATCAGGATGAAGAGGAACAGCGGCACGATCTTGGCGACGGTCGTGACGGTGTTGATGAACGCCGCTTCCTTGATCCCGCGCAGTACCAGGAAGTGCAGGGCCCACAGCAGCACCGAAGCGCCGATGATCGCGGCCAGCGTGTCGCCCTTGCCGAAGATCGGGAAGAAGTAGCCCAGGGTGCTGAACAGCAACATGAAGTAACCGACGTTGCCGAGCCAGGCGCTGATCCAGTAACCCCAGGCCGAGGAGAAGCCCATGTAGTCGCCGAAGCCGGCCTTGGCGTAGGCGTACACGCCGCCGTCGAGTTCAGGTTTGCGGTTGGCGAGGGTCTGGAAGACGAATGCCAGGGTCAGCATCCCGACCGCGGTGATGGCCCAGCCGATGAGGATAGCGCCGACGTCCGCACTGGCGGCCATGTTTTGCGGAAGGGAGAAAATGCCCCCGCCGATCATGGAACCAACCACCAGGGCCGTCAGCGCGCCGAGTTTCAATTTTTGGCTGCTTTCTTGCGACATTTAAGAATCTCCCTATAGGAAGTTGGAGAGTGAGGCTATTTAGCGCCCGTCTTGGCGGTGCACTCCTGATTCAGGTCAATAGCTTGCTATCCAATGTATTGGGCAGTACTTCCTGCTCTGCCCACCCCGCATAAACCATAGGAGAGGTTTTGCATTAGCGCCCGATTTAGAGGGGATTTCGTGAAGATTTGAGCGTGGTTTCATGACCGCAGCATGGCAGTCGAATTCGCAGGCCCGCGCAGGACGCGCCGTTGCGCTTGATTCGCAGATACAGGGAGGCGCAAGACCGTTATGTAGGAAAGTCCTGAACGAAGCTGCGAGGAGGGAAAATTGGCCGGGGCAGGATCACTGCACCCGGCGATGCGCCTGTCGAATCGCAGGCGCGAGATGGCAAGAAGCCTGAAGGACACCGCCGGGTTCGTGGCCCGGAGGGCGTGCCGCAAGCGGGTGCGGCACGAAGCAATGCGCAACGCGCACTGGATAAATGAAGAGCAAGGGCTGTGCCAGCACGCCGTAGCCCCGGCTTCCGGGCTCTGCGTGATGAAGTGGTTAACCAGATAGGCGGATTCTTGCTCAGTTGTCGCCATCGTCGGCGGAATTTCCGCCACTGCCGGAGAACAGCAGCCCGTGTTTGCGCAGCTTGTCGTGCAGGGTCTTGCGCGGCACGCCCAGGGCTTCGGCAAGGCTGCGCAGCGAGTTGTGCGGGCGGCTCATCTCGGCGGCGATCAGCGAGCGCTCGAAGGCTTCCACCTGTTCGTTCAGCCCCCCGTCGGCGATGGCTGGCGCTCCTTGGGCGCCGCCTTCGTCCAGCCCCAGGTCCAGCCCCAGTGCGTAACGCTCCGCGGCGTTCTGCAACTCCCGTACGTTGCCCGGCCAGCCGTGGGCGAGCAGTTGTGCGCGTTGTGCGGAGTCCAGGGCGCGCGCTGTCAGGCCATGTCGTTGCGCTCCGCGTTCGGCGAAGTGCTGGAACAGCAGGAGGATGTCGTCGCCCCGCTCGCGCAGCGGCGGGATGCGCAGGCTGGCGACGTTCAGGCGGTAATAAAGGTCGGCGCGGAAACGGCCCTCGTCGGAGGCCAGGCGCAGGTCCTCCTTGGTCGCCGCGATGATGCGGATGTCCAGCGCAATGAGCTGGTTGGAGCCCAGGCGCTCGACGGTGCGTTCCTGCAGCAGGCGCAGCAGCTTGACCTGCACGTCCAGGCTCATGCTTTCGATCTCATCGAGGAACAAGGTGCCGCCGTTGGCGTATTCGAACTTGCCGATGCGCCGTTTCTGCGCGCCGGTGAAGGCGCCTTGCTCATGGCCGAACAGCTCGCTTTCCACCACCGACTCGGCCAGCGCGCCGGCATTGATGGCAACGAAGGGACCGTCGCGCCGGCTCGACAGGTCGTGCAGGGCACGGGCAACCACTTCCTTGCCCGAACCGGTTTCGCCGAGGATGAGCACGTCGGCCTGGATCGCCGCCAGCGAGGCGACCTGCTGCTGCAAGCGCTGCATCGGTGCTGACTGGCCAACCAGGCGGCCGCGCAATTCCTTCTGTTCGGACAGCGCCAGGCGCAGGCTGCGGTTCTCCAGCACCAGCCGGCGCACATCGAGGGCGCGGCGCACGCTGTCGAGCAATGCATCGCTGGGGAAAGGTTTTTCCAGGAAGTCGTAGGCGCCCGAGCGCATGGCCTTGACCGCCAGCGGGACGTCGCCGTGGCCGGTGACCAGGATCACCGGCAGCTCGGCGTCCTGCGCGTGCAACTGCTCCAACAACTGCAGGCCGTCGATGCCGGGCATGCGGATATCGCTGACGATCACGCCGGGCCAGTCCCGTGCCTGCTGCGTATCGAGCTGGCGCGCATCGGCCAGGGCGACGACCTTGAAGCCGGCCAGGTCGAGGGTCTGGCACAGCGCCTGGCGCAGGTGGGGATCGTCGTCGATCAACAGCACCTGGGTGGTGGAGTCGAAGGGCGCTGTCGAACTCATGCGCGGGTTTCCTCTTGCGGCGTCGAAGTCACGCCGGGAATGCCCGGCAACAGGTGCAATTGTACGAGAGCGCCGCCTTCGGGGTGATTGCCCAATTCCAGATGCCCACCGAGAGTACGTAACAAGGTGTCGCAGATGGCCAGGCCGAGGCCGAGGCCCTTGGCACTGGTCTTGGTGGTAAAGAAGGGTTCGCGAGCGTGGGCCAGCGCCTGCTCGGAGAAACCGGGGCCGTTGTCGCGCAGCGACAGGATGATGCGCTCCGGCGTCTGCTCGGCAGTCAGCCAGATGCGCCGCGGCGGTGCCTTTTCGGTGAGCGCGTCGAGGGCGTTGGAGAGCAGGTTGGATAGAACCTGTCGTAGTCGGGTCTCGCCGGCCTGTACCCAGATCGCCGCATCTGGCAGATCGCGCAGTAGCTCGACGTTCATCGCTTGCCGGCGCGGCGCGACCAGCGCCAGGGCGTCGTTGATCGCCGGTTGCAGCGCGACGTTCTCCGGCGCGCGCCGTGCACCACGGGCATAGGCCTTGAGATGGCCGATGATCGAGGCCATGCGCCCGGTCAGTTCGCCGATCTGCTGCAGGTTGCCGCGTGCATCGTCGTAGCGTTCATGGTCGAGCAGCACGCGGGCGTTGTCGGCATAGCTGCGGATCGCCGCCAGCGGCTGGTTGAGCTCGTGGCTGATGCTGGCGGACATGGTGCCCAGGGCGGTCAGCTTGCCGGCCTGTACGACTTCATCCTGGGCGTGCATCAGCTCGCGTTGCGCCTGTTCGCGGTTGCTGACCTCTTCCTGCAAGCGGGTGTTGGCGTCTTCCAGTTCCTGGGTGCGTTCCTGTACGCGCAGCTCCAGTTCGTGCTTGGCCTGTTCTTCCAGCTCGATGCGCTCCAGGTAGTGGCGGCGGCTGATGGTCAGCAGCGACAGCAGCAGGAGCAGCGCGACGAGGGTGGCCGCGCCGATCAGCACGACGCTGCGCACCGGGCCGTCCACCTGGGTGCGGGGGGTATAGATGCTCACTGTCCAGCCGGTTTCCGGCAGAAGGCGACTCTGGCTGATCCAGCGGCGCTGGTTGATCTTCAACGGTGCCGGATGGAGCACCGGATAAGGAATGTTCTCGGCGATTTCGCGCTGCTTGGCAGGCGATAGCTCCTTCGCGGTATGGAAACGCCAGGCGTCGCTGGAAGACAGGATGACCACGCCGTTGGAGTCCATGACCAGCAATTGCTCCGGCGTGTTGCCCCAGAGCTGCTCCATGTGTTCGAGGTCGACCTTTACCACCAGCACGCCCAGCAGCTTTCCGCCTTCGCGCACGTCGCTGGCGAAGTAGTAACCGCGTCGCTTGGAGGTGGTGCCCAGGCCGAAGAAGCGCCCTTGCTGACCTTGAGTCGCCTCCTTGTAGTAGGGACGAAAGGCGAAGTTGCGGCCGACAAAACTGTCCGGCTGATCCCAGTTGGAGGCGGCGTGAGTCATGCCGTCCGCCTGTATCAGGTAAATGACGTCCGCCCCGGTGCGCCCGCGGATGCGTTGCAGTTCGGAGTTGGCGGCGTTCTGTGCGGTGACGCTATCAGGCGCCTGCAGCGCGGCGCGAAGCGTTGGCAGCTCGCCGAGGATCGGCGGCAGGTCCTCGTAACGGCGCAGGGTGCCGAGCAGGTTGGCGACGTACAGGTCGAGGGTCTGCTGGTTCTGCTCGGCCAGTTGTTCGCTGTAGTAACGCTCGGCGAAGTGGTGGAGGGGCCAGAGCAGCGGTGCCAGCAGTAAGGCGAGAAGGGCCAGCGAGCGCCAGCGTGTGAGCTGATGGTTCAAGTCGGCATACATCGTATGGGGCGTGTTCGCTGTGGATGCTACACCGATCAAGGCCGGCGGGCTGCATCATGCGGACCGGCTCGCTTGGCCGAGCCACCTTCCAGGCCGGTATGGATGCCCTTGATGCTCACCTCGTCCCGAGGTCTCAGTCGAAGAGTTCGGCATCTGCCAGACGGCGCCCTTCGCGGTCCTTCCCGGACAGCGCCGGCTCTGCGTCGAGAGGCCAGTCGATGGCCAGCTCCGGATCGTTCCAGGCGATGCAGCGCTCATGCTCCGGCGCCCAGAAGTCCGTGGTCTTGTAGAGAAACTCGGCGCTTTCGCTGAGCACCAGGAAACCGTGGGCGAATCCCTCGGGAATCCACATCTGCAACTTGTTCTCTTCGCTGAGGACCTGGCCGACCCATTGACCGAAGGTAGGTGAACTGCGGCGCAGGTCCACGGCGACGTCGAATACCTCGCCTCGGACGACACGTACCAGTTTTCCCTGGGGCTGCTGTATCTGGTAGTGCAGCCCGCGCAGCACGCTGCGGGACGAACGCGAGTGGTTGTCTTGTACGAAATGGATCTGGCGGGCGATCGCCTGTTCGAATTTCTGCTGGTTGTAACTTTCGAAGAAGAAGCCACGGCTGTCACCGAAGACTTGAGGTTCGATCGCTAGAACATCGGGGATAGTCAACGGGGTGGCTTTCATCGGTAGACCGTTTGCGTCAGAAGGCGTTGGAGATACAGGCCGTAGCCGCTCCTGGATAGTGGTGCAGCCAAGCGTTGCAAGTCTTCGGGGCTGATCCAGCCCTGACGGAAGGCAATCTCCTCCGGACACGCGACTTTGAGCCCTTGCCGGTTCTCCAGGGTGGCAATGAACTGGCTGGCATCGAGCAGCGACTCATGGGTGCCGGTGTCCAGCCAAGCATAGCCGCGGCCCATGATTTCCACCGACAGATCGTTCTGTTCCAAGTAGATGCGGTTGACATCGGTGATTTCCAGTTCACCGCGTGCCGAGGGGCGGAGGCTTCTGGCGATTTCGATGACACGCTGGTCGTAGAAATACAGCCCCGTCACAGCGTAGTTGGATTTCGGCCGTGCCGGCTTCTCTTCAAGACTGATGGCCTTGCCGCAGGTATCGAACTCCACGACGCCGTAACGTTCGGGGTCATGTACGTGGTAGGCGAAGACGGTCGCGCCGCTTGCCCGTTGCGTGGCGTTGATCAGGAGTTCCTGCAGGTCGTGACCGTGGTAGATGTTGTCGCCCAGCACCAGGGCGCTCAGGCTGTCGCCCAGAAACTGCTCACCGATCAGGAAGGCCTGAGCCAGACCGTCCGGTGAGGCCTGTACGGCATACTGCAGTTCGATGCCCCATTGCTTGCCGCTGCCAAGCAGATGCTTGAATTGGGGCGCATCCTGGGGAGTCGTGATGATCAGTATTTCCCTGATACCTGCCAGCATCAGGGTGCTGAGCGGGTAGTAGACCATCGGTTTGTCGTAGACCGGCAACAACTGCTTGGACACTGAGAGCGTGGCGGGATGCAGCCGGGTGCCGGCGCCGCCGGCGAGGATGATGCCCTTCCGCTTCATGCGGATTTTTCTCCTGCCAGCTCGACCAGCATCCGCTTCAGGTGAGTTTCCCAGGCAGGCAGGGTCAGACCGAAGGTTTCCCGCAGCTTGCGGGTATCGAGTCGAGAGTTATGGGGGCGCGTTGCCGGCAGCGGGTATTCCTGGGTCGAGATCGGCAGAACCTGCTCTGGCGAGGTACGAAGTGGAAACCCCAGGCCGATGGCCTGCTCGATCACGAAGCGCGCGTAGCCGTGCCAACTGGTTGCGCCATCCGCGGTCAGGTGATAGAGGCCGGCAAGCGCCCGGGCGTCAGGACGATGGCGTAGCTGTGCAAGCACCTGAGCCGTGACGTCGGCGATCAACTCGGCGCTGGTCGGTGCGCCGACCTGATCGGCAATCACGCGCAACTCCTCGCGATCCGCTGCCAGGCGCAGCATGGTCCTGGCGAAGTTCGCGCCGCGCGCGGCGTAGACCCAACTGGTACGGAAGATCAGATGGCGGCAACCGCTGGCGATAATCGCCTGCTCACCTTCCAGCTTGGTCTGGCCGTAAACATTGAGCGGTCCGGTCGGATCGCTCTCGCGAAAGGGCTGGCTGCCGCTGCCGTCAAATACATAGTCGGTGGAATAGTGTACGAGCCAGGCATCCAGATCGGCGGCCAGTTCTGCCAGCAGACCGACGGCTTCAGCATTCACCAGATGCGCGCGGGTGCTGTCGGATTCGGCCTTATCCACTGCGGTATAGGCGGCCGCGTTCACGATGATCGAGGGGCGTTCTGCATTTACCAGGGCGCGCAGGCCCGCCAGGTCTTCCAGATCGCCGCGCCGGCGATCACAGACGGTCAGTTGCCCCAGGGGGGCGAGGGCGCGCTGCAGCTCCCAGCCGACCTGGCCATTGGCGCCGAGGATCAGGATGTCGGTCACGTGTACTGCTTGTTCAGCCATTCACGGTAGGCCCCGCTGGCCACGTTTTCTACCCAATCCTGGTTGTCCAGGTACCAGCGGACGGTCTTGGCAATACCGCTCTCGAAGGTTTCCGCAGGTTTCCAGCCCAGCTCCCGTTCCAGCCGGGTAGCGTCGATGGCGTAGCGACGGTCATGGCCGGGGCGGTCCTTGACGAAGCGGATCTGCTCGCGGTAGCTGCGGCCATCGCTGCGCGGGGCTTCCTGGTCGAGCGTATCGCAGATTCGCGACACCACATCCAGGTTGGACTTCTCGTTCCAGCCGCCAACGTTGTAAGTCTCGCCCACTTGTCCGGCTTCCAAGACACGGCGAATGGCACTGCAGTGGTCCCTGACGTACAGCCAATCGCGAATCTGCTGGCCGTCGCCGTAGATTGGCAGCATCTCTCCGGCCAGGGCATTGCGGATCACCAGAGGGATCAGTTTCTCCGGAAAATGGAATGGCCCGTAGTTGTTCGAGCAGTTGGTGGTCAGTACCGGCAGGCCATAGGTGTGGTGATAGGCTCGGACCAGATGGTCGGACGCCGCCTTGGATGCGGAATAGGGGCTGTTGGGCTGATAGGGGTGTTGTTCGGTGAAGGCGGACGCAGTGGGGGCGAGCGAGCCGTAGACCTCGTCAGTGGAGATATGCAGGAAGCGGAAGCCGGATTTTTCCGCCGCGCCGAGAGTTCCCCAATAGCCACGCACTGACTCGAGCAGGTGGAACGTCCCGACGATGTTCGTCTGGATGAAGTCCTCCGGTCCACGGATCGAGCGATCGACGTGCGATTCCGCAGCGAAGTTGATCACGGCCCGCGGTCGATACTCGGCGAGAAGACGATTTACCAGTGCAGTATCACCGATATCGCCGTGCACGAAGGTGTGGTGTGGGTTTCCTTCCAGGCTTGCGAGGTTCTGCAGGTTGCCGGCGTAGGTCAGCTTATCGAGACTGATCGCTGGTTCGTCATGGTTGGCGAACCAGTCCAGCACGAAATTGGCACCGATGAAGCCGGCGCTGCCGGTTATGAGGAGGGTCATGGGGGACTCGGTGCTCCGGGGCTGAGTGGTTAGGACACCTACATTCTGGCTTGATCGGGTGGTAGTGCAAGAATACGCGCTCCATAGACCACGTCTTTCCTTGAGGGGGGCGGAAGACGGTGTCTATGGAGCGTTTGCAGATCAGGAACTGGCCACTGGCGCCACGGTTTGTTTGAGTCCGGAGATGGATGCACTACAGCAGGATACCTTGAGAGCGGCGTACGACATTCACGTGGCAACCGCCTTGAAAATCGCCGGTCAAACCATCCGCCTCACACGTCCGTTCGACGTTGGATATAGATGTGATCGACGATCTCCCCATCCGGTACATAACCGCTGACGGTTTCACGTAGCAGTTGCCGGATTTGCACGAAATCGTCCGAATCAACAGCTTTGAGCAATGCTCCCAGGCGCTCCTTGAGCACATCCCAATACAGGTACTCCTCATTGGCTCGCATGATCATGGGGTGCTCGGTCGGCTGCACGTTGTCGCCAATCAGAAGCTCTTCGTAGAGTTTCTCGCCCGGGCGCAACCCGGAGAACTCGATGCAGATATCCCCGTGCGGGTTGGACTCGGAACGTACGCTGAGGCCCGACAGCCTGATCATCTTCTCCGCCAGGTCGACGATCTTCACGGGGCTGCCCATATCGAGCACAAACACATCGCCGCCCTGTCCCATAGCCCCCGCCTGGATAACCAGCTGAGCGGCCTCCGGAATGGTCATGAAGTAACGTGTGATATTCGGGTGAGTAACAGTGACTGGGCCGCCACGCTTGATCTGCTCGCGGAACAGCGGAATCACCGAGCCGGAAGATCCCAGGACATTGCCGAAACGCACCATGGTGAAACGGGTCTTGTTCACCTGGCGAACACTATCGTCTCCATACAATGCCGGCGCAGCTTCTCGACTCAGCGCCTGCAGCACCATTTCCGCCAGCCGCTTGGTGCTGCCCATGACATTGGTCGGCCGCACCGCCTTGTCGGTCGAGATCAGCACGAAATTCGCCACGCCTGCCTTGATCGCCGACTGTGCGGTATACAGGGTGCCTAGCAAGTTGTTAAGCACCCCCTCGGCGATGTTGTGCTCAACCATCGGCACATGCTTGTAGGCCGCCGCGTGATAGACGGTATTGACCTGCCAGGTTCGCAATACATCCTGTAGTCGAAGCGGATTGCGAATCGAGCCGAGTATCGGTACCAGCTGGATTTTCAGCGATTCGCGAGCGATGCGTCGCTCCAACTCGCTGTGAATGCTGTAGAGATTGAATTCGGAATGCTCGAACAGAATCAGCACCCGAGCCCCGGAAGAAAGAATCTGCCTGCACAACTCCGAACCGATAGAGCCACCGGCTCCTGTCACCAGTACCGACTGTTTCTTGATGCAACGCTCGAACAACGCCTGTTGCGGTGGCACCGCATCGCGCCCGAGCAGGTCGGCAATATCGACTTCCTGCAGATCGTCGACCTTGACCTTGCCGCTGGCAAGATCCGTGACCCCCGGTACCGAGCGGACATGCAGCGGATACGCTTCGAGCATCCCCAGCATTTCGCGACGACGTCCACGAGACGCCGACGGAATGGCCAGCAACACCTCGCTCGCTGCAGTCTCATCGATCAACTGCGCGATATGCTTGGGCTTGTACACCTGCAACCCGGAAATGACCCGTCCGGCTATGGACGAATCGTCATCGATAAAGGCTACCGGCAGCAGGGTGCGGCCCATGCGCAAGGCCGCCACCAACTGGTTTCCGGCAGCGCCGGCGCCATAAATGGCCACACGTATGCGTCCGTCACCGCGAGCGACATCGGTTCTTGCCCGAGGGTCGAACCAGCTCCCCATAAAGAACTGGCGCATCGCCAGGCGTAAACCACCCAGTAGCACGAGGCTCAGCCACCAGTAGTTGAACACCATCGAGCGCGGCACGCTTACCGGGCTTCCACGGTACCAATAGATCGCCAGGGACAGCAGCAGCGCCGAAAGCGAAACAGCTTTGACAATGGCGACCAACGCATCGTTACCCAGGTAGCGCATCACCGCCCGGTACATGCCGAAGCGGATGAAGAGCGGCAAGGCGATCAGCGGTGCACTGATGAACAACCATCCGTGGCCGTTGAAGGGGCGAACGGCATCGAACTCGCCCAGACGAACGACGAAGGCCAGCCACAGGGCGATCCAGACGAGGAAGATATCGACAGTGACCTGGAGGATGCGCTTGTACCGCCTGGGTAAGCACAAAAGTCGCTGACGAATTTGATTACTCCATTGCCACACCATGTCTGTTCCTCAGTCCTTTGCTTTCAGCACCGTGCCAGGAGCCAGCACTGCCGTACTCTCAACCGAAACGCCATAACCCGCACTGCATCCCGCCTGTAGCCAGGCTGCGGATGCCACACGAACACCACCGGCCAAGCTGACACCGACACCCAAGTGGCCAAAGTCTCCCACTTCCGCATCGTGATCAACTACAGCCCCAGCATTCACAATTACTCCTTGCCCGAGTCGCGCGTCAGTACCCACTACGGCCATTGCCATAACGGCGGTTCCCGGTCCGACATGCGCAGACGGACTTACCCACGCCCTCGGATGCACCACGCAGGCTAGCGGGATCCGGGCCGCAACCAGAGCCGCCTGCCAGCTCTCACGCAGTTTGTTATTGCCGACAGCCGCGATACCGGCATCAACTCTGTCTGACAAACGTTCCAGACCGCCTAGATTACCGACCACCGAAATACCGAATGATTCGGTTAACTGTGGCCAGCGGTCATCCGCGAACAGTACTCGCTGCCATTCGCCAGAAAGCAGAGCAGCCTCGGCAACTGCCTTGCCGTGTCCTCCGGCCCCCAGTATTAGCAAAGTACGTTCTGAACTCATGCTTGCTCCAACTCACCCGCGCGAAACTTGACCGCCAAAAGTAGGAGAGGTGTATAGGCGAGCAAGATCCCCAGCATTCCGTCCAGCCCTCCCGAACAGACCCAAAGCGCGATAGGTAGCAGCCACAGCAGGTTGATCAGTCCGACTGCAAAGGTGACCGGAAGGTGTCGGCCGAACTGGCGCGAAGCGTATTGATAGGCATGACTGCGATGTGCCTCGTACACCTTGTCACCCCGCAGCAAGCGGCGCAGCAGAGTAAAGGTTGCATCGACAATGAATACGCCGAGCAGAATCAACCAGCTCCAGAAGAGCTGAGATTCAACCCAGGCAGCCTGTAGCGACAGTATGCCTAGAGCGATCCCCAAAAAACCGCTACCGGCATCGCCCATGAAAATTCGAGCTGGGGGGAAGTTCCAGAACAGAAACCCCGCCACGGCCGCTGCCAGTAACAACGGCAGCGTCGCATCATGGGTATGCCCCGATACAACATAGAGCAAAGCGCCCCCGACACAAACGCAGATGGCCTCGACACTGGCGATACCATCGATGCCGTCCATGAAGTTGTAGAGGTTCAATAGCCAGACCAAATAGAGAGCGGCCAACAGATAGCCGGCCCAACCCAGATCCAGTTCGAAGCCAAATACGTGCAAAGGCGGTAAACCACCCAGCCAGAACAATGCCCAGGCAGCTCCGGCAAAATGCCCGAGCAACCGCCAGCGTGCGGCTATATGGCCGTGGTCATCAAGGAATCCCAACAGTGCGATACCAGCCCCCGCCCCCAGAAACGCTAAGGCCACAGGCCAGCTTGCCAACCCGAAAACAGAAACTAGCGGTAAAGCCAGCAGAAAACTCACGACAATAGAAATCCCTCCGCCCCGAGGGGTCGGCACTGTATGCGAGCTACGTGCATTGGGAATATCGATGATGCTACGAGCCAAGGCATAGCGACGCAGCAACCCCGTCAGAAACAGCGCAAAGCCAGCTGCGACCGGCAGAAGAAACCAGAGAGACATTTAACGCTGATCCTGGAAATAACGAGCCGTTTTAATCAGTGCATCGTCAACGGTGACGGGCGGAGTCCAACCCAATAGCGTCCGGGTCTTGGAAATATCAACCTGCAACGAGCCACACAAGCGTTGAGCAATCCCGGGCTTACCCAGCAAGCGAGCCGCCCACTTCAGCAAGAACGCCGGTACTGGCAACAGCCTTGCCGGCCTCCCAAGCGCTTGGCCAGTGCGCCGCAACAATTCGGTGGTAGACAAGTCCTCACCATCGCTAACCAGAAACACTTGGTTAGCCGCCTGGGGATGATCGATACAGGTAATGATCAGGTCTACAAGGTTGTCCAGGGCGACCATGCTGCGTTTGTTGTGGATAGCGCCCAGAGGCAAAGGTAGCCGTCGCTGCAACCAACTCATCATGCTGAGAAAATTGGCTTTAACGCCGGGTCCATACACCAGTACCGGACGGATGATCACCACCTCCAATCCCGTCTCATGCGCAAGGGCCTGCAATTCTCGCTCAGCCTCTAGCTTGGAGACACCGTAGGGATCCACTGGGGCTGGGGCATCGTCTGCCTTGAAGGCACGGCCGGGCGGAGTCCCCTCACCGTTGACCTTGATCGAACTGATGAAGACAAAACGCTTTACACCCGCGTCGACCGCCTGTCGAGCCAAGTTCAAGGTACCTGCCAAGTTGACTCTGCGGTACTCAGCGAGCGAATCGGCGGCCTCATCATTCATGACGTGGACGCGAGCTGCACTATGGATTACGACCTCAACTCCCTCCAGTGCTTCGCGCCAATCAGTATCAGATGTCAGATCTGCAACCGGTACAGCAGTGACGCCGTCTGGAAAGCTACGCATTTGCTGGCGCACAGCTGCGAAGAGCTGCAGATCTGTCAGCCCAGAGATCCGCTTAGTCAGTCCTGTACCAACGAAACCGGTCGCGCCAGTTAGCAAAACTCGCATGTATTACCCCTGCAGTACTCAGACCTTCGACCAGACCGTACGGTTGATGTAGTCGGTATAGCTAAGCACTACTCGGACTACCTGCTTCGATACAGGACCAGCCTGATAATCCTTCACCACAGACATCACTCGACGAGCCCGGTCGTGCTGGCTGGTCACCACACGCACCGCATCCAGTACGCGGTCCGTTTTCAAGCCACTCATAATCAACGTACCTTCGTCCATACCCTCAGGTCGTTCGTGGGCATTGCGAATGGTAATGGCTGGTAGATTAAGCAGCGAAGCTTCTTCGGTTATGGTGCCGCTGTCAGACAGCACGCAGAACGCCGACATCTGCAGCTTGATGTAGTCCAGTAGGCCGAACGGCTTGACGAAGCGAATCAGCGGATGATCCAGCGACTCGCCCAGTGCCTCTAAACGCTTGCGGGTACGGGGATGCGTGGAAACGATGATTGGGTACTGGTACTTTTCGGCCAGTGCCCGCAGGGTTTCCAGTAGATCGCGCAGATTCCCAGGTGTATCGACATTCTCTTCCCGATGGGTACTGATGATGAAGAACTTGCCTTCCTCCAGTCCTTCGCGCTGCAGCACGTCCGAAGCCTGGATACTCGGCATGTAGTAATCCAGTACTTCCTCCATGTGCGAGCCGGTCTTGATGATCGTTTCCGGGCGAATTCCCTCTGCAATCAGGTATCGACGCGCATGTTCGGTCAGCACCATGTTGATATCGCTCAGGTGATCGAGGACCTTGCGGTTCAACTCCTCCGGCACACGTTGATCGAAACAGCGATTTCCCGCCTCCATGTGGAAAACGGGGATCTTACGACGTTTGGCTGCGATAACTGCCAGGCAGGTGTTCGTGTCGCCATACAGCAAGAGAGCATCGGGCTGTTCCAGCTCGAATACCTCATCTGCCTTGGCGATCACTTCGGCGATGGTTTTTGCTGCAGTATCGCCGGCTGCCCCCAGGAAATGATCCGGTTTGCGAATCTCCAGATCATCGAAAAATACCTGGTTCAATTCAAAATCGTAGTTCTGCCCTGAATGCACCAGCACATGTTGCACCTGTTTATCCAGCTCCGCGATTACGCGGCTCATCTTGATCAGTTCCGGGCGAGTGCCGACCAGCGTCATCACCTTAAGCATCGAGTTGCTCCTGAATGTAATCCAGCTTCAGCAGTACATCCTTGATACCTTGAATGCTAAGGCGTTCGGTATTGTGCGAGGTGTAGTCATCCAGTTCGGAAATGTGTTGCTCGCCCTCGACGAAAAACTTCTTGTAGTTGAGGTCGCGGTTATCCGCTGGAATTCGGTAATAACGGTCCATGTCTTCAGCCTTGGCCATCTCCTCACGGGAGATCAGCGATTCATAAAGCTTCTCGCCGTGTCGAGTACCGATGACCTTTACCGGATTGTCACGGGAGAACAACTCCTTGAGCGCCTGGGCAAGATCTGCCACCGTCGAGGCTGGTGCCTTCTGCACAAAGATGTCGCCCTGCTCTGCATGCTCGAAGGCGTGCAGCACCAAGTCTACGGAATCCTCCAGCGACATCAAGAAACGGGTCATGTTTGGATCAGTGACGGTCAACGGCTCGCCGCTCTTGAGCTGGCTGATGAACAGTGGGATCACCGAGCCACGCGAAGCCATCACGTTACCGTAACGGGTTGCACAGATAACCGGACCGGACTCTGGAATCATCCGTGACTTGGCAACCATGAGCTTCTCCGCCATAGCTTTGGAGATGCCCATGGCGTTGATTGGATACACTGCTTTGTCAGTGCTAAGCACCACAACGCGCTTGACGCCAGTGGCAATTGCCGCGTTCAGCACATTCTCCGTACCAATGACATTGGTACGGACGGCCTCCATGGGGTAGAACTCGCAGGAAGGCACCTGCTTCAGAGCCGCCGCATGGAAGATATAGTCAACTCCGACCATGGCCTGAGAGACGCTATCGTAATTACGCACATCGCCGATATAGAACTTGACCTTGTCGTTGGCCAAGGCAATCCGCATATCTTCCTGCTTTTTCTCGTCCCGGCTGAATACCCGGATTTCCTTGACATTGGTATCGAGAAAACGCTTCAGCACAGTATTACCGAAGGAACCGGTACCACCGGTGATCATCAAGACTTTGTCATCGAACATAAGCAGCCACCACACTTGAAAATATAAGAATTAACGCTGGTCACGCATCATTTTGATCAGCTCAGGCCAGGTCGGGGGGACGTAGCCAGTGGCCCGACGGAAGCGGGACGAGTCCAACGAGCGGTCGATACGGACCTGCTCGTCCGGAATGATCTGGATCTGGTGCCCGTAGACCTCGGCCACTAGCCTAAGCAGCGACAGCTTGTCGATCGGCTCGACCGATACGTGGTAAAGACCATACAGTTCGGGATTAGGGATTACATACTCTTTCATCACTCGAGCCAGTTCGACGGTGGGCAACCCGGAGAATATGGCTTTGGCATAGCCCTTGACCGGACCTTTCTGGGAAAGGAACCAGTCCACCAAGGAGAAATGACTGCCTATCTCATGCCCGATGATGGAGGTGCGCAGCGTAATCGCATGCGGCATCTCATGCAGTTCGCCAATGAACTTCGACTTCCCGTAAAGATCCTCCGCATCCGACAGATCATCCTCGGCATACATTCCCTTATGGCCGGAAAATACACAATCCGTGCTCACATGGATCAACCGGGCTCCCGCTAAACCACAGAGTTTCGCCAACCGATGTGGCAACATGGCGTTAATCGGCAAGGCTGACAAAGGGTCTTTGGCGTCGGCCAACTGTTTGATCAAGCCTACACAGTTGATGACGACATCCGGGCGGACGCGCTCCAGCACACTGACCAGTGTATCCTGATCGAGCACATCTATTCCGGTCAGCAGGCGTGGTCGGCTCTGCTCAGCGAAATGCTGCAGCGCTCCGGCACTACGCATTGTGCCCCAGGCTTCGTACTTCGAGTCGTGGCTAAACGATCTATATACGGCACTGCCCAGCATGCCGGTTACGCCCAATACCAAGATGCGCATCACTTTTGTCCCTTGCTCTGAGTCTCAAGAATCTCCACCAGGCGTGCCACCTGGCTGCTCATCTCGAAATGTTCATTGAAATATGCCTTACCTGCCAGCCCCATGGCCTGCAGTTCGGCAGCAGGTCGACCTTTCATGGAGCGGATCAATGCTGCCAGCGCGGTAGCATCTTCCGGCTTACAGGCTTCCCCCGCACCCGCCTCAGCGACGACCCTTGCCCCCTCGCCACGCAACGAAGCGATAATCGGTCGCCCAGCTGCAAGATAAGCTTGAATCTTGCTCGGTATCGTCTGGGCGAAGATATCCTCATCCTTGAGCGAGACCAGCAAGGATGCTGAGCGGTCGAATATCTGCGGCATCGACTCCATCGGGAAACGCCCTGGCAACAAAAGGTTATCCAACCCGTGCGCCTGCTTTTGTGCCTGTAACCACGAGAGGCGACTACCGCTGCCGACAAGTACCAAGCGGATTTCAGGGTCGTGTTTCAGTTGGATAGCTGTTTCGAGCAGCGTCTCGACAGCTTGGGCCGTTCCTAGATTGCCTGCGAAAACAACGCTGAAATGCTGCTCAAGCTCCTCAGCCAATTCGAGAGGAATTCTCTCCACCGTTTGGGCTGGCGCCTGCGGCGCTATTGAGTTTGGGAAATAGATGATTTTTTCACGCCGCGCATAGCGTGCCACGGGCTCGACGAATGCCCGGGACTGAACCAGCAGGGTATCGCATCCTGCATAAATCCCTCTGACTAGATAGCCTGCAGCCCTGAGAAGGTATCGCTGCCTGATGAATCCTGTGGCCTCTAGGCTTTCCGGCCACAGATCCTGAACCCATACGGCCAGGTGAGCTTTTTTCAGCCATTTAAGAAGGATGGCCGGAATGACCTGGGTGATAGGCGAGGGCGCGAAAACCAGAATGGCGTCGAACTTGCGCTTTCTCAGCAGCCACGGGAAAAAGAAAATTCCGCAGAGGACAAACGAGAGGTAATTCAAGACCAGATTTCTAGCTCCTCCCTTACCTCGCGGCCATAGTGGAACCCGAGTCACCTCTACCGTCTCTGCAAAAACCTCACGTTGGACCCCGCCAGCTCTATAGCCGGGGAAAACCTCGCCGTCTGGATAGTTTGGTTTACCGGTGGCAACGACTACTTCATGTCCCTGAGCAACGAGCGTACGTACCACATCGTTAATGATGAAGCTCTCAGGGCTGAAATATTGAGAAAGGACTAGGATCCTCAAAATTTTAACCTTGCACGAAACAAATCACGATTAGCCTTTACGATCTCTGGATTCTGCAATAGCTTGCGAGTTTGGGCCTGAATAACAGGTCGTTGCTGACGGCGAAGGACAGGGTCCAGACTTGCAAACTTATCAATCTTCTCTGCAAAAACCTTAGGAGAGTTCAAAGACATATCCCACCCCAATCCCTGAGGCTCTAGATCCAACCACGGGGTCTGATCGCTGAGTAGAACAGGGGTGCCTACGCTAAGCGACTCAGCAATTACATGCCCATAGTTTTCACCGCGCGTCGGAAAAAAGAATAAATCGTAGCGCGAGAATATTTTTTTTGTCTCAGTGGGCAGCACGCTCCCACAATAGCTGACGGAAACGTTAGTAGGCAGCTCGGTAAACAATGCCTGACATTCCCGCCAATAAGTATCATCTTCTATGGGGCCATAAATATGAAATTCAATCGGCCTTTGTGTGAACGATAGTGCCTTGATGGCAAAGTCCAGATTTTTCTTAGGGGAAATTCTCGATAAGAAAATAACCCTCAGCACCTTTTCGGCATCAGGCTCAACTGCCGAATCGAAATCAGTTTCTAGAGGCCGATCCAGTTCCGGCAAGTCAATCGCTATCTCTATGCGGGCGCGATCCACCCCTAGGACCCTTACTATATCTTGCGCTTCGTGCTCGCTGGAAGCCTGAAAGGTCACGCCCTTGTAAATATCAAGGAAAGCGCTGAACGCATTGTAAATCTTCTTTTTCGTTGCCTTAAGGGTCATGGCTCCAGCCGAGAACTCTCCACGCGGGGCAACTATGCAGGGTTTCGCAACAGCGCCAAGAAAGCGTCGAGCCAATAACGGCATTATTGTAAATACAGGATCATAAAAGCTATTTAAATAAATTAAGTCATGATTCGTGTTTTGAATCAGATGCCGGAAATGGAAAAACCCAGAACGTTCAGGAGATACATAATAAATACTGGCTCCCTGAATTTTTTGCCATTGATTAACCTTGATTTCAGGATATGGAGATGAATCTCCAAGATCCCGATCCCTGGTTATGATAAGAAATTCGAATTCATCGCCTAGGTAGTCCACCATGTTCGCAATGGTTCTAATTGGCCCTCCGCCTTTGTATCCTGGAAGATAGTGCCCAACAAAAATCAGAATTTTTACCTTTTCCAAAATGACCTCCCTGTTTTGAAGTGTGCTCATGCTGGCTTAACCGCTAGATTCTGATTTAGAGAATGAGGGCTATAGGATTTCTTATATGCTCCGTACGCAAGACAAATTCCCACTAATAGCCAGCAATACATGTAGGTATAAGATCTGGCAAAAATAAGCTGAAAAGAAAAATACAAATACAATGTGAGGGCGACAGTCTCTAGTTGACTATATCTTCTGATGGAGAAAAGTCTTAGCCGGAAGAATGGGAATGCCACAAAAATAGTTAAAAATAGCAGAAAACCGAGAATTCCATAAACCTGCCAATACGAAAGGATGTTATGAATATAGGCGCCGTGATCGTTGAAATCTAAAACAATCTGATCATAGCCCCCCAGTAAAGGGTTGTTCGAAATATGTTCAAGTCCGCGAGTCCAAAACAATTTTCTTTCCAGAAAAGATGCGTCATCAGAATAATCTGATGTGAAAATCTTTAGCATTCTCGATTGCAGATCTAAATGATCGCTAAAGCTCCACAGAAGTAGCGATCCGACAAGAGCAAAGGCACTCCCTCTTAATATTAAACCTTGGAACCCCTCTTTTAGCAAAAGAACAAAAACTGAGGCGCACAGAGTGAAGGCCATAGCAGAGCGGGATTGAAGGCAATATAGGATAAATAATCCAACAAGCATTAAAGGTATTGATGAACGTAATTTCTTACATGAGCCAATGGCGCTGATACAGGCGATTGCATATATCTCTGCTAGTCCTTGATATAGTCCGTGATACTCGGGGGGGACTCTCGATAAGTCTATTGAATTGGTGTTGTAATCTATGTTTAAGATATAAAAAATTGATGATCCAATATATGCAAAAAAAACTACCCATCTATCGAGCGTTAAGGCTTTCAGGAAGTAGATTCCGAAAAAAAGCCAGAAAAAGGCATATAAAAGATATCTGAAGTTGAACTCAAATTGGCCAACATTATATTTGTCTTTCAGGTCTCCAGTAGCAAAGTTTAAAGCCTGAACCAAAAGAAGATAGCTACTAAAGAAAAGCAAAAGAAGAATAATTGGGATATTTTTGGAACTCAAAAAGACGCACCTAAAAGCCCAGCCTCTGTCAAAAACAAATGTAACCAATAATCCAGCTCCCCACATAAGGGTCATATTTATCTTAGGGAGCCAGCCTGACAAAGAACTGTACAAGTATATGGGGCCAAAAAAGAAAACAATTAGATAAAGAAAAGGGCCGCGAGAAAAAAAGCTTAGCATTTGTTTTTTCCTTCGATAGCTCCCTCCTGCAATAAAGTCAAGAAGCTCTCAACATGTTTTTCAATTGAGAATTCACTGGCCTTATCCCTTGCTTTCTTGCCCAAAGAGGCAGGGTTAGTATTAGAGGATGTCAGGCGTTCGAATGATGAAGCTAATTCTTCTACATTTCCTTCGCTGACCAGAAGAGCAAATGACTCATCTACAATCTGAGTGTAAACAAAAGTTTTCCAACAAATAGGGATGCGCCCAGCAGCCATGGTTTCGATCAGGCTATTAGAAACACCACCGCCACCAGGATATCGGCTTTGATCACTGGAATAAGTTAGGTTAACCGTTGCCGTAACAGTCGAAAGATAATGTGGCATTTTATCGTTGCACAGCAGGCCAAGGTACTTAAAGTTTCTTTGGTTAAATTTTATGACCTCATCTATTAGAGGGCCGTCCCCCACAACATGAAATTCGAAATTATCGGAAATCTCAGGGTGTTTTTTGTTGAAGTCTGTTATTGATAATAAATAATCGGAAAGGCCCTTCTCTTTGCTAAGTCTGCCTACGTAAGAAATAATAAATTTGTTGGAATTAACGAGAGGGTTGATCTCATATTTTTTGAGGTCTAGTGCATTAGGGATCACGCTAGAGGAAAATCCCAAGTTTAGATATGCTTGTTTGGTGTCGTAACCATTGGCTATAAGAATGTCAGCCTTTTTCAACGCGATGCGTTCAAGGAAAAGAATAAATAGTCTTAATTTATTTAACCACCCTTTTCTTATCTCGCTCCCCATTACGCCTCTTAACCAAATAACATTTTTTGATTCGTGAGTCCTCATAAGAATAAAAGGGAATGCTTCCCATAAACTGCCTATTGCAATAATGTTCTCTTTATTTTTTCTCTTAATGCCCACCATCCGTAGGACATGAAAAACAAAGAAAAAATATCTGACAATAGAGCGCCAGAGTGAAGTGGGAATCCAAGAAGGTTTTATAAGTTCATTAAGTTCGCAGTATTTTGAAAACTCTATGTTTTGTTTTTGCGATTTCTCCCCGCCTTGCAAAGATATGACTCTTATATTGGCCTTGCCTGCTAAGGTGAGGGAAAGAACAGGGATGAAATTTCTTATCCAAGTTTCACGCCCTCCTCCGGTTTCAAAAATTTTCGAATATAAGATGAAGGTAAAATTCATCTCTTTCAAAGTTCACCTCGGGGTTAATTGGAAGCTAGAAAATTAAAAATTCAACGCTTAGGTGGGGTGCTGCAAAAATAAAGAATCACTAATAAGTATGTGAGATAAAAAAGAGCGGATGAAACTGCGTATGTTTCTGCATAATATGAATTTAGCTCTCTTCCAATTATTAAAATGCTTCCAACTCTAAGGGCGAGGCCCGCAACTTGTAAGACCATGGCTACAACTTGCTTGCCTAAAGCATGTAGGGACATAGAAATAGGTGAAACCATAAACTGAAGTACCATCCATGGTGTTAACCACATAATAATCTCTCCCGCACGACTCCATTGATCCCCGAACACCCAAGGGAATAAAAGAGGTGCAACAAGGCCGAGAAGTACTAGTGGGGCTATCCCTACATAAGCGAGTCTCCTAATCATTCCTTTCGTAAAGGCGTAAAAAGTACCTTTATCTTGCTCTTTTTTTATGTGAGATATATAGACTTGAGAGATCGATGCTCCCATTAGGTTTACAGGTGCAGCCATGATCTGCATGGCTAAGAATATATATCCGGCGTCCTTCCCTGCTTTTGAAGCAATAATCAATATGGGTATCTGTATTCCTGCTATATTTGCGAGAGACTCAATTGTTGAGTATTTGGGATATTTTGAGTTGCTTTTAAAGGCATCTGCCATGCCCTTTAGAGAAACGTGTCGAAGATGGTTTTTATCGCAGCGAAGTGCTTGAGCGAAAAGACGTCCCCCTCCAGCGCCAGAAACTATGGCATTCCCTAATAGCAGCCCCCAGGGGGCTCCGCCTAGCAAGCCGAAACTCAGCATTACTGAAACGCCAGCAACAGACTGTGTTATGCGAGTACGAGCGATATCTCCAAAGCGATGGTGGCGACTAGCCCAGAATTGTATGGCAGAGTAACTTGCCATCATAAATACCCCTAAAGGAATCAAGAGTAAATATGGAGTGATTTTAGACAGGCTGAGAAACTCAGTCAGAAAATCTGCATAGAAGTAGAGAGCTAAGAGTGTTAAAAGGCTGACCAGAACTGAGAAGAGTAGAGATAAACCAAGCAAATTGGCAGCGTCAGAGTCGGTGGGCGCCATAGGAATGGCAACCTCCAATCGCAAACAGGATGCGACAGCAATAGTAGAAACAATAGAAATATAGACCGCAAGTATAGAAAAGCTCTCAGGGGAGTACATTCGAGTCAGAAAAGGCAATGCGATAAGCGTAATGGTCTTGCCAAGCAATGTGCCCAGGGAGAGCTTTGCAATGTCTTTAAAAAGATCTGCTCTTAAGGTTTTTGAAATAAATCTTCGCACAATTACATCACTGCTTTTGTTAGAGATGCTGCTATTTCTTCTTGAACTTCCTCTGATAGATAAGGATGCATTGGGAGAGATATTACTTGTTCTGCCAAGTTGTCGCCGACGGGCAGTATGGCTGAATGGTCCGCTACTGCCGGTTGTTTATTAAGGGGGATCGGGTAGTGTACCATTGTTGGCACACCTAGAGACTCTAGTTTTTCTCTAGTGATGTCTCTATTCGCAACGCTAATGGTGTACTGTGCCCAAGCGCTGATATTGTAGGCGGCGATGCCTGGCGTAGTTAGTGACTTATTCCCATGTAAAAGAGTTGTATATTTTTCGGCAACTTTATTTCTGAGTTCTATTTCGCTGTCTAAAATTTCTAGCTTAGGTAAGAGAATTGCGGCTTGTAATGTGTCAAGACGACTATTTATCCCAATCCGGATGTGGTGATAGCGGCGGTCTTGACCATGACGGGCGACCTGGCGTATAACTTTTGCCAGCTCTTCGTCATTAGTGAAAATTGCTCCGCCATCCCCATAGCAACCCAAAGGCTTGCTAGGGAAAAAGCTAGTGCAAGAGATAGTAGTCAAGTTGCAAGAGCGCTTATTCTTATAGGTTGCGCCAAAGCTCTGTGCTGCATCCTCAATCACCGGAATTCCATGCTTGGCAGCAATCGAATTGATTGCGTCGAAGTCAGCGCATTGACCATACAGCGAAACTGGAATAATTGCCTTGGTACGTGGGGTGATTGCAGCTTCAAGCAATTTGGGGTCAAGGTTATATGTGCGTGGATCTATATCCACATAGACCGGTTTGGCGCCAAGTAGGGCCACGGTCTCGGCTGTAGCTATATAAGTGAACCCGGGTGTGATGACTTCATCGCCATGACCAATCCCTAAAGCCATCTGCGCAATCTGCAGAGCATCGGTACCGTTGGCACAGGTAATGCAGTATTTTGCTCCAGTGAAGGCGGCAAGCTTTTCCTCGAGTTCAGCCACTTCCGGGCCGAGGATATATTGTCCATGAGCCAGAACCCGCTGAATACCGGCATCAATCTTGTCCTTGATACGGGCTTGTTGAACTTTCAGATCGATGAATTCAATCATTTACTGCGCATCCACTTTATTCAGTCCATTGTCACTCAATACATAGCATGAGCCCGTGTGTGGACAGGCCACCTGTCCCTTTCCATGAAGTGGCAACTCGAGTTGCTCACCAAATTCACTCATCCAGCCGATTTGGCGTGCCGGTACACCGACCATCAGGGCGTAAGCAGGTACATCCTTGTTGATCACCGCGCCTGCCCCGATAAAGGCGAACTCGCCAATGGTCACGCCACAAACGATGGTGCAATTAGCGCCAAGGGTAGCGCCACGCTTCACCAAGGTGTCTCGGTATTGGCTCTTGCGCTCGATCAGGGAGCGCGGGTTGTAGACGTTGGTGAAAACCATGCTTGGGCCGCAGAACACACCCTCTTCGAGGGTAACGTTATCGTAGACGGAAACGTTGTTCTGCACTTTGCAGTGATCGCCAATCACTACCTTGTTTCCGACAAATACGTTCTGGCCAAGGGAGACGCCCTTGCCAATGCGCGCTCCGCTACAAACGTGAACGAAGTGCCAGACTCGCGAACCATCGCCGATCTGCGCGCCATCGTCGATGATGGCGGAAGGATGCACCTGATAGCTCATGGGGACCTCAGCGATTCAGGTTCTTGAGGAACGGGTGGCCTTCGTCGTTCTGTACGCCAGCGATCGCGGAGGAACGAATGGTGTTGACGGTCTCCACGCAATGACGCGCATCTTCGATGCCATAGCCTCGCCCTGCGAGGATTTCCTGGTAGCTGGTAGTATGCAGATCCGTGAAGCCTTCCGAGAATTCCATTTCCTCACCATTGACAGTGATGGAGCGGTAAGTGGGCTTCTTTCCTTTTACCGAGTCAGGCAGATCATTGGCATCGATAGAGAGGAACCAGCGGACCCGGGCCTTTTCGTATTCGAGATAGCCGGCGGCCTTGTTCTCGGCGGTGAAGTGCACCACGTTGCGCTGCAACTTGCCGAAGATGAAGTGCAACATATCGTAGAAGTGCACGCCGATATTGGTTGCGACGCCGAAGGATTTGCGCGGGTCGCCTTTCCAGCTCTCCATGTACCACTTGCCACGACTGGTGATGTAAGTCAGCTCCACATCGTACTTATGGCTGGCGTTTTCGCGGGCTACCTTGTCCTTCAGGTCGAGAATCGCCTGGTGGTGGCGCAGCTGCAGAATGTTGTAGACGCGCTTGTCGGTTTCTTGCTCGATCAACGCCAGTTCATCCAGGATTTCGGGCGTTGGAACCAGGGGTTTTTCGCAAATCACATCACAGCCCAGACGCAGGCCTGCGGCGATATGGGCATGGTGCAGATAATTGGGTGTACAGATCGAAACGTAATCGAGCGCAGTTGCCGGATCGCGCTTGATGCGGTGGGCATGCTCAAGAAAACGCTCGAACTCGGTAAAAAACTCACTTTGTGGCGAAATGCTGTCGATGATGCCGACCGAGTCGTTGATGTCGTAGGCAGAAACCAGCACGTTGCCAGTGTCCTTGATGGCGCGCATGTGGCGGGGGGCGATGTAGCCGGCAGCACCGATCAGGGCGAAATTTTTCATGGGTATTCCTTTCGAGTCGAGCGCCTTGCAAGGCAGTTGGACCTTGCAGGGCAGGAGTTGCTTGACGACAAATCAGGCCTTGATGATGTGCTCGGCCGGGGCCCGGTATTTGCCACGGCTGTCGACGACCAGCCGAGCATGCTGCTTGATCAGTTCATAGTCGAACTTGTCGTGATCGGTGGCCAGTATCACGGCGTCAAAGCTGGCTAGGTTTTCGGCAGTCAATGCTTCGCTGCTCAGCTCGAAATGGTGTTCGCGCATTTTCGGGAAGACGGGGACGTGCGGGTCGCTGTAGGCAACAATACCGCCTTTCTCCTCGATCAATTCCATGATTTCCACGGAGGGCGATTCCCGCATGTCATCGACGTTCTTCTTGTAGGCGATGCCTAGTACTAGAACCCGGCTCCCCTTCAGCGCCTTGCCGCTGTCATTGAGCCCATCCATCAGCTTGCTAAGGACATACTCCGGCATTGCCCGATTGACCTCGCCGGAAAGCTCGATGAAGCGGGTATGCAGGCCATATTCGCGAGCCTTCCAGGTCAGGTAGAAGGGGTCAATGGGGATGCAATGACCGCCCAGGCCGGGCCCTGGATAGTAGGCGGTGAAGCCGAACGGCTTGGTGGCGGCAGCATCGACCACTTCGAAGATGTCAATGCCCATGCGATCGGCAACAATCTTCATTTCATTGACCAGGCCAATGTTGACCGCACGATGGATATTTTCCAGCAGCTTGGTCATTTCTGCGGCTTTGGTTGATGTAACGGGGACTACCTGATCGATTGCTTGCTCATACAAAGCAATACCAACTTCCAAGCAAGCAGGTGTGTGGCCACCAATAACCTTTGGAATGGTGCGGGTTTCAAAGTTTGGATTGCCCGGGTCTTCCCGCTCAGGCGAATATACGAGGAAGATATTTTCCCCTACCACCAAGCCGCCCTCTTGCACGCGCGGCAAGAGTTCCTCTTCCGTAGTGCCAGGATAGGTGGTGCTCTCCAGCGAAACGACCTGGCCTGCACGCAGATATGGCTTGAGTGCGTCGGTCGTATTGATTACGAAACTCATATCCGGTTCACGGTATTTGTTCAGCGGAGTCGGAACGCAGAGAATCAGAGCGTCGCACTCGGCGACACGGCTGAAGTCGCAAGTTGCGGTAAATCCACTCGCTCGGGCAGCAAGAATCTTCTCGGCGGAGATGTGCTCAATATAGCTCTCGCCGGCATTGAGCATGGTTACTTTGCTTTCATCAATATCGATACCGAGCACATTGAAGCCAATTGCGTTATAACGCAGCATCAGCGGCAAGCCAACGTATCCCATACCAACTATGCCAATAATGGAGTCCTTGGACTTGAGGCGCTCAATTGTTGCTTTGTACATATGTTAAATTCCATTTAATACAATGATGGAAGATTTCTTGTCGGAGAACTCCGAAAACGATCCGATCATCTTGAGGCGTCGTATGATTGGCATCGTTATTAACCTTGTTTCGCAGTTCTTCTAAGTAATACGGAGCGAATAAGTGCAACAAACACGCCAAGCATTCCACCCAAGACCAGTCCCAGTGCCACAATAAGTGCCTTTTTGGGTTTAATCGGGGTCTGCGGCACTTCCGCGCTGCTATCCAGGGTGTACACCGAAACGTTGTCCGGATTCACGTCCACGCCGCGGAGGAACGCCATCTGATTTTCCAGCCCGCGCAGTTCGGGGATGAAGGGGTCGTCATTCTTGCGCTGTTCCAGCACGCTCAACTCGGCACGTATGGCCTTGGCGCCGCGCATGTACATCAGGTTGCCATCCATGAACTGGGCCAGATCGCCATCGGACGAGGTCTTGCCAGCCGTGACCTGGGGGGCATCGATGCCGACCGTTTCAGCCACTTGCTGCGCCTCGCGCAAGCGAATGATGCGGTCTTCTCGGCGCTTCTGTGCACTGGCACGCAGCACTTCGATCTGCCGCTCAATGGATTGCGCCTTGGTGCCGATCTCGGTCAACAGGTTGGCCTTCATATCGGCTTCGGTCTTCTCCTCCACCATGCTTACATAGCGGTTCGCCCAGTCAGCGGCGGTTTGCGGGTCTTCATGCTGCACTGTGACGGTGAAGTAGTCGGGGTTGTTCTTGGCGTCCGGCGCCTTTACCGTCAGCAGGTCGTTGAAGCGGATCCATAGCCGATCCTGGGCCTCATTGGCTACGGCTTCCTTCAAGCTGGGCAGGTAGGCTTTCTGGAACAGCTCTCGCTTGACGCCGTCTGACAGCAGATTGAGCTTGAATACCCGATAAACGTCTCCGACGTTGTACTCATTCAGATTGGCTTCGCGCCTTCCCAGGTTGTAGCCCGCGATATCGCTCAGTCGCGGAGGCAGCACCCCGGACTTGGCTTCATAGGTTGGCGTACTGAGCAAGGCAAAGGCGACAGCGCAGGCTACTGCAATGGCGGTAATGGCGGCAATTAGCCACTTCTGCTGCCAGAGGCCTTGGAATAACTCGATCAGATCGATCTCATCGTGCTGATTGCTTGGGCTAGCTGAGGTCAACTTGGGCTCCGCTTCTTATAGGCATTGGCTCTGGCCTCGGGCGGAAACCTTTGGGGCTGTAGCCGACCGGGCTGGAACACGGGTTAACGAGCAGGCACTCCGTAGTGCCGCTACGCCCCGCAACGAGCGGGGACTCTCAGGGTCTTACAACCTCTACGACGCGACTTCCCGGGATAGGGCGGTGTCGCGGTGTTTCTGCCAGCGCCTGCTTGGCCGCCGGACCTCCATGTACGATTCGTACCACTGGCGCCCAATGGGGCAGGCCGGCAACGAAGCGAATAAATCCATTCTGATCCGCATGAGCGGGCCGCATATGATATGAACTTGCACACGAATGTCATAGCACTGCCTGTCCATTTCCACGCATCGGCTTTTGGGGACCGACGTGCTGGAACCGCCTGTTGGCTGTGACGCCGAGCAAACGTTGCGTCTGACATCGCCCAGCCTGGTCTTGGTTGACGATAGGGGTACAGGAGCCCACGTCATTGCTGACGGTCATGAGGCTCGGCCGGCAGGTTAGACCTCGATGGGGTCAAAAAATGCGACTGGGCGATGACGGCGTCCGTTGGAGTGCCTTCAGGTGGATGCAGTCTGCGAGCGTCGAGCAACGCGTCAGGCGGAAACACAAAGGCCCGCTACGAGGCGGGCCTTTGTGTTTGGATCTGATGGTGCCGGCACCAGGAGTCGAACCCGGGACCTACTGATTACAAGTCAGTTGCTCTACCAGCTGAGCTATACCGGCAAGGAGGGTGGCCATTATAGCGGCGCGGCCTTGGGTGTAAACCACTGATTTTACAGTGTGATGCAGTACCCGATCAGTGCCCTCCCGCCGTTGCTGCGCCAGGTTTGGCGCCGAACGGCGGCTTGGCCAGGCAGATGACCACCAGCATGGCGAGGAACAGCCAGCCGAGCAGGGTGAAGTAGTCGATGGTGGAGATCATGTAGGCCTGGCTTTCCACCATGCGTTCCAGCAGCGCGGCGCTGTGTTGGCCGGGGCCGCCCAGTTGGTCGATGGCGGCTCGGGTGGCCGGGTCGTACTCGCTGAGGTTTTCGCTCAGGTGGGCGTGGTGCATGGTCGCGCGGCGGTTCCACAGCCAGGTGGTCAGGGATGCGGCGAAGCTGCCGGCCAGGGTGCGCAGGAAGGTGGCCAGGCCCGAGCCGTCGGCGATCTGGTCGGGCGGCAGGTCCGAGAGCAGGATGCTGAGGATCGGCATGAAGAAGAAGGCTACGCCCAGGCCCATGAGCATCTGCACCAGGGCGACGTGGGTGAAATCGACTTCGGTGGTGAAGTTGGCGCGCATGAAGCAGGTTGCGGCCATCGTCAGGAAGGCGAGGCCGGCGAGCACGCGCAGGTCGAAGTTTTGTGCGTAGCGTCCGACGATCGGTGAGAGGAACACCGGCAGGAAGCCGATCGGCGCCGCCGCCAGGCCCGCCCAGGTGGCGGTGTAGCCCATCTGTGTCTGCAGCCACAGCGGCACCAGCAGGCCTATGCCGAAGAAGCCGGCGTAGCCGCCGACCAGGGCCAGGGTGCCGGTGGTGAAGTTGCGGTGCACGAACAGCCGCAGGTTGACGATCGGATGACGGTCGGTCAGTTCCCAGATTACGAACACGGCCAAGGCGATCACCGCGACCGCCGTGCCGCCGATGATGAAGTTGGATTCGAACCAGTCCAGGTCATTGCCCTTGTCGAGCACGATCTGCAAGGCGCCCACGCCCAGTACCAGCATCGCCAGGCCCATGTAGTCCATTGGCGCATGCTTGATCACCACCGGGCGCTCGCGCAGTTGCTGGTAGACCACCATTGCCGCGAACAGGCCGATGGGCACGTTGATGAAGAAGATCCACGGCCAGCTGTAGCTGTCGGTGATCCAGCCACCGAGGATCGGCCCGGCAATGGGCGCGACGACCGTCACCATTGCCAGCAGCGCCAGTGCCATTCCCCTTTTCGCCGGGGGGTAGATGGAGATCAGCAGGGTCTGGGTGATCGGGTACAGCGGGCCGGCGACGAAGCCCTGCAGTGCGCGGAAGCCCACCAGCATGCCCATCTGCTGCGCCACGCCGCACAGGAACGAGGCGATCACGAAGAGCAGGGTGGCGGCGATGAACAGCCGTACCTCGCCGACCTTCCGGCTAAGCCAGCCGGTCAGCGGCAGGGCGATGGCGTTGCTCACCGCGAAGGAGGTGATCACCCAGGTGCCTTGCTCGGAGCTGACCCCGAGGTTGCCGGAAATGGTCGGCAGCGCCACGTTGGCGATGGTGGTGTCCAGCACCTGCATGAAGGTCGCCAGCGACAGGCCGATGGTGGCCATGACCAGGCTGGGTGGGGAGAAGCTGCTGTTCTGGCTCATGGCGTCGGGGGCATCAGCGCTGGGCGGTGCGGTGGTTGGCGTCGGCCAGGTTGGCGTGGATCAGCTGTTCGATCAGTTGATCGGCAGAGGCCAGTTGCTGCTGGTAGACGTCGGTGGAGAACAGCGCCTCGCGCGGCGATTGCTGGGCCAGGGCGGGACCGCTCTGGTCGTGCAGGTTGACGTTGACGTCCATCGACAGACCGATGCGCAGCGGGTGCCTGGCCAGCTCGTCCGGGCTGATGCGGATGCGCACGGGCACGCGCTGGACGATCTTGATCCAGTTGCCGGTGGCGTTCTGTGCCGGCAGCAGGGAGAACGCGCTGCCGGTGCCGACGCCAAGGCTGTCGACGGTGCCGGAGTACTTCACTTCGCTGCCGTAGAGGTCGGAATGGATTTCCACCGGCTGGCCGATGCGCATGTGTTTGAGCTGGGTTTCCTTGAAGTTGGCGTCGATCCACACCTGGTCCAGCGGAATCACCGCCATCAGCGCGGCGCCTGGCTGCACGCGCTGGCCGACCTGCACGGTGCGCTTGGCAACGTAGCCGGTGACCGGGGCGATGATCACCGCGCGGGCGTCGTCCAGATAGGCTTGGCGCAGCTTGGCGGCGGAGGCCTTGACGTCCGGGTGAGAGCTGATGACGGTGTCGTCGACCAGCGCGCGGTTGGTGTCCAGCTGCTGTTCGGCACTGGTCAGCGAGCTGCGCGCGGTGTCCAGCGCGTCGCGGGCGTGGGCCAGTTCTTCCTGGGAGATGGCGCCATCGTTGGCGAGATTCTGCCGGCGCTTGAAGTCCGCTTCGGCCTTGGCCAGGGCAACTTTCTTCGCTGCCACGTCGGCCTTGTAGCCGTCGACGTTGCTGAACAGGCCACGCACCTGGCGCACGGTGCGTGCGAGGTTGGCTTCGGCCTGCTGCAGGGCGATATCGGCGTCGCTCGGGTCGAACTTCACCAGCACCTGGCCCTTGTGCACCAGGTCGCCGTCGTCGGCGCCGATGCTGACCACGGTGCCGGTGATCTGCGGGGTGATCTGCACGACGTTGCCGTTCACGTAGGCGTCGTCGGTGTCTTCGTGCCAGCGGCCGTAGAGGATTTGCCAGGCTGCGCTGGCGATGCCGGCCAGCACGACGACGGCGAGCAGGATCAGCAGCCAGCGCTTGCGCTTGGGATTGCTGCCCTGGATTTCTTGCGGTGCGGTGCTCATCTCGGATGCCTCGTTCAATGCGCAGCGGCCGCGTTCGCCTGGGCGAGCGGGGCGGGAGTGGAGGATGTGTCGGGCTGGTAGCCGCCGCCCAGGGCCTGGACCAGTTGCACCGAGAGGTCGATGCGCTGGGCGTCCAGATTGGCCAGTTGGCGTTCGGCGAGGAGTAGTTGCTGCTGCACGCTGAGGGCGTCGAGGTAGTTGCCGACGCCTTCGCCGTAGCGGCGCATGGCCAGGTCGAAGTTGGACTTGGCGATGTCCCGTGCCTCGCGCTGGTCATCGATCTGCTGTTCCAGCGAGCGCAACCGGCCGAGGTCGTCGGCGACTTCGCCGAGGGCGCCGACCAGGGTCTTGTTGTACTGGGCGACGGCCAGATCGTAGTCGGCATCCTTGCCGGCCAGGTTGGCGCGCAGGCGGCCACCATCGAAGATCGGCAGGGAAATCGCCGGGGCGATCTGGAAGAAGCGGCTCGGCGCCTTGAGTACGTCCTCGGTGTGCATCGCGGCCAGGCCGACCATCGCGCCGAGGTTGAGGTTCGGATAGAACTCGGTCCTGGCCGACTGGATGTCCTTGGTGCTCGCTTCGACACGCCAGCGCGCGGCGACGATGTCCGGGCGGCGCCCGAGCAGCTCGGCGGGCAGGTTGGAGGGCAGCGCCAGGGCGCCGGGGTTCAACACCTGCGGGCGTTGCAGGTTCTGCCCTCGGTCGGGGCCCTGGCCGAGCAGTACGGCCAGCGCAATGCGGTCGCTGGCGATCTCCTGTTCCGCGGCGGCCAGTTGCTGCTTGGCGCTGGCGACCTGGGTCTGCGTCTGCTGCAACTGGACCTTGCTGTCCAGTCCGGCATCCATGCGTTTCTGGCTGAGCTGGTAGAGGTGCTGCGAGCGCTCCAGCTCGTCACGGGCCAGGTCGCGGACGACGAAGGCGTGGGCCAGGTTGCTGTAGGCGCGGGCGACGTTGGTCGACAGGGTGATCGACGCGGCCTGGCGGTCGACTTCGGCGGCGTTGGCCTGGCCCAGGGCCGCTTCCCAGGCGGCGCGCTTGCCGCCCCACAGGTCCAGGTCGTAGTTGAAGCCCAGCGACAGGTACTTCACCGCGGTGTAGCGGCCGCCCATTGGTGCCGGCAGCACGCTTTCCGGAGCGCGGATGCCGGCGTAGCTGGCGGTACCCTTCACACTTGGCAGGCGGTCGGCATCCTGCGCCTGGGCGGCGGCGATGGCCTGGCGGGCGCGGGCGCTGGCGATATCCAGGTCGGGCGTGCCGCGCAGGGCTTCGTCGATCAGGCTATCCAGTTGCGGGTCGCCCAGGCTGCTCCACCAGCGCTGGCTGGGCCAGGCCGCGGGGGACAGCGGAACGCCTTCGAGGGTCGTCCCCGCTTTCAGGCTGGCGGGTTCGGTGGCCTGGCCGCTGGGCAACAGCCCGGACGAGCTGACGCAGCCCGCGAGGCTCAGCACGGCGCCGAGCACGCAGGCCGGCAGACGAGCGATGTGCAAGGGCGTCATGTTCTGCTCTCCTGCGGCGGGGCGATGGCTGCGGCGCCGTGGGCATGCAGGATCTTGTCGAGCAGGCTGGTCAAGGTGTACAGCTCCTCGCGGGTCAGGTGGCCGACCAGTTCATTCATCGCCGCAACGACAATCTGTGGCGCCAGGTCGTTCACGGCGTGGCCGGCCTCGCTCAGGTGCAGGCGCACGCTGCGGCGGTCGTGCTGGCAGGGCTGGCGGACCAACAGGTCCTTGCGTGCGAGCCGGTCGAGCATCCGCGTCATCGAGCCGCTGTCGATGGACAGCTCACGGCACAACTCGGCTGGGGTATTGGCGCGGTCGTGGCCGATGAAGAACAGCACCTTGAACTGGGCGGCGGTGATGTCCAGGTGCGCCAGGTGCTTGTCCAGCAGCCGATCCTTGAGGAGCGCGCTGGCGCCCAGCAGGTGGCCGATGGAGCCCTTGAAGGGGAAATCCGCAACGTCGTAGTGATTCATGACAAGACTAATAGCTGTCTAGGCAGAGAAGTTTTTCGAAATATTACTGCTTAGGCAGCAATTGACAAGGGTTGATTGTCTTTATGAAGGAACAATCAATTCCAATAATCGTGATTGGTGTGCCTGGAGCAACAGGTTCTATCTGGAGGGAGCATGAAAACCGAGGGCTTTATGCACAATGGCCTGCGTTTGGTTGTGGGAATCGAATATGCCCGCTGCGGCTCATTGCGACTTCTTCTAACAGACTGTTTTAAAAGGAATTAATGAGGCGCATCGGATGATGCTCAAGGAGCCTTGCCTCTGTCCGGGCTCGGCGTGAGCGCGATTTTTCTCGGGGATTTCAACAGAGTTATCCACAGCGGCTGTGGATGGATGTCTGGAACGCCCGTCTCAGAAGCGTTCCGCAAGCAGAAGCAGATTGCGAGGCGTCATGTTCGGGCTACAGAAGCTGCCGAGCGTGACCTCATAACCACGTTCCTGGAGAAAGAGCGCGCGATCGAGGAGCAGCCACAGCTCCATTGGGCGACGAAACAGCCCGCGCACCAGCTCCTGGTTGCGCACTACGGCCAGACGCCTCCAGCCTTGTGCCTCCAGGGCCTGCCAATCACGCTCGGCGGGCGCCGGCAGGCCTTTCAGTGCGGCCAGGTCGCGGCAGTAGTCGGCGAACGGTTTGTCGAGCCACACCGGCGAGACCGAGGGTACCGCGAGGTAGTCGTCGATGCCCCGTAGATCCCGTTGCAACAGGTCGAACGCCAGGCGGCGCGCCATCGAGTTGTCGCGCTGCCGGCGTACACGGGCGCCGGCGGTGACGGTTTCGGCCTGCGCCAGGCGCAGGTCGTCTCGCGACAACCGCAGTCCGGAGCCTTGCGCGGCGCTGGAAAGCGCGCGGTAGTCGTCGCGGTCGATGCGGTTGTAACAGCAAGGCGCGACGGCCAGTTGGCGGCAGCCGCGTTCGCTGGCCAGGTGCAGCAGCCGCACGTGCAGATCGCCGCAGGCGTGCAGGGCGACGGCGCTGTGCTCGGCTTGCAGGTGCTCGCTGGCATCGGGCGCGAGCACGTCCTGCTGGCGATGCTGGGCATGCAAGCGGAGCCGGTCACTCATGCGCTGGCCGTCGTCCACCAGGGCGGCGTCGAACTCCAGGCTGAGCAGCGGTGTTCCGTCCCGTGCCAGCAGGCGTCCCAGATGCCCCTTGCCGGCGCACCAGTCGAGCCATTGGCGTGCTGGCTGGGCGAAATTCAGGCGGCTGGCGAAGGCTTCGATCTGCTGCCACTTGCGTCCGGGGACGTCGACGCTCAGCGGGTTTGGCAGCTTGCCCAGAGGTGTCGCCGACAGTTCGCCGACGGCTGAAAGCTGGGCGGCCGTGGCGGCCAGTGCCGGGAAGGGGGCCGGGGCGTCTAGGCGTTCGGGCGTGTTGTGTAGCGCGTCGGCGTCTTCGAGGCTGCGCTTGCGCAGCCAGGCGGCCAGCTCGGGGTGGTCACGCTCCCAGGGCAACTCCCGCTGGGTGAACGGTTTCGGACGCCATAACGCCCGATGCTCCAGCAGGAAACCGTCCAGTGCCTGGAAGCGCTGGAGCAGGTCGGGGCCGGTCAGGGGAGTGTCGTTGGCGTGCACGGTGTGAAACGGGAGGAAGCCACGGGGCGCGCATTATAGCGGCCCCGCGGGCGAGCGGCGCGCCGGTCAGCGGCCCTGCATGGAGTCCACCTTCAGCCAGTGCTCCAGCAGGCGGAAGACGCGGGTCAGCAGCAGGGTGATGACCAGGTAGAACAGGCCGGCGAGGCAGAAGAACAGCATGGACTCGTAGGTGCGGGCGATGATGGTGCGGGTCATGCCCATGATGTCGAACAGGGTCACGGTGTACACCACGGCGCTGGCCTTGAGCATGAGGATCACCTCGTTGCTGTAGGCCGGCAGGGCGATGCGCGCGGCGCGCGGCAGGATGATGTGGAACAGCGTCTGGCGACGCGACATGCCCAGCGCGCGGGCGGCTTCCACTTCACCCACCGGGATGGCGTGGATGGCGCCGCGCAGGATTTCCGCGATGTAGGCCGCGGTGTGCAGCGTCATGGTCAGCAGCGCGCACCAGTAGGGATCACGCAGGTACGGCCAGAGCGGCCCCTTGCGTACGCTCTCGAACTGGGCGAGCCCGTAGTAGACGATGAACAGCTGCAGCAGCAGCGGGGTGCCGCGGAAGAAGAAGATGTAGGCATAGGGCACCGCGCGCACGTACCAGTGTCGCGAGGCACGGGCGATGCCCAGTGGCACCGCCAGGCACAGGCCGGCGACCACGGCGATGGCCAGCAGCTCCAGGGTCAGGGTGGCGCCCTGGAGCATCTTCGGCATCCATTTGAGGATCAGCTCGAGATCGGTCATAGCTCGTTCCTCACGAAGCCACGGCCGGCGCGGCGCTCGAGGTAGTGCAGGGCGACCATGATGAAGACGGTCAGGCCCAGGTAGATGAAGGCCGCGGTCATGTAGAAGGTGAAGGGTTCCTTGGTCGCGTTGGAGGCGACCTGCGCCTTGCGCATGATTTCGTCGAGGGTGATCAGCGAGACCAGGGCGGTGTCCTTCAGCAGGATCAGGTAGAGGTTGCCCAGGCCCGGCAGTGCCACGCGCCACACCTGCGGCAGCACGATGCGCCAGAAGATGCGCGGGGCGGAAAGGCCCAGCGCCTGGCCGGCCTCACGATGGCCCTTGGGGATCGCCAGCAGCGCGCCGCGGAACACCTCGGTGGCGTAGGCGCCGAAGCACAGGCCCAGGGCGCAGGTACCGGCGGCGAACGGCGACAGGGCGAGCTCGGGGTGGCCGAACAGGTCGCCGAGGGCGTTCAGGCCGCTCACGGTGCCGAAATAGATCATCAATACCCAGAGGGTCTCGGGTACGCCACGCACCACGGTGGTGTAGAAGCCGCCGAGCATGCGCAGGAAGGTGTTCTTGGATGTCTTGGCTATCGCGCCCAGCAGGCCGAGGATCAGGCCGACGCAGACTGCGGCGAGCGAAAGCTTGAGCGTCATCCAGGTGCCGGCGATCAGCTGATCGCCAAAGCCGTGCAGGTCGAAAATCATGGGGAATCACGCCTGGGGGCACGCGCCGCCCGAGTCCGGACGGCGCGGCACGTGCATCAATAGATGCTGAAGGGGAAGTACTTGTCGTTGATCTTCTTGTAGGTACCGTCGTCGACGATTTCCTTCAGGGCGGCGTTCAGCTTCTCGCGCAGCGGGTCGCCCTTGCGCACGGCGATGCCGATCTTGTCGTTGTCGAACACCGGCTCGCCCTTGAACTCGAAGTCTTTGCCGGAGTCGCTCTTGAGCCAGTCGTACTGCACGAACTTGTCGGCCAGCACGCCGTCGAGGCGGCCCGAGGAGAGGTCGAGGTAGGCGTTTTCCTGGGTGTCGTACAGCTTGATGGTGACGATGTCGGACATGTTGTCCTCAAGCCAGGTGCCGGCGACGGTCGCGCGCTGGGCGCCGATCACCTTGCCCTTGAGGTATTCCTTGTCGGTCTTGAAGGCGACCGACTTGGGCGCCACGAACTGCAGCTTGTTGGTGTAGTACGGGTTGGTGAAGTCCACCGCCTGCTTGCGTTCGTCGGTGATCGACATGGATGCGACGATGAAGTCGAACTTCTTGGCGTTCAGGGCGGGGATGATGCCGTCCCAGTCGGAGGTGACGACGTCGCACTCGGTCTTCATCTTGGCGCACAGGGCCTTGGCGATGTCGACGTCGAAGCCGATGACCTGGCCGCTGGCGTCGATGCCGTTGAAGGGCGGGTAGGCGCCTTCGGTGCCGATGCGCAGTTTCTCCGCGGCGATGGCATTGCCCCCAATTGCCAGGGTGGCCGCGACAGCCAGAAGGATCTTCTTATAGTTTTTCATGCAGTGATGCTCCGTTAGCGGTGGCTGGACATGAATTGTTTACAGCGTGCCGATTGCGGGTTGTCAAATACCTGCTGCGGCGGTCCCTGCTCTTCTACCAGGCCCTGGTGGAGGAACACCACCTCGCTGGAAACCTGGCGGGCAAAGTTCATTTCGTGGGTGACCAGCAGCATGGTGCGGCCTTCCTCGGCGAGCGCGCGGATAACGTTAAGCACTTCCTGGACCATTTCCGGGTCCAGTGCGGACGTCGGCTCGTCGAAGAGAATGACCTTGGGCTGCATCGCCAGGGTACGGGCGATGGCGGCGCGCTGCTGCTGGCCGCCGGAAAGCTGCGCGGGGAAGCTGTGGCGCTTGTCGGAGATGCCGACCTTGGCCAGCAGGGCCTCGGCGATCTCGGTGGCTTCGGCGCGCGTCTTGCCCAGCACACGGCGCGGCGCCTCGATGATGTTGTCGAGGATGCTCATGTGCGGCCAGAGGTTGAAGTTCTGGAAGACGAAGCCCAGTTCGCTGCGCAGGCGGTTGATCTGCTTGCCGTCGGCGGCCACCAGCGATCCGTCCTTGGTCTTCTTCAGCTTGAGCTCTTCGCCGGCGACCAGGATCTGGCCCTGGTGCGGGTTCTCCAGCAGGTTGATGCAGCGCAGGAAGGTGGATTTACCGGAACCGGAGGAGCCGAGGATGGAAATGACGTCGCCGTCACGGGCAGTCAGGGAAATGCCTTTGAGCACTTCCAAGTCACCGTAACGCTTGTGCAGGTTACGGATTTCCAGCGCGGGTATGGCCTCGGCCATAGGGGGCTCCTCTATTGTTATTAGGACGCTCTCGCAGTGGGGATACTGCAGAATCGGGGCCATCCTGGCGAGGGGCAAGCTAACACGCGTCCCAAGGTGCGCCAAGCGCCCATCCGTCGCGGCTCCCCGGGATAGTGGCAAGTTGTCGCATTGCCACAGTGTGTTGTCGCCTGGGCTGAACTAGCGGCTCGGGTCGGGGTAGTGCGTTGCGGGGGCGCGATAGTGCCAGCTTCCGTGGATGGGGGGAAGACCGGCGGCCCGGGTGGCCGCCGGCTTCGCTCACTGCATCAGCTGGCGCAGTTGGGGCGCCGGATCTTCAACGGCATCGGCGGGTACCGCGTCATCCTGGGACTCCGCTGGCTGGCTGGCCATCAGGTTCGGGTGCCCGGAGAGGCGAGGTATCGGCAGCGCCTCGCGGTCGGCCAGGCCGGCAGCCCCCGGCTCGCTGGCGTTGACCGGGGATTTGCGCGGCTCGGTCATGACGTGGAAGTCAGTGATCTCGATGATGCCCTTGCCTTCGGCCAGTAGGTGGAAGGAGAACGCCTTGAGCACTTTCTCGTTGTCGAAGGAGAAGGACACCGCCAGCGGCTGGTTGCGTTTGACCAGTGGGAACTCCGGTATCGGGATCGGCACCGGCTGCTCGAACGAGCGGGTCTTGAGCTGAATGCGCGCGCCCTTGCTGTCCATCTGGACCGCGCGGATCTTCAGGCTCACCGTGGTGTGCGAGTTGGCCGGGAACTCCAGGTACTGCGCGCCGATCAGGTTGTCGGTGTACTCGTTGGTGACCTGCGGCTTCAGGCGGATGCGCTCACGGGTGGCGAACTGGTACTCGCGGGACGACTGGGCGTTGACCACCGACTGGTCGAGGATGTCGGCGCGGGCGGTCATCAGGCGGGCGTCGCGGCCACTGAAGCGGCCCTCGAACTTGGCGCTGTTGGCGATGAAACCGTCACTCTTGTAGCGCCGACAGGCCTGTTGGAAATCGCACTCGACGAAGCTGCCCTTGCCATCGTGGTAGCGCTGCATGCCGTTGGTGAAGGAGACCATTTCCCGGCCGCTCTGGTACTCGCGGAACAGCGAGCGGCCGGCGATATCCTGCGGCGCCTTGATGGCGAAGTAGTCGAGGATCGACGACTCCAGGTCCACGTGACCGTAGACGCCGGCCTTTACCGGCGGCAGCGCGGCCTGTTCCGGTGCGAGCACCAGGTTCAGGCCCCACGCCGAAGCGAGGCGCACGTTATCGATACCGTGGGATTCGTCGGAGGTGACGATCACCAGGGTGTCCTTCAGCACGCCCTTCTCTTCCAGTCCCTTGAGGAAGGCATCCACGGCGTCGTCCAGGTAAGCAATGGCGGCCTGGCGCGGCGTCGGGTACTTCGCGAGGTATTCCGGCGTGGCCGAGTAGGGCTGGTGGGTGCCGACGGTCAGCAGGGTGAGCATCCACGGCTGCTTCTTCTGGCGCAGTTGGCCGACGTAGTCCAGCGCGCCTTCGAAGAAGGCCTTGTCGTCCATGCCCCAGGCAAATTCCAGGTAGGGTTTCTTCTTGAACCAGTCGCGGCCGAGGGTCTTGTCGAAGCCCATAGCCGGCATCACCTTGTCCTTGGCCATGAAGCGCAGTCCGGCGCCCTGCAGGAAGTGGGTGCTGAAGCCGGCCTGGTGCATCTGCGAAGGCAGGCACTCGGCGGCGCGGGTCGGGTTGCCCAGCAGTTCGACGCCCTTGGGCGTGCCGTTGTCCAGCTTGCTGTAGTCGCCACAGAGCATGGCGTAGAGACCGCGGATGGTCTGGTGGCTGTGCACCACGTAATCCGGGGTGGTCATCGCCCGTTCGGCCCAGGTGCTGAGCTTGGGCATCATCGCTTCTTCGTAACTGCTGCTCAGGGCGGCGCGGTTGGTGGCGACATAGGCGCCCGGAATCCCCTCCATCGCGATGATCAGCACGTTCTTCGCCTGGCCACGGCCGGACAGCAGCGGGGTGCCGCTCAGATCGTGCTGGGTCAGGCCGGTGACGTTCGGGACGGCCTCCGGCAGATCGCGGTCGCGCCAGTCCTGATAGGCCATCTCGCCGCTGGTGATGGCGCGGGATGCCAATTGGTGCGGCAGGTTGAACTGCTTCCACATTTCCGCGTCGCTGGGCTGGAAGTACTGCACGCCGAAGTGACCGGCCAGCAGCGCGGCCGGCAGCGCATAGGCGTAGCGCGGCAGCGGTTGCTCGCGGCGGCGCCAGAGCAGGGCGCAAAGCAGGATGCCGGCGCCGATGGCGATGGCCAGGTGCTGGTGATTGAGGCCGCCGCCTTCGGTGGAATTGGCGACGAAGGTCGGGTCGGTGAGGAAGTGCAGGTCTTCCGGCGCGGGCATGCGGCCCACGGCGCTGACCAGTTCGGCGGTGCCGATGACCGACAGGGCCCAGACCAGCATCACCGGAATCGCGATGAACAGGCGGCGGTTGTGCAGCGCCACCACGAGCAGTGTGCCGAGCGTGAGGTCGGACAGGTAACCCAGCGGGGTGCCCCAGCCAAGGCTATGGCGGCCGATCAGGGGGACCAGCAGGAAAAGGACTGACAGGGTGACCAGGTTGCCCCGTGAATTCCACCAGCGAATGAATGCGCGCACAGTGACTCCGCTACGAAACGTCGAATCCCGGAGGGTATCTCACTCAAATGGTGAAAATCGCCCGGACGGTCATGATTCTGAAAGATCGGTGTGCTACGTGCCAGTAGACACTGTAGTTAGGCAAACATTCGATACGAATCGTGGGAGCGTGCCGGGGCGGGGGAGTGACTTGTGCGGAAGGAAATGAAAAAGCCCCTGAAATCTCGCGATTTCAGGGGCTTTTCGGAAGGCTTGGTGCCCAGGGACGGAATCGAACCGCCGACACGGGGATTTTCAATCCCCTGCTCTACCAACTGAGCTACCTGGGCAACGTGGCGCGCATTAAAAGGGTTTTCGGAAGGGGTGTCAAGCGTGCCGCGAAAAAAATTTTCAAATAATACCGAAACTTACGCGCTGGGCGGGACGTAGCCCTCGGCCTGCGCGTATTCCTCGCCGGACAGGAACTTGTCCATCTCGGCGGTGAGGAACTTGCGGTCCTCGGCGTTCATCATGTTCAGGCGGCGCTCGTTGATCAGCATGGTCTGGTGCTTCTGCCATTCGTCCCAGGCTTTCTTCGAGACGTGCTCGTAGATGTCCTGGCCCTTGGCTCCGGGATAGGGCGCGCGATCGAGGCCGGGCAGCTCTTCTTTGTATTTGCGGCACATCACCAGTCGGGTCATGACATTTCTCCTGCGTTCAACACGTCGGCGGCTCGTTTGAGCAGCTTCTTCACCGGGGCGGCAAGGCCGAGTCGCGGTGGGGTGGCGAGGTTATACCAGAGCCAGTCGGCCTCGGCCACGGCGGGGGCTGCGTCCTCGACGCGCACCAGCCAGGGCTCGATGGCCAGCTGGAAGTGGCTGAAGGTGTGGGTCAGGCCGGGCAGTTCGCGGCGCTCGCCCAGGCGCAGGGCGTGGCGCTGGGCCAGGGGGGCGAGGGCGGCCAGGTCGTCCAGTTCGGGGAAGCTCCACAGCCCGCCCCAGAGACCGGTCGACGGACGGCGGTAGAGCAGGATGTCGCCCTCGCGGTTGGCCAGGATCGGCATCAGCGTACGCTTGCGTGGCAGTTCCTTGCGCGGCTTGGGTACCGGAAAGGCGCTCTCGCGGCCCAGCAGGTGCGCACGGCAGCCTTCGCGCAGCGGGCAGAGCAGGCAGCTCGGCTTGCTGCGGGTGCAGAGGGTGGCGCCCAGGTCCATCATCGCCTGGGTGTAGTGGTTGGCCCGTTCGTGCGGTGTGAAGCGCTCGGCGGCGTCCCACAGTTGCTTGGCCACCTTGGGCTCGCCCGGATAGCCGTCGCAGGCCAGGTAGCGCGCCAGCACGCGCTTGACGTTGCCGTCGAGGATCGGCGCGCGCAGGTTCATGGAGATGCTGGCAATGGCGCCGGCGGTGGAGCGTCCGATGCCGGGCAGCTCGGTGAGTTGCTCGACGTCGCGGGGAAATTCGCCGCCGTGCCGTTCCATCACCACCTTGGCGGTCTTGTGCAGGTTGCGCGCACGGGTGTAGTAGCCCAGCCCGGTCCACAGGTGCAGGACTTCGTCTTCCGGCGCGGTGGCGAGGTCCGCCACCGTCGGCAGCGCTGTCATGAAGCGGTCGTAGTAACCCATCACGGTGCTGACCTGGGTCTGCTGCAGCATGATTTCCGAGACCCACACCCGATAGGGGGTGATGTTCTGCTGCCAGGGCAGGTCATGGCGGCCGTGGCGGTCGAACCAGTCGAGCACCGCCGAGTTGAAGCGTTCCGGGGTCATTTCTTCTTGAACAGCCCTTTGAGTGCGTCTTTGAGTTCGGGACTGACCTTGTCGCCGAGCTTTTCTTCGAGTTTCTGGTTCAGCCGGTCTCCGGCCAGTTGCGCGGCGATCTTGCCGAGGCCGTCGCGATCCAGGCGACAGGCCTTGGCGCCCAGTTCCAGCGGGCCGCGGCAGCGCAGCGGCCATTCGATGCCGACGTAGCGCTTGTTCACTTCGCAGGCCGGATCGGGCATGTCGCTCTTGTCGCCCTCGATGATCACGCCGACGCGGTAGTCCATGCCCAGCACGCGCAGGTCGATATCGCCGTTGCCCTTGACGGTGAGGCCGGGAATGCTCGCCTTGAGGTCCGGGTTGCTGGCCACGCCGTTGCGGAAGGTCAGGTTGCCCTGCAGTTCGCGGAACGGTGTGTCCTTGCCGCCGTGCGCCGAGCTGAGGCTCTTGCGGTTGAGGGTGGCGATGCCCTGGCACAGCTGCTGTTCCAGGTTGGCGTTGAGCAGCACGCCCTGGGTCAGGACGAAGCGCGCGGTGCCGTTGAGGTTGTCGATCCAGGCCTTCTGGCTGGCGCCCTGGGTGGTGATGTCGGCGTCCAGGTCCAGCAGGCCCTTGAGCGGCGGCTTCTGGCTCTGGGATTCGAGCAGGAGGTCCACCGGGACATCGCTGATGTGCTTCTGCGCCTTGAGCAGGGGCACGTCCTGGCGCACGTCGAGGCTGGCGCTGGCGTTGAACTTGCCGTCATAGAGTTCGCCGCGCATGTCGTCGAGGTTGAGCAGGCCGCCTTGGCCACGCAGCTTGAGGCTGGCGTTCTCGATGGGCAGCTTGTCGAGGGTTAGCTGGCCGAGCTGGAGGGCGACGTCCAGGTCGAGAGTGCGCAGGCGCGCGACCGGCAGCATGGGCGCGTCGCTCCAGGCCTGCTGGGTCGGCGCGTTGGGTAGCGGGGTGTCGCCCTGGATGGCGTTGCTGGTGGTGGCCTCGACTTCGGCCTTGCGCGCGGCGCTGGTGGCTTCCTGGGCCTTGGCGGCCTTGCCCGGCAGGTAGCGGTCGAGGTCCAGGCGGTCGCCGTTCAATTGGGCGCGGATGGCCTGCTTGCTGAAATCGGCGATGCCGAGAGTGCCGCTGAAGTTGCTGTCGTCGAGTTTCAGCTTGATGTCGCCCAGGCTCAGGCTGTTGCGGGTGCCGGCAACGCGGGTGGCCAGTTCCAGCTTGGTCAGGGTGGTGGCGTCGGCCATCTCCGGCAGGGGCTGGCCGATGCCGCCGAGGAATTCGCGCAGGTTGAACGGGGCCAGCGACAGGCCGCCATCGAACTTGGGTTCCTTGTCCAGCTCGCGGGCCTTGATCTCGCCGAGGGCGCGCAATTGGTTGACGGTGACCTTCAGGCCGTTCCACTCGGCGACCTGGGCGGCCTGGTCGAGCACCAGTTGGCCCTGGGCGCTGTAGTTGGCGGTCTTGCCCTGGAGGGGATCGCCGGAGATTTCGCCGGACAGCTTGGCGTCTTCCAGCTGGTAGCGCTTGAGTGCGCGGTCGAAGCGCAGGTTGCCGGTCAGTTCGGTGCGGGCGCGGATCACCGGCTGGTTGCTGCCCAGGTAGGCGCTGAGCTTGAGCGGGATGTTGCTGCCCTCGCGGATGGCGCCGGTGGTCAGCTCGATGCCTTCGACCGTGTAGTTCTTGCCGCTCTGCGCGTCGGCGTAGTCGATGCGCGCGTTCTTCACCGTCAGGCTGTCGATGTCGAGCTTCATCGGCTGACGCGCTTCGGCGGCGGGCTTGGCCGGTTCGCTGGGCGCGGGGGCCGGTTGCGAGCTGGCGGGGGCGCCGTCGGCCGGCTGGATGGGCTTGCCGATGTTTTCCCAGTTGCCGGCACCGTTCTTGTCGCGGTTCAGGCTCAGGTTGAGGCCTTCGACGCGGATGTCGCTCATCTGCAGTTCCTTGCGCAGCAGCGGCAGCACGCGCACGGACATGCCCAGCAGTTGCACGTCGGCGAACGGCTGGTTGGGCGCCTGCAGGGTGGCGACGCTGGTGTCGTGCAGCTCCAGGCCCAGCCAGGGGAACAGGCTCCAGCCAATGTCGCCCTTGAGGTTCAGCTCGACGTTGGCCTTGTCGCGGGCCAGTTGGCGGATTTCGTCCTTGTAGTCGTTCGGATCGAAGAAGTGGGTCAGCACGAAGCCTGCGGCGACGAGGAGCAGCAGCAGGACCAGGACAACGATGCCGAGGATTTTGCCGAACGCTTTCATGACGGGTCCTTGTTCAGGCGGCGGGTGGAGTAGCGGGGAAGTATATCAATGACGCACCTGCGGCTCAGGCGGAGGAGAAAGGCGCAGGATCTGCCAGGTTTGAACGGAGCGTTGGCGCGCGGTTCCCCCGCACGTCGGTTCCTGCCGAGCCGCTCGTGGAATGCGCGCCTGGGGCTCAGGCCGGTTGCAGCGTCAGGCCCAGGTGTTCGGCGAAGGCGGCAGCGTCCGGCTGGTCGGCCGGCGCGCTCAGGCGCAGCGCGGCGCCTTGCAGGATGGCCAGGCGCTGGGCTTCTTCCAGCAGGCGCCGGGCCACGCCGCGTCCACGGGTAACCTTGCGTACGCACAGGCGCGAGAGGTTCCAGGTGTCGGCATTGCGCTCGATCCAGGCGGCACCCAGCAGGCGATCGTTGAAGCGTCCGGCCAGCAGTCGGCCCTCGCGCAAGCCCTGCTCCACCAGCGCCTCGGCATTGGCGAAGGGCAGCAGCAGCCAGTCCGGCGCGTCGGCATAGATCTTCAGCAGGTCCTGGCGGTCCTGGTCGCTGGGTTGGGTCAGGTGCTGGACGATGACGGGCATGGGCGATTCCTCGGTGACGGCCCGGCAGTGTAGGGAAAACCTGCGGTGATCGGCCAGCGCCGACCACCGCCCATAGCCGCGCAGCGCCCGGCGCGCCTATAATGCCGGCCCTTCTCATAATTACGTGCAGTGTTAGCTGTGGAGCTGGTGATGGCCGAACGCAAGGCATCCGTCGCGCGCGACACCCTGGAAACCCAGATCAAGGTTTCCATCGACCTGGATGGAACGGGCAAGGCCCGCTTCGATACCGGGGTTCCCTTCCTCGAGCACATGATGGACCAGATCGCCCGCCACGGCCTGATCGACCTGGACATCGAGTGCAAGGGCGACCTGCACATCGACGATCACCATACCGTCGAGGACATCGGCATCACCCTCGGCCAGGCCTTCGCCAAGGCCATCGGCGACAAGAAGGGCATCCGCCGCTACGGTCACGCCTACGTGCCGCTGGACGAGGCGCTGTCGCGCGTGGTCATCGACTTTTCCGGCCGCCCCGGCCTGCAGATGCACGTGCCGTTCACCCGCGCCAGCGTCGGCGGCTTCGATGTCGACCTGTTCATGGAGTTCTTCCAGGGCTTCGTCAACCACGCCAACGTGACCCTGCACATCGACAACCTGCGCGGGCACAACACCCACCACCAGATCGAGACGGTGTTCAAGGCCTTCGGCCGCGCGCTGCGCATGGCCATCGAGCTGGACGAGCGCATGGCCGGGCAGATGCCGTCCACCAAAGGGTGCCTGTAATGCAGACCGTGGCCGTCATCGACTACGGCATGGGCAACCTGCACTCGGTGTCCAAGGCGCTGGAGCGCGTGGGCGCCGGCCGCGTACTGGTGACCAGCGATGCCAACGTGATCCGCGAGGCGGATCGCGTGGTGTTTCCCGGTGTCGGTGCAATCCGCGACTGCATGGCCGAGATCAAGCGCCTGGGCTTCGACAGCCTGGTGCGCGAAGTCAGCCAGGACCGTCCCTTCCTCGGCATCTGTGTCGGCATGCAGGCGTTGCTGGAGCGCAGCGAGGAGAACGACGGCGTCGACTGCATCGGCCTGTTCCCCGGCCAGGTGCGCTTCTTCGGCAAGGACCTGCACGAAGACGGCGAGCACCTGAAGGTGCCGCACATGGGCTGGAACGAAGTGGCGCAGAGCGTCGACCACCCGCTGTGGCACGACATCCCCAACAACGCGCGCTTCTACTTCGTGCACAGCTATTACATCCAGGCCGGTAACCCGCGCCAGGTGGTCGGCCGCGGCCACTACGGCGTCGATTTCGCCGCCGCGCTGGCCGACGGTTCGCGTTTCGCCGTGCAGTTCCACCCGGAGAAGAGCCACACCCACGGCCTGCAACTGCTGCAGAACTTCGCCGCCTGGGACGGGCGCTGGTAAGTCATGGCCCGCCAGAAAGACAAGCCGGCGATCCTCGAACTCGACGGCGCCCAGCGCCAGAGCGCGGCGCGGGCGATCCAGCGCTTCCTCGAGGATCGCTTCGAGCTGGATGTCGGCTCCTTCGAGGCCGAAGAGGCGCTGGATTTCTTCATGCGCGAGTTCGGCCCGCTGTTCTACAACAAGGCGATCTTCGACGTGCAATCTCACCTGAAAGACCGGTTCGAGAGCATCGAAAGCGACTTGTGGGCGCTCGAGAAGAGCTGACCCGACCCCATTCATCTTTGGATTCGAGCAGGTTCAACCCATGCTGATCATCCCCGCAATCGATCTGAAAGACGGCGCCTGCGTGCGCCTGCGCCAGGGCCTGATGGAAGACGCCACCGTGTTCTCCGACGACCCGGTTTCCATGGCCGCCAAGTGGGTGGAGGGTGGCTGCCGCCGCCTGCACCTGGTGGACCTGAACGGCGCCTTCGAAGGCAAGCCGGTCAACGGTGAAGTGGTTACCGCTATCGCCAGGCGCTACCCGAACCTGCCGATCCAGATCGGCGGCGGCATCCGCTCGCTGGAAACCATCGAGCACTATGTCCGCGCCGGCGTCAGCTACGTGATCATCGGCACCAAGGCGGTCAAGCAGCCGGAATTCGTCGCCGAAGCCTGCAAGGCCTTCCCAGGCAAGGTCATTGTCGGCCTGGACGCGAAGGACGGCTTCGTCGCCACCGACGGCTGGGCCGAGGTGAGCGAAGTGCAGGTGATCGACCTGGCCAAGCGCTTCGAGGCCGACGGCGTCTCCGCCATCGTCTACACCGACATCTCCAAGGACGGCATGATGCAGGGCTGCAACGTCGAAGCCACCGCCGCCCTGGCCAACGCCACGCGCATCCCGGTGATCGCTTCGGGCGGCATCCACAACCTGGGTGACATCCAGAAGCTGCTGGACGCCCGCACCCCGGGCATCGTCGGCGCCATCACCGGCCGCGCGATCTACGAAGGCACCCTGGACGTCGCCGAGGCCCAGGCGCTGTGCGACAGCTTCAAGGGCTGATCTGAACGTAGGGTGGGTTAGCCGCGCAGCGGCGTAACCCACCGATGGAGTCATCCGTTGGCGCGACGATGGGTATCGCTGCGCTCAACCCATCCTACGGGTACCTAGTTATGGCTTTGGCAAAACGCATCATCCCCTGCCTCGACGTGGACAACGGCCGCGTGGTGAAGGGCGTCAAGTTCGAGAACATCCGCGACGCCGGCGACCCGGTGGAAATCGCCCGTCGCTACGACGAGCAGGGTGCGGACGAAATCACCTTCCTCGACATCACCGCCAGCGTCGATGGCCGCGACACCACCCTGCATACCGTCGAGCGCATGGCCAGCCAGGTGTTCATCCCGCTGACCGTGGGCGGCGGCGTGAGGACGGTGCAGGACATCCGCAACCTGCTCAACGCCGGAGCGGACAAGGTCTCGATCAACACCGCTGCGGTGTTCACCCCGGAGTTCGTCGGCGAGGCCGCCGCGCGCTTCGGTTCGCAGTGCATCGTGGTCGCTATCGACGCCAAGAAAGTGTCGGCGCCCGGCGAAACCCCGCGCTGGGAAATCTTCACCCACGGCGGCCGCAAGCCCACCGGGCTGGACGCGGTGGAATGGGCGAAGAAGATGGAAGGCCTGGGCGCCGGGGAAATCCTGCTGACCAGCATGGACCAGGATGGCGTGAAGAACGGCTACGACCTGGGCGTGACCCGCGCCATCAGCGAGGCGGTGAACGTGCCGGTGATCGCCTCCGGCGGTGTCGGCAACCTGCAGCACCTGGCCGACGGCATCCTTGAGGGCAAAGCCGACGCGGTGCTGGCCGCCAGCATCTTCCACTTCGGCGAGTACAGCGTGCCGGAAGCCAAGGCCTATCTGGCCAGTCGTGGCATCGTCGTCCGCTGATTCTCCTCCGGGCCGGGGTTCTCCCGGCCCACGAACCCTGCTCGCTGGATGCCGCCGGTCGAGGTGATGGCGTTTAGATGCGTGATTGCCATCCATGTAGGGTTTATTGGCGTCAATTCTCCGAGTAAGCTCAGCGCCTTCTCAGAATTTTCACACTCAGGAAGACCCAGATGCTGAAGCGCATTCTGCTCGCATGGATTGGCTGCGGCCTGCTGCTGGCCAGCGCGGCAAAGGCGGAAACCGACGGCTCGGGCTACAGCATGGTGCTGCTGACCGAGAACTTCCCGCCCTACAACATGGCCATCAACGGCAAGAACTTCGCCCAGGAAGACAACATCGACGGCATCGCCGTCGACATCGTCAAGGAGATGTTCAAGCGTGCCGGCGTCCAGTACAGCCTGACCCTGCGCTTCCCCTGGGACCGTATCTACAAGCTGGCGCTGGAGAAGCCCGGCTACGGGGTGTTCGTCACCGCCCGCCTGCCCGAGCGCGAGAGCCAGTTCAAGTGGGTCGGCCCTATCGGCCCGGACGACTGGGTGCTGCTGGCCAAGGGCGACAGCCCCATCAGCCTGAACAATCTGGAAGAAGCCAGGAAGTATCGTGTCGGCGCCTACAAGGGCGACGCGATGGCCGAGTACCTGGCCAAGCACGGCTTCGAGCCGGTGCTGGCGCTGCGTGACCAGGAGAACGCCGGCAAGCTGCGGGAAGGCGAGATCGACCTGTGGGCGAGCGGCGACCCGGCGGGCCGCTACCTGGCCAAGCAGGTCGGCGTCACCGGCCTGAAGACCGTATTGCGCTTCAACAGCGACCAACTGTTCCTCGCGCTGAACCGCGAGACCCCGGATGCCGTGGTGCAGAAGCTGCAGTCGGCGCTGGACAAGATGCGCGCCGAAGGCTTCGTCGACGATGTGCTCAACAGTTACCTGTAAACCCTGAGGCCGGCCATCCGCCGGCCTTCGTGTTTGGCGCCGACATCCCTCGGCGCCGGTTTTGCCACGGAAGGCAGACGAGTGAAGTATTCCGTCCCCCCTGCAGGGATGCCGCAAGCCCAATAACGATAACCAAGCGAGCGGTATGACCATGCTGAAAGTCCTGATAAAGACCCTGACCCTGGGTCTGTTGCTGGGGGCCGCCACGGCCCGCGCCGAGTTGCCCGCCGATTACAAGATGGTGCTGCTCACGGAGAACTTCCCGCCGTTCAACATGGCGGTGGATGACAAGAACTTCGCCCGCGACGACGGCATCGACGGCATCAGTGCCGACATCGTCCGCGAGATGTTCAAGCGCGCCGGCATCCAGTACAGCCTGAGCCTGCGCTTCCCCTGGGACCGCCTGTACAAGCTGACCCTCGACAAGCCCGACTACGGACTGTTCTCCACCACCTACACCCCCGAGCGGGTACCGCTGTTCAAGTGGGTCGGCCCGATTGCCAAGACCAGTTGGGTCCTGCTCGCGCCGCCGGGCAGCTCGATCAAGGTCAAGGACCTCAAGGACGCCGCCAAGTACAAGCTCGGCGCCTACAAGAACGATGCCGTCAGCCAGAACCTGGAGAGCCAGGGCATTCCGGTGCTCAACGCGCTGCGCGACCAGGAGAACGTGAAGAAGCTGAGCACCGGCGAGATCGACCTGTGGGCCACCACCGACCCGGTGGGCCGCTACCTGGCCAAGCAGGAAGGCGTGTCCGGCCTGCAGACCGTGCTGCGTTTCAACGAGGCCCAGCTGTACCTGGCGATCAACAAGGACACCCCGGACGAGGTGGTGGCGAAGCTGCAGAAGGCGCTGGACGACATGCGCGCCGATGGCTTCATCGAGCAGGCGACCAATAACTATCTGTAAGCCTGCAGTCCGGGCGCCCAGGCCTGACTGCTCTTGGTAGGAGCGAGCTTGCTCGCGAACCGCTCTCGGAAACTCTGGTGCCGGGGCTGTTCGCGAGCAAGCTCGCTCCCACGAAATGCCCGCGTCTAGCGGTAAATTCCGTTCTGCCCATGCCCCTGCATGGCGCGGTTGGCGCGCTCGCCGATCATCAGCGTCGGTTGCACCAGCTCGAAGCCCTGTGCCTTGAGGCCGGGCAGCACCCGCCTGAGCACTGCCAGGGTCGCCGGCTTCGGATGGCCGATCATCACCACCGTACCCTGTCTGCGTGCCAGTTTCAGGCCCCGCTCCATCTGCTCCATCACCGCCGCTTCGCTCGGGTCATCGTCGAGGAATACATCCCGCGACAGGCTCGCCAGGCCGATCTTCTGGGCTTCGGCGGCGGCCACGGTGGCGGCGCTGGTGCGGCTGTCGAGCAGGAACAGATGACGGCGCTGCAGCTCCCCGGCGAGCCAGGCCATCGCCGGTCGGTCGGCGGTCATGCGGCTGCCTTCGTGGTTGTTCAGGCCCTGGGCGCAGGGCACTTTCGCCAATGCGGCGTCGAGACGGCGAGCGCGCTCCTCCTGGCTCAGCTCCGGCCGCCAGGCGAACTCGCCGCCCGCCGGGTCCATTGGCATGTGCAGCATCACGGTGCGGCCGAGCCGGTGCGCTTCGCGGGCCAGTTCGGCGGCGTGGGGCGTGTCGGGGATGATCGCCAGGGCGATGGCGGGGGAGAGGTCGAGCACCTGGCGGTCGCGCGCCAGGTTCTGCCCGAGGTCATCGATGACGATACTGACCAGCGGTTCGACAGCGTCCGGCGGCGTTGCCACCGCCGGTTGGCACAGCAGGGCGCCAAGGCCCAGGCCGAGCAGCCGCCGGGCCCAGCGCATCGGTCAGTTGTTGCCGCGGCTGACGCTGAGTCCTTTCAGCAGGCTGAGGGCTTGGCTGAGCTGGTAGTCGCTGTCCTGCGGGCGATCCACCGGCGCCTTGCCGGCGGCCGTGGGGCGATCCTTGCCGCCGTTGCCGTTGGCCAGGTGGCCCTGCAGGTCGGCTTCCTTGAAGCCGTCGAACTCGTTCTTCTCGCGGGTCACCTTGGCGCGTTCCACCTCGATGTCCGGGGTGATGCCCTGGGCCTGGATCGAGCGGCCGTTGGGGGTGTAGTAGAGCGCGGTGGTGAGCTTCAGGGCGCGATCGTTGTTCAGCGGCAGCACGGTCTGCACCGAGCCTTTGCCGAAGCTGTCGGTGCCCATCAGGATGGCGCGCTTCTGGTCCTGCAGGGCGCCGGCGACGATCTCCGCCGCCGAAGCGCTGCCGCCGTTGATCAGCACCACCAGCGGTACGCCGTCGCTCGGGTCGGACGGATCGGCCGAGAAGCGCAGCTCGGAGTTCGGGATGCGGCCCTTGGTGTAGACGATCAGGCCCTTGGTGAGGAAGGCGTCGGCCACTTCCACCGCCGACTGCAGCACGCCGCCGGGGTTGTTGCGCAGGTCGAGGACCACGCCTTTGAGCCTGCCGTTGTTTTCCCTGCGCAGGCTGGTCAGCGCCTTGACGGTTTCCTCGCCGGTGTTGACCTGGAACTGGGTGATGCGCAGGTAGCCGAAGCCTGGCTCGAGCATCTGGTTGCGCACGCTCTTGACCTTGATGATGGCGCGTTTGAGCTCGACGTCGAACGGCTTGCCGCCGCCGCGCACGATGGTCAGGGTGATCGGCGAGCCGGGCTTGCCGCGCATGCTGTCCACCGCTTCGTTCATCGACTGGCCCTTGGTTGGCTTGCCGTCGATCTTGACGATCAGGTCGCCCGGCTGGATGCCGGCGTTGGCCGCGGGGGTGTCGTCGATCGGCGAGATCACCTTGACGAAGCCGTCTTCGCTGCCGACCTCGATGCCCAAGCCACCGAACTCGCCGCTGGTGCTTTCCTGCAGCTCGGCGAATTCTTCCGGGCCCAGGTAGGCAGAGTGCGGGTCGAGGTTGCTGAGCATGCCCTTGATTGCGTTCTCCAGCAGGGTCTTGTCGTCCACCGGCTCGACGTAGGCGGCCTTCACCCGGTCCAGGACCTCGGCGAAGGTGCGCAGCTCATCGAGCGGCAGCGGAGCCTCCTTGCCGTTGGTCGCGGGCGCGGCAGCCGGGGCGTCGGCGGCCTGTGCCGCACCGACGCCGAGCAGCAGGGCCAGGGCCAGGGTGGTGAGACGGAAAGCTTGCGACATGTTTGGGGCTCCTAAGGCGTGCTCGCCGCTTATCCCTGCGTGCGACACCAGGTAGTGGGGTCCGCCGGGCGGCCCTGATGGCGAATGGCAAAGTATACCGCCGGGGTGCTCTGCCCACCGCTGGCCCCTACGGTCGCGATGGGGTCGCCTGCTTTGACGGTGTCGCCGGCGTCCTTCAGAAGGCTTTGATTATGCCCATAAAGGCTGAGGTAGCCACCACCGTGGTCGAGAATGACCAGCAGGCCGGCACCGCGCAGCCAGTCGGCGAACACCACGCGGCCGCCGTGCACGGCGCGTACCGTGCTGCCGGCCTGGGCGCCGATCAGCACGCCGTCCCAGGTGGCGCGGGGATCGTCGCCGCGCGGGCTGCCGAAGCGCGCCAGCACGCGGCCGTTGACCGGCCAGGGCAGCTTGCCGCGCGCGGCGCCAAAGGCACCGCCGAAGCCTGCGCCGCTGGACACCAGCGGGCCGCTGTAGTCGGCGCGGGGCTTGCTCGGGGTGGCGGGCTTTTCGCCGCGTTCGGCCAGCCCGCGTTCGCGTTTTGCGCGCTCACGCTCGGCGGCCAGGGCGCGCTGGCGCGCTTCCTCGGCTTCGCGGGCCTGACGAGCGAGGGTTTCCTCGATGGTCTTGAGAACCTTGTTCAACTCGGCCTGGCTCTGCTCGCGGTCCTTGAGCTTGCGGTCGCCGCTCCGGTAGTCGCTGTTGAGCTTGGCCAGGGTTTCCTGGCGCGCCTTGCGGGCATCGGCCAGTTCCTGGCGGCGTGATTCCAGCGCGCTCTGCTGTTCGACCTGCTGGTTCTTCTGCGCGGTGATGTCCTGCTCGACGCTGCTGAGCTGGCTCAAGGTTTCGTTGAACGCGCTGAGCTGCTCCAGGCGGGCCTTGTTGATGTACTCGTAGTAGGTGAGGGTGCGGCTGAATTTCTCGGGGTGTTCCTGGTTCAGCAGCAGCTTGAGGTATTCCTCGCGGCCGCTCTGGTAGGCGGCGCGGGCCTGGATGGCGATCAGCCGCTGCTGTTCAAGGCGCGCGCCCTGGAGTTTTTTTTTCTCCCCATCGAGGCGCTGCAGCTCTTCCTCGTTCTTCTTCAGCTCATCCTGGATCTGCTGGATCTGCTTCTCCAGGTCGCCCATCTGGGTTTCGGTGGACTTGAGCTGCTTCTGCACCCCGGACTTCTCGTCCTGGATGTTCTTCAGGTTCTTTTTCAGCTCGGTGATGTCTTTCTGCGTCTGTTCCAACTGGCGTTGGGTGTCGGCGCGTTCGTCGGCGCCGGCCCCAAGTGGGCTCAGGAGGCAGATCAGCAGCAGCGGGAGGAGGGCGCGGGGCATTGGGCGGCGGGCACCTGGATTCTGGACGGGCTTAGTATGCCCGTGGCGGGCGTTAAAAAAAACGCCCCAAGACCGCGTGGTCCGGGGCGTTTCCTCTGACCGGCGGGAGCTGGCTCACGTTCCCGTCAAATCGACACCTTACAGCAGGGTGACGATCGACTTGCCGGTCATCTCCTTGGGCTGTTCCAGACCCATCAGGGTCAGCAGGGTCGGCGCCACGTCGGCCAGCACGCCGCCCTCGCGGATGCTCAGCTTGCGCTTGCCGACATAGACGAACGGCACCGGTTCGCAGGTGTGCGCGGTGTGCGCCTGGCCGGTCATGACGTCTTCCATCTGCTCGACGTTGCCGTGGTCGGCGGTGATCAGGGCTTCGCCGCCGACCTTGTCCAGCGCCTCGACGATCCGACCGACGCAGGTATCCAGGCACTCGACGGCCTTCACCGCGGCTTCGAACACGCCGGTGTGGCCGACCATGTCGCCGTTGGCGTAGTTGACGATGATCACGTCGAAACGCTGGTTCTCGATGGCGTCGACGATCCTGTCGGTGACTTCCGGCGCGCTCATCTCCGGCTGCAGGTCATAGGTGGCGACCTTGGGCGAAGGGATGAGGATGCGTTCTTCGCCTTCGAACGGCTCTTCGCGGCCGCCGGAGAAGAAGAAGGTCACGTGGGCGTATTTCTCTGTCTCGGCGATGCGCAGCTGGGTCTTGCCGTTCCTGGCCAGGTACTCGCCCAGGACGTTGTCCAGGGATTCGGGCTTGAACGCGCTGGGCGCCGGGATGCCGGCCGCGTACTGGGTGAGCATCACGTACTCGGCCAGCTTCAGCTCGCGCTGGCGCGGGAACTCCTTGAAGCCCGGCTCGACGAAGGCGCGCGACAGCTCGCGGGCGCGGTCGGCGCGGAAGTTCATGAAGATCACGGCGTCGCCGTCTTCCACCCGCACCTGTGCGCCGATGCGGGTGGCCTTGACGAACTCGTCGCTCTCGCCGCGCTCATAGGCGGCGTTCAGCGCGCCCACGGCGGTGTCGGCGGTGTAGTCGGCGGCGCCTTCGGTGATCAGGTTGTAGGCGGCTTCGACGCGGTCCCAGCGGTTGTCGCGGTCCATTGCGAAGTAGCGGCCGATGATGCTGGCGGTGCGGCCCTTGCCGATGCGGGCGAAGGCGTCGTCGAGCAGCTTCAGCGATGGCTCGGCGCTCCTGGGCGGGGTGTCGCGGCCATCGAGGAAGGCGTGCAGGTAGATGTTCTGCGCGCCGCGCTGGGCGGCCAGTTCGGCCATGGCGATCAGATGGTCCTGGTGGCTGTGTACGCCGCCGTCGGAGAGCAGGCCGAGGATGTGCACCGCCTTGCCGGCGCCGACGGCCTTGTCGACGGCGCCGGTCAGCACCGGGTTCTGGAAGAACTCGCCGTCGCGGATGGCCTTGGTGACGCGGGTGAAGTCCTGGTAGACGACACGGCCGGCGCCCAGGTTCATGTGGCCTACCTCGGAATTGCCCATCTGGCCGTCGGGCAGGCCGACGTCCATGCCCGAGCCGGAGATCAGGCCGTTCGGCTGGCTGGCCAGCAGGCGGTCCCAGTTGGGCTTCCTGGCGGCGTAGATGGCGTTGTATTCCGGGCTATCGCTATGGCCGAAGCCGTCCAGAATGATCAGGACCAGCGGTTTGGGCGTTGCAGTCATAGGTACGGCTCTTTCCGAGAATAGGGGTCAGAAAAGGACCGACATTTTACCGATTGGTGCCGACAGACGCCATGATCCGCAGGGTTCAGCCGTCAGATACGCGCGTGTATACTGGCCGGCATTTTTACGTCTGGATGTCCTGTGCCATGTCCTCGTTCCTCCCTCGTCTGATCGAATTTGCCACCAACCACTACCTGCTGGTGGGTGCCCTGGTCGTACTGCTGGTGCTGCTGGCCCTGCATGAAATGCGCAAGGGCGGCCGTGCCTTGTCGACCCGCGAGCTGACCGCTCTGGTGAACGCCGAGCAGGCCGTGGTCCTCGATATCCGCCCGACCAAGGAGTTCTCCGCCGGCCATATCGTCGATGCGCTGAACATCCCGGCGGACAAACTGAACGCACGCCTCTCCGAGCTGGACAAACACAAGGCCAAGACCATCATCGTGGTCGACGGCATGGGCCAGCACGCGGGCACCTGGTGCAGCGTGCTGCAGAAGGCCGGTTTCACCGCTGCCAAGCTGTCCGGCGGCATCGGCAGCTGGCGTGGCGACAACCTGCCCCTGGTGAAGTGAGATGCCGTCGATCTTGATCTACACCAGTGCGTGGTGCCCTTATTGCATCCGCGCCAAGGCCCTGCTGGACCGCAAGGGCGTCGCCTACCAGGAGATCTCGGTGGACGGCAAGCCGGGCGTGCGCGCCGAGATGGCCAGCAAGGCGGGCCGCACCTCGGTGCCACAGATCTGGATCGACGCAACCCACGTCGGCGGCTGCGACGATCTCTACGCGCTGGAACGCGCGGGCAAGCTGGATACGCTGCTCACGGCGTGATCCCCAATCCTGAAACGATGCACAAGAAGGTCTCGAAATGACTGAACAAGCCAACGGCGCCGCCGAGCAAGACAGCAATCCGCAGTTCTCGCTGCAGCGCATCTATATCCGTGACATCTCCTTCGAAGCGCCCAAGGCTCCGGAAATCTTCCGTCAGGAGTGGCAGCCGAGCATTTCGATGGACCTCAACACCCGTCAGAAGCAGCTGGACGGCGACTTCTACGAAGTGGTCCTGACCGTTTCGGTGACCGTGAAGAACGGCGAAGAAACCGCCTTCATCGCCGAAGTGCAGCAGGCCGGTATCTTCCTGATCAAGGGCCTGGACGCTTCCAGCATGAGCCACACCCTTGGCGCCTTCTGCCCGAACATCCTCTTCCCCTACGCCCGCGAAACCCTCGACAGCCTGGTGGTGCGCGGCTCCTTCCCGGCGCTGATGCTGTCCCCGGTGAACTTCGATGCGCTGTACGCGCAGGAAATCGCCCGCATGCAGGCTTCCGGCGAGATCCCGGCCCAGTAAGCACTGACGCCGCACGACAAAGGCGCCTACGGGCGCCTTTTTCTTTGTCTGGCGCTTTGTTTGGTCAATTTTTGATCGTTCTCGCGCAAGCCATGTGCCCCTTCGGTTCCGCGCATTTATCCACAGACTGTTCCCGCAGTTGCTCAGGAATGCTGTGAGTAAGCCTCATGCTCTTCGTAGGAGCGAGCTTGCTCGCGAACCGCTTTTCCAAGTGCCTGCGGACACCGGCTGTTCGCGAGCAAGCTCGCTCCTACAGGAAAAGCGCAGCCGCGCGGCGTTCAAGTTTGGTGCGTGCGCACTAGAGGGGCGCAGGCGGGTGGCGGTCTGCAGCCTCGGTATTGGCCGCTCCGCTGTGTGCTCACGGGCTCTTGGAAATCCGCCGGAAGCCCCGTCGTTACTGGCTTTCAGGCGGTCAGCCGAGGTGCTGTCCGACACAAGGGGCCTCCTTGGCACGCCCTCTGCAATACCCCTGACAACAGCGATTTCAGGGGCCTCGGTACAGGCAGGCTGGGGAACCCCTCTTTTACACCCCGTGAATGCGCCGCTAGAAGCAGCGGCCGTCGCAACCGGTTTGGGGGTCCTGGTACAGGCAGGCCGGGTAAGCCCCCCTTTTATGCCAGCGGCCGTCCCGGTGGAGGGCCTGCATCCCGCTTCGGGGCCCCGGACCAGGCCGGCCGGGGACACCCCGCTTTCATTCGGGGCGTGCCCTGACCTTCAGGTGCCATTGGCCGTCCGCTTCGGCGCTGTCCCAACTGCCTTGCAGGCGCCGGGTCGACAGCAGGGTCAGCAGCACGGTGTTCCCCTGCGCCTCCACTTGCCAGCGTACCGGCGCGCCGCCGATCCGCAGCTGTCCTTGCCGGGGGTTGCCTCGGGCTTCGATCCGCAGCGCCAGGGCGCCTTCCAGATGGCCGGCGTGTACCGTCGGTTGCGCGTTCAGCGTGATGAGCAGGCCATCCGCCGCCGGCGCGATGGCGAGAATCTCCGCAGGCCCTTCGGCTGGCGAATCCACCAGGCGGCCGATCATCAGGCCGACGAGCAGGCCCAGCACGCACAGCGAAAGCATCACCTTCAGCCACGGCCTGGGCCGCATTTGCGCCTGTGCGGGGGTAGAATGCCCGCCGTTCTCAGGCTCGGAGCGCTGCATGTTCCACGTGATCCTTTTTCAACCGGAAATCCCCCCCAACACCGGCAACATTATCAGGCTGTGCGCCAATGCGGGTTGCAGCCTGCACCTGATCGAGCCGCTGGGCTTCGAGCTGGACGACAAGCGCCTGCGCCGCGCCGGGCTGGATTACCACGAGTACGCCAGCGTGCGCCGCTACGCGAGCCTGGAGGAATGCCTGGAGCAACTGGGCCATCCACGTGTGTTCGCCTTCACCACCAAGGGCTCGCAGCCGTTCCACGAGGTGGCGTACGAGCGTGGCGACGCATTCCTGTTCGGCCCGGAAAGCCGCGGCCTGCCGGAAGAGGTGCGCGAAGCGCTGCCGCCGAAACAGCGCGTGCGCCTGCCGATGCGCCCTGGCTGCCGCAGCCTGAACCTGTCCAACACCGTGGCGGTGGCGGTCTATGAGGCCTGGCGTCAGAACGGCTTCGGCATGGACTGAGCGTTTTTCGATCGATCCGCGCAAAGCCGCGCGGGGCGGGGAGTGCAGCAGCTTGCCCCAAGCTTATCCACAAGCGGGCGCACAGCGGATGTGGGCAAGACGAAAATTTCTGCACAGAAACCACGCAAACCCGCAGACCGCGCGTGCTCTGGGCTGTAGCACGTTCCTTCCCCGTTCCGTGCACAGTGTTATCCACAGGTTTTGGGGATGGATGTTGCGGGCGTGTGACTGCACCGACCTGCTTTCTGTAGGAGCGAGCTTGCTCGCGAACGTGCTAGCCGGCAACACCAGTGCTGAGGCGGTTCGCGAGCAAGCTCGCTCCTACAAGGGCGGCACGTACCTGGCCGCCATCACGACTCATAACCCGTTGCGGGTTATGCGCCCTACGGGAGCCTTGAATAGAAAAAGGGGCCTTGCGGCCCCTTTCCCATCGCAGGACCTCAGTCCTCGCCATCCTCGTCCGGGCCGTCGATCTTCATGCCCAGTTCCTTGATCTTGCGGGTCAGGGTATTGCGCCCCCAGCCCAGCAGCACGGCGGCATCGCGGCGGCGGCCGGCGGTGTGCTTGAGGGCGGTCTCGATCATGATCCGCTCGAAGGCCGGCACGGCGATGTCCAGCAGGCTGGATTGGCCGCGCCCCAGTGCCTGGTCGGCCCAATGGCGCAAGGCCTGCTCCCAGTTGGCGGCGGGCGGGCTGTCCTGTGGCTGGGTCAGCAGTTCCGGCGGCAGGTCGTCGATGTGCACCTCACGACCGGACGCCATGACGGTGATCCAGCGGCAGGTGTTCTCCAACTGGCGCACGTTGCCCGGCCAGCCGAGGTTCCTCAGGTATTCCTCGGTTTCCGGCTTGAGCAGCTTGGGCTCCACCGCCAGCTCCTGCGCCGCGCGGGAGAGGAAGTGCCGGGCCAGCGCGGGGATGTCCTCGCGGCGATCGGCCAGGCGCGGGATGTGTACGCGGATGACGTTGAGGCGGTGGAACAGGTCCTCGCGGAACTTGCCTTCGCGCACCAGGTTTTCCAGGTTCTGGTGGGTGGCGGCTATGATCCGCACGTCGACCTTCACTGGCGTGTGTCCACCGACCCGGTAGAACTCGCCGTCGGCCAGCACGCGCAGCAGGCGGGTCTGGGTGTCGGCCGGCATGTCGCCGATCTCGTCGAGGAACAGCGAGCCGCCGTCGGCCTGCTCGAAGCGGCCGCGGCGCTGGTTGGCCGCGCCGGTGAAGGCGCCTTTCTCGTGGCCGAACAGCTCGGACTCCATCAGGTCCTTGGGGATCGCCGCCATGTTCAACGCGATGAACGGCGAGGTTGCGCGCGGGCTGTGGCGGTGCAGGGCGTGGGCGACCAGCTCCTTGCCGGTACCCGACTCGCCGTTGATCAGCACGGTGATGTTGGAGTGGGAGAGGCGGCCGATGGCGCGGAACACCTCCTGCATGGCCGGCGCCTCGCCGATGATCTCCGGGGTGCGCGCCTGGTTGGCCGGTGCTTCCAGGCCCTGCTGCTCCTGGGCGTGCTGGTTGGCGCGCTTGACCAGGGACACGGCTTCGTCGACGTCGAAGGGCTTGGGCAGGTACTCGAAGGCGCCGCCCTGGTAGGAGGCCACGGCGCTGTCCAGGTCGGAATGCGCGGTCATGATGATCACCGGCAGGCGCGGGTGCAGTTCGCGGATCTGCGCCAGCAGGTCCAGGCCGCTGGCGCCGGGCATGCGGATGTCGGAGATGATCACGTCCGGGTGCTGGCGGCCGAGGCGGCTCATCACGCTGTCGGCGCTGTCGAAGCTGAGCGTGGTCATGCCTTCCTGTTGCAGGGCTTTTTCCAGTACCCAGCGGATGGAGCGGTCGTCGTCGACGATCCAGACGGTCTCTGATCGGCTCATGGTCAATGGACTCCTTGTTCCAGGGGCAGGAACAGACTGAATACGGTGTGGCCCGGATGGCTGTCGCATTCGATCAAGCCCTGGTGCTGGCTGATGATGTTCTGGGTGATGGCCAGGCCAAGCCCGGTGCCGTCGGCACGACCGCTGACCATCGGATAGAAGAGGGTGTCCTGCAGTTCAGGCGGGATGCCCGGACCGTTGTCGATGATCTCCACCTTGCACACCAGGCGATGGCGCGTGTGGCCGATGGTGAACTGGCGCAGGGTGCGGGTGCGCAGGGTGATGCGTCCCAGTTTCAGTTCGTTCTGCGAGGCGATGGCCTGCATGGCGTTGCGCACGATGTTGAGCACCGCCTGGATCATCTGCTCCCGGTCGATCAGCAGGTCGGGAATGCTCGGGTCGTAGTCGCGCACCAGCGGGATGCTGCCCTGGGTCTCGGCCTCCACCAGGCTGCAGACGCGTTCCAGCACCTCGTGGACGTTGGTCACCGAGAGCTGCGGCAGCTTGTTCGAGCCGAGCATGCGGTCCACCAGGTTCCGCAGGCGGTCGGCCTCTTCGATGATGACGTTGGTGTAGTCCTTGAGCGACTCGTCCGGCAGCTCGCGGGACAGCAACTGCGCTGCGCCGCGAATGCCGCCCAGCGGGTTCTTGATCTCGTGGGCCAGGCCGCGCACCAGCAGCTTGGTGGTTTCCTGCTTGGACAGTTGCGCCTCTTCCTTGGTGATCCGCAGCAGCCGGTCACGCGGGTGGACTTCCAGCAGCAGCAGGGTGTCGCGGCGGTCGAGGATCGGCGTCACCGCGTAGTCCACGGTGATGCTCTGACCGGTCAGCGAGGTCAGGCTCGCTTCGCGCTTGGTGAAGGGGTGCGCCTCTTCCACCGCCTGGCGCAGCGAGTGCAGCGCCTCGGGCGATTCGGTGAACAGTTCGCTGATGAACTGGCCGTGGCTGCGCTGCCCGCTGACCGCCAGGAGCATTTCCGCCGCCGGGTTCATGTACTCCAGGCGCAGCTCGGCGTTGAGCAGGATCACCGCCGTGGTGAGGTTGTCGAGCAACAGGCGGAGCTGGGTTTCTGTAGGCATGGCGTAAGGAATGTCCCAAGACTGTGCGGGAAAATGCAAAAAGCAAACCAGGCCCTCAAAGGTCGCGTATTTCGGCGCCTGGGGCTGATTTGTGGTGCGCAGGCGGGCAATCGGGCCGAAGGAAGTGACCTGAAATGGGGAGAGTATAGAAAGTGGTGCAGGCCAATGCACCGATATGGTGCGTTTGTGTCGGGGCGCACGCCGCCGTCAGCGACTGGCGGCGCTGAGCTGGCGGGTGGTATCCGGGACCGCTGAATCGGCCACCGAGACGCGGAACATGTGGAAGGGCTGATTGGGCGTCTGCTCGATGGTGCGGCCGAGGGTGTCGATGATTTCCACCGACAGCTGGTGGGTGCCGCGATCGATGTTGCTCAGCGGGAACACCGGGCTGCGGCCGGGTTCGCCCACCGGCTTGCCGTCGAGCAGCAGGCGGTACAGGTGGCCGGGCAGCAGGGCCGGGTCGCTGGTGGCGGAGACGATCAGCGCACCGTCATTGGCCCGCACGGTGGCATCGGGCTCCGGCACGAGGATGCGCAGCAACTGGTAGGCGGGCGGCCCCGGCGGCAATGCCGGGGTGGCCGGCGCGTAGAGCGGCGGTGGCATCCGCACGCCGTTGGGCAGGTTCGGCATTGCGTTGGGTGGTGCGAGCTGCAGCTTCTGCGCGTTGCCGCGCGGCGGCTGGTCGGTGAAGACGCGGTTGCCGTCCTTGTCGATGTAGGTGTAGACCTCGGCGCTGGCCGACAGGCAGCAGAGCGCCGACAACAGGAGTATCACCAGGTGGCGCATGTTCAGTTGCCCGGCCTGGGGCGGACGTGGGGGCGCGCCGGGCTGTTGGTGCTGATGCGCTGCAGGGTGAAACTCACCGGCGGGCTGCTCTGGATCACCTGGCTGCCCTGCAGGACCTGGACGGCGAGGGTGTGATCGCCGCGGTCGATGCTTTCCAGGCCGATGCTGGTGGAGCGGGTCGGGGCGCCGTAAGGCTGGCCGTCGAGCAGCAGCTGCAACTGGTGATCGGCCGCCAGGGCCGGCTGCACCACGACGTCGACGACGAAGGTGCCGTTGTTGACGCGCAGGGCTTCGTCGGTGGGCAGGTTGCTCAGCGCGAGGATGGCATAGGCGCTCTGCGATTCGGCGGTGCCGCTCTCTTCGCCGGTGTTCACCGGTACCTGCGGGGTGACGGTGTTGGTGGGCGGCAACTGCACCGGCTGCGCGCCGACGTTGCTCGGCGGCTGGTTGGTGAACACCGTCTTGCCGTTGGCGTCGGTGTACTTGTAGATCTGCGCACTGGCTGGCAACGCGGCGGCGAGCAGCAGGGCGGTGAGGATCAGGCGCATGGGCGATCTCCGGATGGTCGTGCAAAGCCTTGCATTGCCGACGACGGCTGGCAAGTTGCCTATTGTGATTCAGCATGGCAGCTCACAGTGTGCGCTGCCGCTCGCCGACGGACCTTTCATGCGGCGCCGCAGTCCATTGCCGGTTCGCGTCCTCTGTATGATGCGTGCGAGCGTTCCTATATCTGCCTTGGGGTGTGCCTGTGACCGACCTGCTCCGTTCCTGTTTCCGTCAGTGCCTGCTGCTGTGCTGCCTGAGTGCCGGCCTGCTGCTTGCCGGCCCCGCGCTGGCGGCACTGCCGGGCCCGTTGGCCGGCGTGACGGGAGGCAGCGAGCAGATCAGCGAGGCGCAGTTGCAGCAGTCGCTGGACCAGGTGATCAAGACGCTGGAGAACGACCAGCAGCGGGCCGACCTGCTGAAGAAGCTCAAGCAACTGCGCGATGCGAGCAAGAAAAGCGCGGACGAGCAGGGCGGCGTGCTGGGGCTGATCGGCGACACCCTGGGCAGCCTGGAGAAACAGTTCGAAGGTGCCAACAGCCCGGTGTTGCGCTGGAGCGCCTTGTTCAGCCAGGCCCGCGAGGAGTTGGGGGCGCGCATCCCTTCCTGGCAGGAATGGTCGGGCATGCTCTTCGACTTCGCCCTGGTGATCCTGCTCTGGGCCTGCGTGGCCCTGGGGTTGCGCTGGGTTGCGCGGCGCATGCAGGATCGCTTCGGCCTCGCCGGCGAGCTCCCCCAGCACCCCAAGACCCGCGACCTGTTGCTGTTCGCCCTGCGCAAGCTCGGCCCCTGGCTGGTGGCGTTCCTGATCACCGTCTACCTGTCGGTGGTACTGCCCAGTTCCCTGGGCAAGCTGCTGGCGATGGTGATGGCTTACGTGCTGGTGTGCGGCACGCTGTTCTCCGCGTTGTGCGTGATCTCCCTGTCGCTGCTCAGCGGCCCGCATCGCATGCGCGCGCTGGATATCCTGCGGCGCCGTGCCTTCCGCCCGTTGTGGCTGATCGGCAGCCTGGCCTCGCTGGGCGAGGTGATGCACGACCCGCGCGTGATCGAAAGCCTCGGCCAGAGCATCGCCCTCTGCGTCGGCTCGCTGGCGAACATCTTCGCGGCACTGTCCACCGCTCTGTTCGTCCTGCAGTTCCGCCGGCCGGTCGCCCACCTGATCCGCAACCAGCCGCTGGAGCGCCGCATCAAGCGCCGTGGCCTGCATGACCTGGTCGAACTGGTGGGGTCGTTGTGGTTCCTGCCGATACTGGTACTGGTGGGCATATCCCTGTTCGCCACCGTGGTCACCGCCGGCGACAGCACCTATGCCCTGCGCCGTGCCCTGCTGTGCGCGCTGATCGCGGTGCTGGCGATGACCGTCAACGGCCTGATCCGCCGCGCCCACCTGCGTTCCTCGCGCCACGGCAGCCGCCGCAGTGCGCCCTATGTCGAGCAACTGCAGAACTTCGCCTACACCCTGCTGCACATCGCCAACCTGCTGGTGTTCCTGGAGATCGGCCTGCGCGTCTGGGGCATGTCGCTGATCCGCTTCACCGAGGGCGACGGGGCGGCCATCAGCATGAAGCTGATCAGCTTCGGCACCACCCTGCTGGTGGCCTGGCTGGTGTGGATCCTGGCCGACACGGCGATCCAGCACAGCCTCGGCCTGGGCGGCAAGAACCGCAGCAATACCCGCGCGCTGACCATGCTGCCGTTGATCCGCAACGTGCTGTTCGTGACCATCGCGGTGATCGCGCTGATCGTCGCCCTGGCCAACATGGGCATGAACGTCACCCCGCTGCTGGCGGGCGCGGGCGTGATCGGCCTGGCCATCGGCTTCGGCGCGCAATCGCTGGTGGCGGACCTGATCACCGGCCTGTTCATCATCATCGAGGACTCGCTGTCCATCGACGACTACGTGGATGTCGGCGGCCACCTCGGCACCGTCGAGGGCCTGACCATCCGTACCGTGCGCCTGCGTGACCTGGACGGCGTGGTGCACACCATCCCCTTCAGCGAGATCAAGAGCATCAAGAACTACTCGCGGGAGTTCGGCTACGCGATGTTCCGCTGGCCGGTGCCGGCCAGCATGCCGATCGACGATGCGGTGGCGCTGGTCCATGAGGTCACTCGCGACCTGCGTGGCGACCGCACCATCAGCCGCGCCATGTGGTCGGCCCTGGAAATGCAGGGTGTGGAGAGTTTCGACAACGGCCAGGCGATCCTCCGCTTCCGCCTGAAGACCGCGCCGATCCGCCAGTGGGAAGTGCAGCGCGCCTTCAACCTGCGCCTGCGCCAGAAGCTGGACAAGGCGGGCCTCGAACTGTCGATGCCGCGGCTGAATGTGCAGCTCTCGCGGATGCGCACCTCGCAGCGCGAGGACGACGAGGGGCAGGGCGTGCCAGTAGACGGCGGGATCTGATTCCGCTTCGCGGCGCTGCTCTTCGTAGGAGCGAGCTTGCTCGCGAACGGATTACCCGACGGCACCGGTGCTGGGTCGGTTCGCGAGCAAGCTCGCTCCTACAAAATAGCGGGTGCCAGCTTTCCTGAGTCCATAAAAAAGGCCTCCCGAAGGAGGCCTTAATGCTGACGCTATTTATATAGGTATTCGTGGATCAGACGCTGTAGTACAGGTCGTATTCCAGCGGGTGCACGAAGGTGCGCACCTTGATCTCTTCTTCCGACTTCAGCTCGATGTAGGCATCGATGAACTCGTCGGTGAACACGCCGCCCTTGGTCAGGAACGCACGGCCCTTGTCGAGTTCTTCCAGCGCCTCTTTCAGGCTGCCGCAAACCTGCGGGATTTCCTTCGCCTCTTCCGGCGGCAGGTCGTACAGGTTCTTGTCGGCGGCATCGCCGGGGTGAATCTTGTTCTGGATGCCGTCCAGGCCGGCCATCAGCAGCGCGGCGAAGCACAGGTACGGGTTGGCAGCCGGGTCCGGGAAGCGCGCTTCGATGCGGCGGGCTTTCGGGCTGGACACGTACGGAATACGGATCGAGGCGGAACGGTTGCGGGCGGAGTAGGCCAGCATGACTGGGGCTTCGAAGCCCGGAACCAGACGCTTGTAGGAGTTGGTGGCCGGGTTGGTGAAGCCGTTCAGGGCCTTGCCGTGCTTGATGATGCCGCCGATGAAGTACAGGGCGGTCTCGGACAGGCCGGCATAGCCTTCACCGGCGAAGGTGTTCTTGCCGTCTTTCGAGATGGACATGTGCACGTGCATGCCCGAGCCGTTGTCGCCGTACAGCGGCTTCGGCATGAAGGTCACGGTCTTGCCGTAGGCGTCGGCGACGTTGTGGATGCAGTACTTCAGGGTCTGGACTTCGTCGGCCTTCTTCACCAGGGTGTTGAACTGCACGCCGATTTCGTTCTGGCCGGCAGTCGCCACTTCGTGGTGGTGAACTTCGATGACCAGGCCCATTTCTTCCATGGCATTACACATGGCGGTACGGATTTCGTGGTCGTGGTCGACCGGCGGTACCGGGAAGTAGCCGCCTTTCACGCCCGGACGGTGGCCCTTGTTGCCGCTTTCGATGTCGGCGTCGGTGTTCCAGGAAGCCTGCTCGGAGTAGATCTTGAACATCGAGCCGGAGATGTCGGACTTGAACTTCACTTCGTCGAAGATGAAGAACTCCGGCTCCGGGCCGACGAATACGGTGTCACCGATACCGGTGGACTTCAGGTATTCCTCGGCGCGCTTGGCGATGTTGCGCGGGTCGCGCTCGTAGCCCTGCATGGTGCTCGGCTCGATGATGTCGCAGACCAGGATCAGGGTCGGCTCTTCGGTGAACGGGTCGAGCACGGCGGTGCTGTCGTCCGGCAGCAGGATCATGTCGGAGGCTTCGATGCCCTTCCAGCCTTCGATGGAGGAGCCGTCGAACATCTTGCCGGCTTCGAAGAAGTCATCGTCCAGCGCGTCGCGGGCCGGCATGGTGACGTGTTGCTGCTTGCCTTTGGTATCGGTGAAGCGCAGGTCAACCCACTTCACGTCATGATCTTTGATCAGTTGTTGCGACTTGTACGACATGCTGTCCTCCAGGAGGGATTAGAGCTGGGAACTTCTGTGCCCCAGGATCGGGTGATGCCGGCCGGAATACTCCGTCAGGGCAACCTGCCTCACAAGGGAGCAAGTTGCGTGCCAGTGCCCGTAATCGTGCAGAACCGCTGATTTGCGGGGCTTCGGCGAGTGCGACCAGGAATTTCCGGGTAATTGTGCACCGTTTTAGTGCTTCATTGTGGTGCGGCATTCCATTTTGGTGCACCCAAAAGAAAGTCTCCGATTTCTGCTCAAGTCTTGAGCAATTTCGGATATAATCTTGCCCCTTTTTTTCCGTCCCATTGCAATCGCCCGGTCCGCATGAAACTCATCGTCAAGGTCTTCCAGGAAATCACCATCAAGAGCCGGCCGGTGCGCAAGCGCTTCATCCGCCAGCTGGCGAAGAACATTCGCACGGTGCTCCGCGACCTCGATCCCGAGCTGCTGGTGGAAGGCGAGTGGGACAACCTGGACGTCGAGACCAAGGTCACCGACCCCAAGGTCCTGCGCGAGATGATCGAGCGCCTGAGCTGCACGCCGGGCATCGGCCACTTCCTGGAAGTGCACGAATACCCGCTGGGCGACTTCGACGACATTCTGGAGAAGTGCAAGCTGCACTTCGCCGACAAGCTGCCGGGCAAGATCTTCTCCATGCGCTGCAAGCGCGCCGGCAAGCACCCGTTCACCTCCATCGACGTCGAGCGTTACGTCGGCGGTGGCCTGCGCCAGCAGTGCGGCGCTGCGGGCGTGTCGCTGAAGAACCCGGAAGTGCAGGTGCGGGTGGAAATCCGCTACGACCGCCTGTACGTGATCCATGCCCAGCACGAAGGCCTCGGCGGCTACCCGCTGGGCGCGCTGGAGCAGGTGCTGGTGCTGATGTCCGGCGGCTTCGACTCCACCGTGGCGGCCTACCAGATGATGCGCCGCGGCATGATCAGCCACTTCGTGTTCTTCAACCTCGGCGGCCGCGCCCACGAGCTGGGCGTGATGGAAGTCGCGCACTACCTGTGGGAGAAGTACGGCCGTTCCCAGCGCGTGCTGTTCGTCAGCGTGCCCTTCGAGGAAGTGGTCGGCGAGATTCTCACCAAGGTCGACGACAGCTACATGGGCGTGACCCTCAAGCGCATGATGCTGCGCGCCGCCAGCCGCGTGGCCGAGCGCCTGGAGCTGAACGCCCTGGTGACCGGCGAGGCGATCTCCCAGGTGTCCAGCCAGACCCTGCCGAACCTCTCGGTGATCGACCGGGTGACCGATACCCTGGTGCTGCGTCCGCTGATCGTCAGCCACAAGCAGGACATCATCGACACCGCGACCCGGATCGGCACCGCCGAGTTCGCCAAGCACATGCCCGAATACTGCGGCGTGATCTCGGTGAACCCGACCACCCAGGCCAAGCCTTACCGCGTCGACCACGAAGAAACCAAGTTCGACATGGCCGTGCTCGACCGCGCCCTGGAGCGCTCCACCCAGATGACCGTCGACCGCGTGATCGACGAACTGGGCAAGGACCTGCCGGTGGAAATGGTCGACGAAGTGCTGCCGGGCCAGATCGTGGTGGACATCCGTCACCCGGATGCCCAGGAAGATGAACCGCTGGCGCTCGAAGGCATCGAAGTGCTGCCCATGCCGTTCTACGCGATCAACAGCAAGTTCAAGGAACTGGATCCCAACCGCCAGTACCTCCTGTACTGCGACAAGGGCGTGATGAGTCGCCTGCACGCCCACCACCTGGTCAACGAAGGGCACACCAATGTGCGTGTTTACCGTCCGCAATAAAGGCGCGGACCAACGCCGCCAGCCCGGACTGTTCGGCGGCAGTATCCGCCACCGACCTCCCGACACATTCGGTGCGTAGGCTCACGCCCTGACCTTTTGCACCGCCGCGCCACGGCCCGGCCCCCGCTGCCGAAAACGGCAGCCGAAGATTCACTATCGAGACTGACACTGTGATCGAAAAACTGCGCAACATCGCCATCATCGCCCACGTCGACCATGGCAAGACCACCCTCGTAGACAAGCTCCTGCGCCTGTCCGGCACCCTCGACCGCAAAGAAGCGGAAAACGAGCGCGTGATGGACTCCAACGACCAGGAAAAAGAGCGTGGCATCACCATCCTGGCGAAGAACACCGCGCTGAAGTGGAACGACTACAGCATCAACATCGTCGACACCCCCGGCCACGCCGACTTCGGCGGTGAAGTAGAGCGCGTGATGTCCATGGTGGACTCCGTGCTGCTGGTGGTCGACGCCCAGGACGGCCCCATGCCGCAGACCCGCTTCGTGACCCAGAAGGCCTTCAAGGCCGGCCTGCGTCCGATCGTCGTGGTGAACAAGATCGACCGTCCGGGCGCGCGTCCTGACTGGGTCATCGACCAGATCTTCGACCTGTTCGACAACCTCGGCGCCACCGACGAGCAACTGGACTTCCCGATCGTCTACGCCAGTGCCCTGAACGGCATCGCCGGCATGGACCACGAGAAGATGGACGACAATATGGACGCGCTGTTCCAGGCGATCATCGACCACGTCCCGGCGCCGAAAGTCGACGTCGACGGCCCGTTCCAGATGCAGATTTCCCAACTGGACTACAACAGCTTCCTCGGCGTGATCGGCATCGGCCGTATCGCCCGCGGCAAGGTCAAGACCAACACCCCGGTCGTGGCCATCAGCGACGACGGCACCAAGCGCAACGGCCGCATCCTGAAGATCATGGGCCACTCGGGCCTGCAGCGCATCGAAGTCGCCGAAGCCGAAGCCGGTGACATCGTCTGCGTGTCCGGCATGGACGAGCTGTTCATCTCCGACACCCTGTGCGACCCGCAGAACGTCGAAGCCCGCCCGCCGCTGACCGTCGACCAGCCGACCGTGAGCATGACCTTCCAGGTCAACGACTCGCCGTTCGCCGGCAAGGAAGGCAAGTTCGTCACCAGCCGCAACATCAAGGACCGTCTGGACAAGGAACTGCTGCACAACGTGGCCCTGCGCGTCGAGCAAGGCGATTCCCCGGAGAAGTTCAAGGTCTCCGGCCGTGGTGAGCTGCACCTGTCGGTTCTGATCGAAACCATGCGCCGTGAAGGCTTCGAGCTGGCCGTGGGCCGCCCGGAAGTGGTGATCATCGAGAAGGATGGCGAGAAGCAGGAGCCCTACGAGAACGTCACCATCGACATCGAGGAGCAGCACCAGGGCTCGGTGATGGAGCAGATGGGCCTGCGCAAGGGGGACCTGAGCAACATGATTCCCGACGGCAAGGGCCGCGTGCGCCTGGAGTACACCATTCCGGCGCGCGGCCTGATCGGCTTCCGCAACAACTTCCTGACCCTGACCTCGGGCACCGGCATCCTGACCTCGACCTTCAGCCACTACGGTCCGATCAAGGCCGGCGAAGTCAGCAACCGCCAGAACGGCGTACTGGTCTCCATGGCCACCGGCACCGCGCTGACCTACTCGCTGGAGACCCTGCAGAGCCGCGGCAAGCTGTTCCTCGGCCCGGGCGACGAAATCTACGAAGGCCAGTTGGCCGGCATCAACAGCCGTGACAACGACCTGGTGATCAACCCGACCAAGGGCAAGAAGCTCGACAACATGCGCGCTTCCGGCAAGGACGAAGTCATCGCCCTGGTTCCGCCGATCCGCTTCACCCTCGAGCAGGCGCTGGAGTTCATCGCCGACGACGAGCTGGTGGAAGTGACGCCGAAGTCGATCCGCCTGCGCAAGAAGCTGCTGAACGAGAACGACCGCAAGCGCTACGAACGCGCCAAGGTCTGATTCGACCAGAAGTGAGAAAAAGCCGGGCTTATGCCCGGCTTTTTTGTGCCCTGCCGCCAACAACTGGCACCCTGTAGGCGCGAGCTTGCTCGCGAACGGATTGCCCTGCAGCGCCGGCGCCACGCGGTTCGCGAGCAGGCTAGCTCCTGCGAACAGTCGTTTCCCGCCGGGAGGAGTTCCCCTTCGCGTGGCCGCAAGGCGGTGTCGCGACGTCTGATGTCGTGAAGCTGTGAGTTCGTGGACGCAGGCCAGGGAGTCCGGGCCGATATACTCAGCTTTCCGGACGTTGCCGTCCGGCTTGGGATGGATTCGCACAGAACTTCAAGGATTCGAACACATGCAATGGATTTTCATGCTGGTCGGCCTGGTCATCGGCATCGCCGCGGGCGAGTCGGTCACTGGGGCGGTGCTGGGCGCGGTGTTCGGCTTGGCGCTGGGGCAGGCCTTCGCGTTGCAGGGCCTGAAGCGGGAGAACGCCAGCCTTCGCGGTGAGCTGAAGGTCTTCGGCGAGCGCTTCGATCACGGCACCCAAGCTCTCTATGAACGGTTGTTGCAGGTAGAGCGCCGCGCCGCCGAGCAGGCGCCGCCGACCGGCGGCGAGTACGTCGCGCCGGAAGTGCCGGTTGCACCGGCTGAGCCCGAGGTCGAGGCGCCGGTCGGCGAGCCCGTTGCCACCGAACTGGACTGGAGCATCGAACTGCCCGCCGACGAGCTGGCGCCGGCTCCGGCCGCTGCCGCGCGGATGGATGCCCCCATCGAGTGGTCGGACCTGGTCCTGGAGCCGCTGGAGAAGCCCACTGCCCAGGCCCGCGTCGAAGAGGCGGCAGCACAATCGGAAGTCCCTCCCGCCGCGCCTCCGGTGCCACCATCCCCCCCTGTCCCGCCGCTGTTCGACCGCGCCCTCGGCGCCGCCCGCGACTGGCTCCTGGGCGGCAACACCGTGTTGCGCGTCGGCGTGGTGCTGCTGTTCCTCGGCCTGGCCTTCCTGCTGCGTTACGCCACCGAAGGCATGACCCTGCCGCCGCAAGGGCCCTACATCGGCACTGCCGCCGCCGCGCTGGCGTTGCTGGGCCTGGGCTGGTGGCTGCGTCATCGACGCCCGGCCTATGCGCTGGTCCTGCAGGGTACCGGCATTGCCGTGCTCTACCTGACGGTGTTCGCCGGCATCAAGCTGTACCCGGCGATGAACCACGGCGAGGTGCTGATCGATCCGCAGGCCGGCTTCGCGCTGCTGGTGGCGGTCACCCTGTTCTCGGCGATCCTGGCGATCCTCCAGGACGCCCTGGGCCTCGCCGCAGCCGCCGCGCTGGGTGGCTTCGCCGCGCCGATCCTGGCGTCCACCGGCGGCGGCAACCACGTCGCGCTGTTCAGCTACTTTGCGTTGCTCAACGCCGGCATCTTCGCCATCGCCTGGTTCAAGGCCTGGCGGATGCTCAACCTGATCGGTTTCTTCGGCACCTTCGGCATCGGCCTGGCCTGGGGGCTGCGTGCGTACCGGCCTGACCTGTTCGTCACGACCGAGCCGTTCCTGGTCCTGTTCTTCCTCACCTACGTCGCCATCGGCCTGCTGTTCGCCCGCCGCCGCCTGCGCGAGGCCGCCGGCGCGCCGCAGGACGACACCCGCGAAGCGCTGCTGCGCTGGTCGGCGCGACAGACCGACTATGTCGATGGCACCGTGCTGTTCGGCACGCCGCTGGTGGGCTTCGGCCTGCAGTACGGGATCATCCAGCACCTGGAGTTCGGCGCGGCGTTCAGTGCGCTGGCGCTGGGGCTGTTCTACATGGTTCTCGCGCGTTTGCTGGCCGGGCGCACCACCGGTCGCGCGCTGTTGCTGGTAGAGACCTGCCTGGCGCTGGGCGTGGTGTTCGGCACCCTGGCGATCCCGCTGGGCCTGGACGCACGCTGGACCTCCGCCGCCTGGGCCGTGGAAGGCGCCGGCATCTACTGGCTGGGCCTGCGCCAGCAGCGGCCGCTGGCGCGCATCTTCGCGCTGTTGCTGCAGGCCGGTGCGGCGCTGGCGTTCCTCGCCGACCTGCGTTCCGACCCGCTGTCGCTGCACCTGCTGGAAGGCGCGCCGCTGGGCGCGCTGATGCTCGGCGTGGCGCTGCTGTTCAGCTTCTGGAACCTGCGCAATGCCGATCCGCAGACGTTGCGCCACTGGGAACCGAACGTCCGTCCGGCGCTGGCGACTCTCGGGCTGGCCTTCCTCTACCTGATCGCGCCGCTGTGCCTGGGGGCCGACGGTACCGCGATGGTCTGGGCCGTTGCGGGGCTGGCCACGTTGTTCGCCGGCCTGCGCCTGCGTTCGCGCACCTTCCTGGCCTGCGCCTTTGCGGTGCAACTGCTGGGCGGGGCGATCTTCCTCCTGCACCTGCGGGGGGCCGAGGCAGGCGGTGGCGTACTGGGTTCCGGTTGGCGCGGCCTGGTGGCCGCCTCGTTGATCGGTCTGGCGCTGATCGCCGGGATGCTGATCGCCGCCCGCGACTCCCTGGTGCGCGATGACCGCCGGCTGATGCTGGGGTTGAGCGTGGTCCTGCTGCTGGGGCTGGCCTTCATCAACCTTGCGGTACTGTTCGTGCTGCCGTGGCAGACCGCTGCCGCCGTCTGGGCCGGCAGTGGATTGCTGATCCTCTGGCTGAGCCTGCAATTGCAGCAGCGCGCGGCCTTCGTCTTCGGCCTGGGGTTGCAGGTGATCGGCGCCGGCGCCTTCCTGTTCAGCGGTCCGGCGCTGTTCGGCGACCTGCCCGGCGAGGGCCTGAAGCCGTTGGCGCACATGGGCTTCTGGACTCCGGTGGTGCTGGCGCTGGCCGCATTGGTCGGCGCCTGGCGCCTGCACCGGGCCAGCGAGCGCGAGCGTCGTCTGGCGTTGTCTGGATTGGGCCTGGAGCAACTGTCGCAACTGCTGCTGGTCTGGGGCGCCGGCTGGTGGGCGCTGAGCGCGCTGTGGGAGATCGCCCGCTTCGTGCCCGCTGAGATGCGTGAACACGTGGCCCTGCTGGTGGCTGCGATCAGCATCGGCCTCGGTTCGCTGCTGGCGCGCCGCGAGCAATGGCGCGCGCTGGCGCTGCTGTGCCTGGCGCTGGTGCCGCTGTCGCTGGTGGCGCTGGCCAGTGCCTGGAACCTGCAATATCACCCGCTGGCGGCGCTGGGCTGGCTCGGCTGGGTGGCGGTGTTCGCGGTGCACTTCTTCACGCTGCGCCGACTCGATGCATTGCTGCCGCGCCGTGCCGCGCAGGTAGCCCATGTGCTGGGCTGCTGGCTGATCCTTGGCGTGCTGGCGCTGGAGCTGCGCTACCTGTTCTTCGCCCTGGCCGAGCATTACAACGCCTGGCGCTGGCTGGGCTGGGCGCTGGTGCCGAGTCTCTACCTGATCCTCATGGGCGGCGTCGCGCGCCTGCCCTGGCCGGTGGCGGCCTTCGAGCGCGAGTACCGGGCGATTGCCGCTGTGCCGGTGGCCGTGGCGTTGCTCGGCTGGTTCTGGCTGGTCAACCTGTTCAGCGACGGTTCGGCGGAGCCTCTACCCTACCTGCCGCTGCTCAACCCGCTGGAGCTGGGCATGCTGATCGTGCTGGTGGCGGTGTTCCAGTGGACGCGCCTGGGCCTGCCGCAGCTGGGCGTGGCCGAATCCACCCTGCGCCTGCCGGTGCAGGCGGTGCTGGGGGCCTCGCTGTTCGCCCTGCTGACTCTGATGGTCTGCCGTGCCGCGCACCACTGGGGCGGCGTGCCGTTCGATGCCTTCGCCCTGCGCGAGTCGATGCTGGTGCAGGCGGGGCTGTCCATCGTCTGGGCACTGATCGCGCTGGGCCTGATGATCGCCGGGCACCTGCGTGGCCGCCGTGATTTCTGGCTGGTCGGCGCGGCGCTGCTGGTGGTCGTGGTGGTCAAGCTGTTCCTCGTCGACCGCGCCAGCGGCGGCAGCCTGGAACGCATCATTTCCTTCATCGGCGTCGGCGTGCTGATGCTGATCGTCGGCTACTTCGCGCCGTTGCCGCCGCGCCGGCCGACGCCTGAACCGCAACGGGAGCAACCCTCCGCATGAAGCTGAAAACCTTCCTCCTGCTCGTCGGCGCGTGCCTGGCCGGCACCGCCGTTGGCGCCGTACCGACTCCGGCCGACTTCGCCAACCGGGTGCCGCTGGAGGTGGCCGGCAAAGGGCCCTGGTACCGCCTGCAATTGCCGATCGAGGTGCTGTTCGGCGCCCGCCACGGCGATCTGCGCGACCTGCGCATCTTCAATGCCGAGGGCGAGGCGCTGCCCTACAGCCTGCGCACCGGTGCCGCCAGCGAGAAGCGTGTGCGCAGCGAGGTGCAGGCGCGCATCTTCCCGTTGCGCGGTGCTTCCGGCAGCGCGGCCGGCGACAACCTGAAGATCGTCCGCAGCACCACCGGCACCATCCTCGAAATCACCCCGAACGCGCCTGCCCAGGACAAGACCCAGGTACTGCGCGGCTGGCTGCTGGAAACCGGTTCCGGCGATTTGCCGCTGGACCGCCTGCAGCTGGACTGGGCGGCGGACAGCGATGGCTTCCAACGCCTGCGCATCGAGGCCAGCGACGACCTGGAGCACTGGCGTTCCCTGGGTGAAGGGCAACTGGCGCGGCTGGATTTCAACGGCCAGCGCATCGAGCAGAACGACATCGCGCTGCCCGGCGAGACGGCGCGCTACCAGCGCCTGTGGTGGGAGTCGCCGCAACAGGCCGCGCAACTGGCCGGCGCCGTCCTGAGCGGCAGTCGCAACAGCACCGGACCGGTGCCCATGCTGTGGTCCGCGCCGCTGGCCGCCAAGGCCGACGCCGAGGGCGCGTTCAGCTGGAGCCTGCCGCTGGCGCTGCCGGTGGAGCGCGTGCGGATTCCGCTGGAGCGGGCCAATACCTTGGCACCGGTGGTGCTCTCCGGTCGCCGCGATGGCGCCGTGCAGTGGGCGCCGCTGGCGCGTGGCGTGCTCTACCGGCTGCCGGGGGAGGGCGGCGAGATCACCCAGGAGGAACTGGAACTGCCCGGCGGAGCGGTCAGCCAACTGCGCCTGCAACTGGATGCCCGTGGTGGCGGCCTGGGCGGCTCGACGGCGAACCTGAGCATCGGTATCCGCGCGACCGAAGTGGTCTTCCTCGCCCGTGGCGGCGAGCCCTATCAACTGGCGGTCGGCAGCGCATCGGCCACCGACGGCAGCCTGCCGCTGGCCACCCTGGTGCCGGGCTTCGATCCCAGGCGCCTGTCCGTCATGGGCGATGCGCACCTGAAGGGCGCTCTGCAGCCCCAGGCGTCCGTGACGCAGAGCGCGCCGCCGAACGCTGACGGCCGCTGGAAACGTTATGGCCTGTGGGCCGTGCTGCTGGCCGGGGTCGTCCTGCTCGGGCTGATGGCGCTGAGCCTGTTGCGCAGCAGTCGCCCGCAAAACTGAGCAAGGTTCACGGAGATAGCCGCGAGATAGGGGGCCGCCGGGGAAAACTCTGCTACTGTGATGGCGTTCTGTCCGCCCAATAAAAACAAGCACGGAGTAGCAGGATGATCAGACAGGCGCTCACCCCGTTGGCGGCTGCCTGCGTATTGGCGATTGCCTCGCAGGCCTCGGCAGCCCCTTCTCCCTATTCGACCCTGGTGGTGTTCGGCGACAGCCTCAGCGACGCGGGCCAGTTCCCCGACGCCGGCGGCCCGCCCGGCGCCTCCACGCGCTTCACCAACCGCACCGGTCCGACCTATCTGGAAGGCAGCGGCGAAGCCTTCGGACCGACCGCGCCGATGATCCTCGGCGGCAAGCTGGGCGTCTCTTCCGCCGACCTCAATCCCTCGACCTCGCTGGTCAGCGGCACCCAGGACGGCAACAACTGGGCGGTAGGCGGCTACCGTACCGACCAGATCTACGACTCCATCACCGCGCCGGATGGCTCGGTGGTCAGTGCCGGGGGCGATACCCGTACGCGCGACGGCTATCTGGTCGGGCGCCGGGCCGATCCGAATGCGCTCTACTACCTCACCGGTGGCGGCAACGACTTCCTCCAGGGGCGGATTCTCGACGCCGCGAGCGCCGGCGCCGCAGCCGGGCGCCTGGTGGACAGCGTCGAGGCCCTGCACCAGGCCGGCGCGCGCTACATCATGGTCTGGCTGCTGCCTGACCTGGGGCTGACGCCCGCTACCAACGGCACGTCCCTGCAACCCTTCGGCACCGAGCTCAGCGGTATCTTCAACCAGCAGCTGGCGGCCCAACTGGCGGCGACTTCTGCGAACGTCATCCCGCTGAACATCCCGCTGATGTTCCAGGAAGTGCTCGCCGATCCCGGTGCCTTCGGCCTGGCGACCGGCACGAACCTGGTGGGCACCTGCTTCAGCGGCAACGGCTGCCCGGAAAACCCGCTCTACGGCCGCCACGGCGCGACCCCCGACCCGACCAAGCTGATCTTCAACGACGGCGTGCACCCGACCATCGCCGGCCAGCGCCTGATCGCCGACTACGCCTACTCGGTACTCTCCGCCCCGTGGGAAGCGACCATGCTGCCGGAGATGGCCCTGGGCACCTACAACGCCTACCAGGACCAGTTGCGCAGCCAATGGCTGGCGGACTGGGAAAACTGGCAGGGCACCGGGCAGTGGCGCGGCTTCGTCACCGGTGGCGCCCAGCACCTGGACTACGACGACCAGGACAGCGCGGCCGACGGCGACGGCTACGGCGCCAACCTGACCCTGGGTACCAGCTATCGTCTCGATGACGCCTGGCGCGTCGGCGGTTCGCTGGGCTTCTACCGGCAGAAGCTGGAACTGGGCTCGGACGACTCCGACTACAAGCTCAACAGTTACCTGGGCAGCCTGTTCGTGCAGTTCCAGCAGAACCGTTGGTGGGCCGACGCCTCGGTGACCGGCGGCAAGCTCGACTTTGATGATGCCAACCGCAAGTTCTCCATCATCGACCACGAGGTCGAGGAGAAGGCCGATACCGACGGCAGCCTGCTGGCCTTCAGCGGCCGACTGGGCTACGACATCGCCCAGGGTGGCGAGAACTGGCACCTGTCGCCCTTCGTCAGCGCCGACTGGGCGCGGGTGAAAGTGGACGGCTACGAAGAGGACAGCGGCCGCTCCACCGCGCTGGCCTATGACGAGCAGAACCGCTACTCCCGTCGCCTCGGCGCCGGCCTGCAGGGCAAGCTGGACCTGTCGCAGGACACCCAGTTGTTCGGCGAGGTCGCGGTGGAGCGCGAGTATGCCGACGACACCCGGAACATCGGCATGAACTTCACCAGTTTGCCGGCGAACGGCTTCACCCTGCAGGGCTACACCCCGCAGAGCCACCTGCAGCGCGCCACCCTCGGCTTCGCCCAGAAGCTGACCCCGGAGCTGTCGCTGCGCGGCGGCTACAGTGCGCACCGCAGCAGCGATGACCTGGCCCAGGGCGTGAGCCTGGCGCTGAGCCTGGACTTCTGATCGCCTGAGGTGAACGGCGCGGGGTGACGGGCGGACTCGGCCGTCACCCCGCTTTCTTTCCAGTGGACCGCTCGCCGCGCGGCCGAAGGTCGCGGGGCCGATCGACTTTGGGGAACTGCCCGTGCGCGGCGGGCTCCAAGCATTCGGCGAGCCTCTGCGCAAGGAGGCATCGCGGTCGTTTCCACGCTAGAATGCGCCCTGATTTTTTCCACCTTCTCCCCTGGAGCCTTCCATGTCCCGCGTTACCTTGAGCCGCTATCTGATCGAGCAGACCCGCAGTCACAACACCCCGGCCGACCTGCGCTTCCTCGTCGAGGTGGTCGCGCGCGCCTGCAAGGAAATCAGCCATGCGGTGTCCAAGGGCGCCCTCGGCGGCGTACTGGGCAGCATGGGCACCGAGAACGTGCAGGGCGAAGTGCAGAAGAAGCTGGATGTGATCTCCAACGAGATCCTCCTGGAAGCCAACGAGTGGGCCGGCAACCTGGCCGGCATGGCCTCCGAGGAAATGGACCATCCCTACCAGATCCCGGGCAAGTATCCCAAGGGCGCCTATCTGCTGGTCTTCGATCCGCTGGACGGCTCCTCCAACATCGACGTCAACGTCTCGGTCGGCACCATCTTCTCCGTGCTGCGCTGCCCCACCGAGTACCTGAGCCAGAATGACAGCCTGCGCGAGGAAGCCTTCCTCCAGCCGGGCACCACCCAGGTCGCCGCCGGCTACGCGATCTACGGCCCGCAGACCATGCTGATCCTGACCCTGGGCAACGGCGTCAAGGGCTTCACCCTGGATCGCGAGCTGGGCAGCTTTGTGCTGACCCATGAGAACATCACCGTTCCCACCAGCACCGCCGAATTCGCCATCAACATGTCCAACCAGCGCCACTGGGAAGCCCCGGTGCAGCGCTACGTCAGCGAGCTGCTGGCCGGCAAGGAAGGCCCGCTGGGCAAGAACTACAACATGCGCTGGATCGCTTCGATGGTGGCCGACGTGCACCGCATCCTGACCCGCGGCGGCGTGTTCATGTACCCGCGTGATGCCCGCGAGCCGGAGAAGCCCGGCAAGCTGCGCCTGATGTACGAAGCCAACCCGATGTCGTTCATCATCGAGCAGGCCGGCGGCGCCGCCACCAACGGCCACCAGCGCATCCTCGACATCCAGCCGGAGAACCTGCACCAGCGCGTTGCGGTGTTCCTGGGTTCCAAGGAAGAAGTCGAGCGCGCCACCGCCTACCACAAGGAAGGCTGATGCTCCGGGAGGCCCCCTGGCAGGCGTTGCTGGACTGGTGGTTCGGCAGTGCGCTGGATGCCGTCGAGGTGTCCGCGCAGCGTAACGCCCTGTGGTTTGGCAAGAGCGTCTGTCAGGATGTGGACTCCGACAACCGTTTCGGCGGCCTGGTGCGCCAGGCCCTGGACGGCGGCTTGCAGGAGTGGGAGCGCGAGCCGCAAAGCTGGCTGGCGCTGATCCTGCTGCTCGACCAGTTGCCGCGCATGATCTTCCGCGATACCTCGCGCGCCTACGCCGGCGACGCCCGCGCCCAGCGACTGGTGCGCCAGGGGCTGGAAGCCGGCTTCGACCGCAAGCTGCCGCGCATCGAGCGGGTATTCGCCTATATCGTGCTGGAACACGCCGAGGACCTGGCCAGCCAGGACGAGGCGGTGCGCCTGTACGAAGAGTTGCAGGCCGAATCCGGCGCCAGCGAGAAGGTGCTGTTCGCCGGCTTTCTCGCCTATGCGCGCAAGCACCAGGCGGTGATCGCCCGCTTCGGCCGCTTCCCTCACCGCAACGCCATCCTCGGACGCCCGTCCAGCAGCGAAGAAACGCAGTTCCTCACGGAACCCGGCTCACGTTTCTGACTCCAACACGGCGGCCGATCCGGCCGTCCTGTGCCAAGCTTGTTGGCCTGCCCCTACACAATGGAGTTGTCGATGTCCTTCCGCCGCCTCGCGCTCGTCGCGTTCTGTGTCGTCCTGGCTGCTTGCAGCAAGATCAACCAGGAAAACTATTCCAAGATCAAAACCGGCATGACCAAGGCTGAAGTCGAAGGCCTGCTCGGCAAGCCGACCGAGTGTTCCGGCGCGCTGGGTGTGTCCAGCTGCACCTGGGGCGACGACAAGGCCTTCATCAGCATCCAGTATGCCGGTGACAAGGTGCTGCTGTTCTCCGCCCAGGGCCTGAAGTAAGGCGAGTCGGAACGGGCGACAGGGTCGGATGCGACCGTTGTTTCCGTGCACCCTGAAAAAACGCCCCGAGGGGCGTTTTTTCATGGGCGATGCGGGGGGATCGAAACGCGACTGGTTCGGTGCCGAGCGGTTCGCGAGCAAGCTCGCTCCTACGAAGAGCGCTACGACGTTTCCCTGTAGGAGCGAGCTTGCTCGCGAACCGCATCCGCAGGAGCGTAGGGCGTAAACGTTCGGCGCTTGGTCCCTGGCCCCGAGCTCGGCACCGGGTCCGCCGGCGGGCGAGTTGAAACGGCGTACCACCGCGAACGGTTGTACGCCCTTGCGATCAGTTCAGCAGCGTGCGCAGCACATCGGCGAACTCGCGGGCGCTCTGCTCTTCGAGCGGGTGCTTGCCGTCACGCACGCGCCACTGGCCGGCGACCATCACGTCGCGTACCTGGCGGTCACCGCCGGCGAACAGCCAGCGATTGAGGATGGCGTCGCCACGGGCGGTCTGCAGGTAGGGATCGCCGCCATCGAGCACCAGCAGGTCGGCGCGCTTGCCGACGGCCAGTTCACCGGTGGGTTGGCCGAGGGCCTGGGCGCCGCCGGCGAGGGCGCCGTCGAACAGGGTGCGGCCGACCATCGGCTGGTTGGCGCCATACAGACGATTGCGGCGCTGGTCGCGCAGGCGCTGGCCGTATTCCAGCCAGCGCAGCTCCTCGACCACGCTCAGGGTGACGTGGCTGTCCGAGCCGATGCCGAAGCGACCGCCCTGGGCGAGGTAGTCCACCGCCGGGAAAATGCCGTCGCCCAGGTTCGCCTCGGTGGTCAGGCACAACCCGGCCACCGAGCCGCTGCGCGCCATCGCCGTCACTTCGTCGGCCTCGGCGTGGGTGGCGTGGACCAGGCACCAGCGCGCGTCCACCGCGACGTTCTCGTACAGCCACTGCAGCGGACGGCGGCCGCTCCAGGCCAGGCAGTCGTCGACTTCCTTCTGCTGCTCGGCGATGTGGATGTGCACCGGGCAATCGCTGGCATCGGCGCCCAGCACCTCGGTGATCTGCTGCGGCGTGACGGCGCGCAGGGAGTGGAAGCACAGACCCAGCCTCTGCTGCAGCTGGTTCGACAGGTGCGCGCGCAGGCCGTCGATCAGTTTCAGGTAGCTGTCGGTGCTGTTGATGAAGCGGCGCTGGCCTTCGCTCGGCGCCTGGCCGCCGAAGCCGGCGTGGGAGTAGAGCACCGGCAGCAGGGTCAGGCCGATGCCGGTGTCGCGCGCCGCCTGGCTGACGCGCAGGGCCAGCTCCGCCGGGTTGGCGTAGGGCGTGCCGTCGGCGTCGTGGTGCACGTAGTGGAATTCGGCGACGCCGGTGTACCCGGCCTTGAGCATTTCGATATAGAGCTGGCGGGCGATCGTCTCGACCTGTTCAGGCGACAGGCGGCCGACCAGGCGGTACATCAGGTCGCGCCAGGTCCAGAAGCTGTCGTTGGGGTTGCCGGCGACTTCCGCCAGGCCTGCCATCGCGCGCTGGAAGGCGTGGGAGTGCAGGTTCGGCATGCCGGCGAGCAGCGGCCCGGCCACGCGCTCGGCGCCTTCGGCGCTGGCGTCCGGGGTGATCGCGGTGAACAGGCCGTCGGCATCGATCTCGAAGCGGACATTGCGTGCCCAGCCGGAGGGCAGCAGGGCGGATTCGGCGAACAGGACGGACATGCGCGGGCCTCGCAGGTTTCTTCGAATTTGTATATACATATACAGACGTTTGCCGAGGCCGTAAACTGCAAGGCAACCCGGCGGTCGTCGAAGGACTTGTATGCACCGGTCGAATCCGGTACATGCCGGAGGCAGATCCAGTCCTCGCCCATCGTCGCCACGACAAGGAGTTTCCCGTGCCCGCATCGCCCACGCCTACCCCGCCCGCCGAGGGTTCGTCGCTCGCCGCGCAGATGGGGGAAATTCCCGCGCCGCTGTATGCCCGCGTCAAGCAACTGATCATCCAGCAGATCCAGTCCGGGACCTGGCCGCCGCACCACCGCGTGCCGTCCGAGGCGGAGCTGGTCGACGAGCTGGGCGTCAGCCGCATGACCATCAACCGCGCGCTGCGCGAGCTGACCGCCGACGGCCTGCTGGTGCGCATGCAGGGCGTGGGCACCTTCGTCGCCGAGCCCAAGGGCCAGTCGGCGCTGTTCCAGGTGCAGAACATCGCCGAGGAAATCACCGCCCGCGGGCACAAGCATCATTGCGTGGTGGTCAGCCTGGTCGAGGAACTGGCTACCGCCGAGCGTGCGCTGGCGCTGGACGTGCGCGAGGGACAACGCATCTTCCACTCGATCATCGTGCACTACGAGAACGACATCCCGGTGCAGATCGAGGACCGCTACGTCAACGCCGCCGTGGCGCCAGACTACATGAAGCAGGATTTCACCGGGCAGACGCCGTTTGCCTACCTCACGCAAGTGGCGCCGCTGAGCGAGGGCGAACACGTGGTCGAAGCGGTGCTGCCCAGCCCCGAGGAATGCAAGCTGCTGTCCGTCGACCGCCACGAGCCGTGCCTGTTGATCCGCCGGCGGACCTGGTCGGGACGCAATACCGTGACCAGCTCGCGCCTGCTCTATCCGGGCTCGCGCTACCGCCTGGAAGGACGTTTCAGTTCATGACCGATGTGAAGCTGCTGCGCGCCGCCGATTACCCGGCGATGCCCTGGAAGAACGGCGCGGGCACCACCCGCGAGATCGTCCGCGATGCCGGCGACGGCCTGGAAGGCTTCGGCTGGCGCGTGTCCATCGCCGACGTCGGCGCGCCGGGGCCATTCTCCGCGTTCACCGGCTATCAGCGCGTCATTAGCGTGCTGGAAGGCGAGGGCATGCGGCTGAAGGTGGATGGCGCCGACTCCCGCGACCTGCGTGCGCTCGATGCCTTCGCCTTCGATGGCGCCAGCGCGGTGGACTGCACGCTGCTGGGCGGCGCGATCCGCGACTTCAACCTGATCTATTCACCGGCTCGCTACCGTGCGCGTCTGCAATGGCTGAAGCTGAATGGCTCCGCCCACTTTTTCAGCAGCGCTTCGACCGTGCTGTTGTTCAGCGCGGGCGAGGGTATCCATGCCAGCTTCAACGGTGTGGCCGGCGGGGTGCTGGGCCTGCATGACACGCTGATAGCCGAGGGCGACGGCACGCTGCAGGAGTGGCGGCTGACGGTGGTGGGGCGTGCGGATATCTGCGTGATCGAACTCGAAGCACGCTGAGCAAAAAGGGCGCCGGGAGGCGCCCTTTGCTTTTGCAGGATGGCGTGGAGCGAAGCGATACCCATCAATCGCTGCGCTCCAACTGTAGGGCGGATAAAGCGGAACGCTTTATCCGCCGTCATCACCGAGCGGCGGATAACGCCATAGGCGTTATGCGCCCTACGTCGTGGTTACGAATACAACCGCGAATAAGCGATCCACCGGCTCATCACCCCATCCTCCACCCACGCTCGCGCAGCGGCGATATCCGGGGCGAAGTAGCGGTCCTGGTCATAGTGCGGCACCTGGCTGCGGATCAGCGTGCGCACTTCCTGCAACTGCGGCGAGCTTTGCAGCGGCGCGTGGAAGTCCACGCCTTGCGCGGCGGCGAGCAGTTCGATGGCGACCACTCCGGCGCTGTTGCCGGCCATGTCCAGCAGGCGGCGGGCGGCGAAGGTGGCCATCGACACGTGGTCCTCCTGGTTGGCCGAGGTCGGCAGGCTGTCCACCGAAGCCGGATGCGCGAGGGTCTTGTTCTCCGAGGCCAGGGCCGCCGAGGTGACCTGGGCGATCATGAAGCCGGAGTTCAGTCCGCCTTCCTTGACCAGGAAGGCCGGCAGGCCGGACATGGCCGGGTCCACCAACTGGGCGATGCGCCGTTCGGACAGCGCGCCGATCTCCGCGATCACCAGGGCCAGCACGTCGGAGGCCATCGCTACGGGCTCCGCATGGAAGTTGCCGCCGGAGAGCACGTCGCCATCGGCGCTGAACACCAGCGGGTTGTCGGAGACGGCGTTGGCCTCGCGCAGGAACACCCCGGCGGCGAAGCGCAGGTGATCCAGGCAGGCGCCCATCACCTGCGGCTGGCAGCGCAGGGAGTAGGGGTCCTGCACGCGCTTGCAGTCGATGTGCGACTGGTTGATCGGGCTGTCGTGCAGCAGTTCGCGGTATAGCGCGGCGACCGCGATCTGTCCTGGCTGGCCGCGCACTGCCTGGATGCGCGCATCGAAGGGTACGAACGAGCCCTTCAGCGCTTCCACCGTCAGGCTGCCGGCGACCACCGCCGAGATGAACAGCTTCTCCGCCGCGAACAACCCGCGCAGGGCCAGCGCAGTGGACACCTGGGTGCCGTTGATCAGCGCCAGGCCTTCCTTGGGCCCCAGCACCAGCGGTTCGGCGCCGGCGATGGCGAGGCCTTCGGTGGCTTCGAGGATGCGCCCTTCATGGCGTACCTGGCCGACGCCCAGCAGGGTCGAGGACAGGTGCGCCAGCGGCGCGAGGTCGCCCGAAGCACCCACCGAGCCCTGCGACGGAATGCACGGATAGACCCGCGCCTGGTAGAGCTTGAGCAGCGTCTCGATCACCGGCATGCCGACGCCGGAGAAGCCGCGCGCCAGGGAGCCGATCTTCAGCGCCATGATCAGCGCCACACTGGTGTCGTCCAGCAGCGGGCCGGTCCCGGTGCAGTGGGAGAGGATCAGGTTGCGCTGCAGGGTGGCGAGCTGGTCTTCGGCGATGGAGGTGCGCGCCAGCAGGCCGAAGCCGGTGTTGATGCCGTAGACGGTGCGCTGGTCGGCGATGATCTGGCTGACCGTCTGCGCGCTGCGCAGGATGGTCTCGCGGCACTCGTCGGCAAGCTGCAGGGTGGGCTGGTGCTGATGGATGGCGCGCAGCTGGTCGAGGTCGAACTGGCCGGGCGTCAGGAGCAGGGTGTCGGACATGTCAGCTTCCTGGAGTCGGTGAAGTGTTACTGTGGTCGTATCCTGTATATACAGGTATAGCAATCGCCGTGCCATGCGTTCCGGGCCTGCGTTGGCGTTGGTTGGTGCAGGGTGCGGGCGCTCTCCAGGCAAGTGAATGTCACCGCCGGTGGCATTGCCAGTCCGATGCTCGCGAACTGTCGCGAGTCCGCGGCTGGCTGGGTGCTGAAGGCGGCGACGGGGTTCGAGGCGATTCCGCCATCGCTACCCTTCATTGGGTTGCCGGTGAATCTGACCCCGCATCATCGTGATGGGCTGGCCCCTACTGCCCTGAAACGAACTGCCTGGGCGGCGCGGGCCCGCTGGCGAACCCCATTGCGCGGACGTCCTTCGCTTTCCAGTGCTTGTCTATACAACCTGCGTTCCTTCGTAACGAGCGGTGTTACCGAATGCTACGAAAAGGCGCAGGGCAGCCCGTTTCTGGGGCATGACTCTGAAAGCAGGTAATAGCTGTGCGCTGCTCAATCGTGTGCTTCATTCAAATTAAATTCATATAAATCAGTAGGTTATTCAAATATTTGAGACTCTCCAGAAGTCCCTGGACCGGGTTGGCCTCTCCTTTGCTTATACTTGTACATACAAGCATAGACATGATGGTGGCGAACCCCTCGGCACCGTCGAACGAACCGCCAGGCCGCCCCCACGGCCACCGACCCGAGCAAGCGAAGGAGCCTTCCGTGACCAAATTCCGTGACGTCGAAATCCGTGCCCCGCGCGGCACCCAACGCAGCGCCAAGAGCTGGCTGACCGAAGCGCCGCTGCGCATGCTGATGAACAACCTCGACCCGGAAGTCGCCGAGAACCCGAAGGAACTGGTGGTGTACGGCGGCATCGGCCGCGCTGCGCGCAACTGGGAGTGCTACGACAAGATCGTCGCCACCCTGAAGGAACTGAATGACGACGAAACCCTGCTGGTGCAGTCCGGCAAGCCGGTCGGCGTGTTCAAGACCCACGCCAACGCCCCGCGCGTGCTGATCGCCAACTCCAACCTGGTGCCGCACTGGGCCAACTGGGAACACTTCAACGAACTGGATGCCAAGGGCCTGGCCATGTACGGCCAGATGACCGCCGGCTCGTGGATCTACATCGGCAGCCAGGGCATCGTCCAGGGCACCTACGAAACCTTCGTCGAAGCCGGCCGCCAGCACTACGACGGCAACCTCAAGGGCCGCTGGGTGCTTACCGCCGGCCTGGGCGGTATGGGCGGCGCCCAGCCGCTGGCCGCGACCCTGGCCGGCGCCTGCTCGCTGAACATCGAGTGCCAGCAGAGCCGCATCGACTTCCGCCTCGCCAGCCGCTATGTCGACGAGCAGGCCAAGGACCTCGACGACGCCCTGGCGCGCATCGCCAAATACACCGCCGAAGGCAAGGCCATCTCCATCGCCCTGCTGGGCAACGCCGCGGAAATCCTCCCGGAACTGCTCAAGCGCGGCGTGCGCCCGGACATGGTCACCGACCAGACCTCCGCCCACGACCCGCTCAACGGCTACCTGCCGGCCGGCTGGACCTGGGAGCAGTACCGCGACCGCGCGCAGACCGAGCCGGCCGCCGTGGTGAAGGCCGCCAAGCAGTCCATGGCCGTGCACGTCAAAGCCATGCTGGAATTCCAGAAGCAGGGCGTGCCGACCTTCGACTACGGCAACAACATCCGCCAGATGGCCAAGGAAGAGGGCGTGGACAACGCCTTCGACTTCCCCGGCTTCGTCCCGGCCTACATCCGCCCGCTGTTCTGCCGTGGCGTCGGTCCGTTCCGCTGGGCCGCGCTGTCGGGCGATGCCGAGGACATCTACAAGACCGACGCCAAGGTCAAGGAGCTGATCCCCGACGACGCCCACCTGCACAATTGGCTGGACATGGCCAAGGAGCGCATCAGCTTCCAGGGCCTGCCGGCGCGTATCTGCTGGGTCGGCCTGGGCCAGCGCGCCAAGCTCGGCCTGGCGTTCAACGAGATGGTCCGCAGCGGCGAGCTGAAGGCGCCGATCGTGATCGGCCGCGACCACCTCGACTCCGGCTCGGTATCCAGCCCGAACCGCGAGACCGAAGCCATGCGCGACGGCTCCGACGCCGTGTCCGACTGGCCGCTGCTCAACGCCCTGCTGAACACCGCCAGCGGCGCCACCTGGGTCTCGCTGCACCACGGCGGCGGGGTGGGCATGGGCTTCTCCCAGCACTCGGGGATGGTGATCGTCTGCGACGGCACCGACGAAGCGGCGGCGCGCATCGCCCGCGTGCTGACCAACGACCCGGGCACCGGCGTGATGCGCCATGCCGACGCCGGCTACCAGATCGCCATCGACTGCGCCAGGGAGCAGGGCCTGAACCTGCCGATGATCACTGGCAAGTAATCTCGCAGTCGCCAGTCAGGACCAGGGAGAGGGCCGCCGCACGGCGTGGTGCGGCGGCCCGGTCCGTAAAGCAGTACATCGACAGACAAGAATTCCCTTCGGGAGAACAATAACGATGTCCCAGGCCAGTGACAGCTCCAAACCCCTGATCGAAGTGCGTTCGATCGACTACATCCCCGAGGCCGAGCGCCACGGCAAGCTCTACAGCCAGTTCACCCTGTGGCTGGGTGCCAACCTGCAGATCACCGCCATCGTCACCGGCGCCCTGGCCGTGGTGCTGGGCGGCGACGTGTTCTGGTCGCTGATCGGCCTGCTCATCGGCCAACTGCTGGGCGGCGGCGTGATGGCGTTGCATGCGGCGCAAGGTCCGAAGCTCGGCCTGCCGCAGATGATTTCCAGCCGCGTGCAGTTCGGCGTCTACGGCGCGGCCATCCCGATCGTGCTGGTGTGCCTGATGTACCTGGGCTTCACCGCCACCGGCACCGTGCTGTCCGGCCAGGCCCTGGGCCAGCTGTTCGGCGTCAGCGACAGCGTCGGCATCCTGATGTTCGCCAGCGTCATCGTGCTGGTGACCGTGCTCGGCTACCGGGTGATCCACGTGATCGGCCGCATCGCCAGCGTCATCGGGGTGATCGCCTTCGTCTACCTGTTCTCCCGTCTGATGAGCCAGACCGACGTCAGCGCGCTGCTGCAGATTCGCCACTTCAGCTGGAGCAGCTTCCTGCTCGCGGTGTCCCTGGCCGCCTCCTGGCAGATCGCCTTCGGCCCCTATGTCGCCGACTACTCGCGCTACCTGCCGAGCAAGACTTCCTCGGTGAAGACCTTCCTCGCCGTGGGCGCAGGTTCGGTGATCGGCGCGCAGGTGGCGATGATCTTCGGCGTGTTCGCCGCGGCCGGGGCCAACGGCCAGTTCGCCGGCCATGAAGTGGCCTACATCGTCGGCCTGAGCGGCAGCGGCGCCGTCGCCGCGCTGCTCTACTTCAGCATCGCCTTCGGCAAGATCACCATCTCGACGCTGAACTCCTACGGCAGCTTCATGTGCATCGCCACGGTGATCAGCGGCTTCTGTGGCCACCTGGAAGTGAGCCGCGTGCAGCGGCTGGTGTTCGTCCTGCTGATCGTCGGCGCCGCGACCCTGATCGCGCTGCTCGGCCAGCATTCGTTCCTCGGCGCGTTCAAGTCCTTCATCCTCTTCCTGCTGGCCTTCTTCACCCCGTGGAGCGCGGTCAACCTGGTGGATTACTACTGCATCACCCGCGAGCACTACGACGTGCCGGCGCTGGCCGATCCCGATGGCCGCTATGGCCGCTGGAACATCCCCGGCATCAGCGTCTACGTGATCGGCGTGCTGGTGCAACTGCCCTTCATCTCCACCAAGTTCTTCACCGGCCCGCTGGTGGACGCCCTGGGTGGCGTGGATATTTCCTGGATCATCGGCCTCGTGGTTCCGGCCGTTCTCTATTACCTGGTCGCCCGCCGCGTCACGCGGGCAGTACCGGACCGGCTGATCCTGCCGGCCCGCACCTGAACAGACCGGCCCGGCCGTGCGGCCACGAGCACGCGCGGCCCTTGCACTGCCCAACCTCATTCACGTTTAGGAGCATCAGATGAACAACACCAAGAAGACGCTGCTGGGCCTGTTCCTGTCCGCCGGTCTGCTCGGCGGCACCATGACCACGGCCCAGGCCGCCGGCTGGTGCGAGAGCGGCAAGCCGGTGAAATTCGCCGGGCTGAACTGGGAGAGCGGCATGCTGCTCACCGACCTCATGCAGATCATCCTGAAGAACGGCTACGGCTGCGAAACCGACAGCCTGCCGGGCAACTCCATCACCATGGAGCAGGCGCTGGCGAACAACGACATCCAGATCTTCAGCGAGGAATGGATCGGCCGCAGCGACGCCTGGAACAAGGCCGCCGCCGCCAACAAGGTGGTCGGCGTGGGCGCGCCCATCGTCGGCGCCACCGAAGGCTGGTACGTGCCGCGCTTCGTGATCGAGGGCGACAAGGCGCGCAACATCGAAGCCAAGGCGCCGAACCTGAAGGCTGTCACCGACCTTGCGCAATACTCCAAGGTGTTCCGCGATCCGGAAGAGCCGGGCAAGGGCCGCTTCTACAACTGCCCGGCCGGCTGGACCTGCGAGCTGGAAAACTCCGAGATGCTGAAGAAATACGGCCTCGAGGACAAGTACACCAACTTCCGCCCCGGCACCGGCCCGGCCCTGGATGCCGCCGTATTGTCGAGCTACAAGCGCAAGGAGCCTATCCTCTTCTACTACTGGTCGCCGACGCCCCTGATGGGCCAGGCCGACCTGGTGAAGCTGGATGAGCCGGGCGTGAACAAGGACGTGAAGATCCAGGTCGGCCTGTCCAAGGCCTTCCACGACCAGGCCCCGGAACTGGTGGCGGTGCTGGAGAAGATCAACCTGCCCATCGACCTGCTGAACCAGAACCTGGCGAAGATGGCCAAGGAGAAACTCAGCTCCGAGCAACTGGCCAAGACTTTCCTCAAGGAGCACCCGGAAGTGTGGACCACCTGGGTCAGCGAGGACGCTGCGAAGAAGGTCCAGGCCGCGCTCTGAGCGCCTGTGCCCTGATCGTCGCGAGCGACGGCCAGGCAAGGCGAAAGATGGCGAGGACGCGGAGTTTACACACAGTAAATGAGCAGTCCGAGCCGGCTTTCAACGCCGCCTGGCCGAGCGCAGCAGATCAGGGACAGGTGCTCAAGCCGCCGAATCCGGGGAGGCCCCGCCTCCCCGGTGATGCCCACTCCTGACGAGTACGTGCCATGTTTCCCGAACGCTTCACTTTCTCCATCGCCGACTGGGTCAACGGTTGGGTCGATGCCCTGGTCACCAACTACGGCGACGTGTTCCGCCACATCTCCGACACCCTGCTGTGGGCCATCGTCAACCTGGAGAGCGTGCTGCGCGCCACGCCCTGGTGGCTGATGCTGGCCATCGTCGGCGGCATCGCCTGGCACGCCACCCGGCGCATCCTGCCCACGGCGGTGATCGTCGGCCTGCTGTTCCTGGTGGGGGCGGTCGGGCTGTGGGACAAGCTGATGCAGACCCTCGCGCTGATGATGGTCGCCACCCTCATCTCGGTGCTGATCGGCATTCCGCTGGGCATCGTCGCCGCGCGCAGCGACCGCTTCCGCGCCGTGCTGCTGCCGCTGCTGGACATCATGCAGACCATGCCCAGCTTCGTGTACCTGATCCCGGTGCTGATGCTGTTCGGCCTGGGCAAGGTGCCGGCGATCTTCGCCACCGTGATCTACGCAGCTCCCCCGCTGATCCGCCTCACCGACCTGGGCATCCGCCAGGTCGACCGCGAGGTGATGGAAGCCATCACCGCCTTCGGCGCCAACCGCCGCCAGCAACTGTTCGGCGTGCAACTGCCGCTGGCGCTGCCGAGCATCATGGCCGGCATCAACCAGACCACCATGATGGCCCTGTCGATGGTGGTCATCGCCTCGATGATCGGCGCCCGCGGCCTGGGCGAGGACGTGCTGGTGGGCATCCAGACCCTCAACGTCGGCAAGGGCCTGGAAGCCGGTCTGGCCATCGTCATCCTCGCCGTGGTCATCGACCGCATCACCCAGGCTTACGGCCGCTCGCGCCACACAGAGGCCAGCAAATGAGCAAGATCCAGGTCAAGAACGTCTACAAGATCTTCGGCGCCAAGGCCGACTCCGCGCTGGCGATGATCCGCCAGGGCAAGAGCAAGGCCGAGGTGCTGGCCGCCACCGATTGCGTGGTCGGCGTCAACGATCTTTCGCTGTCCATCGAGGCGGGGGAAATCTTCGTCATCATGGGCCTCTCCGGTTCCGGCAAGTCGACCCTGGTGCGCCACTTCAACCGCCTGATCGACCCCACCAGCGGGCAGATCCTGGTGGATGGCGAGGACGTCCTCGCCTACGACGCCGCCGCGCTGGAGAACTTCCGCCGGCGCAAGATCAGCATGGTGTTCCAGAGCTTCGGCCTGTTGCCGCACAAGAGCGTGCTCGACAACGTCGCCTACGGCCTGAAGATCCGTGGCGAGAGCAAGGCGCTGTGCCAGGAGCGCGCGCTGCACTGGATCGCCACCGTGGGCCTTGCGGGCTACGAGAAGTCCTACCCGCACCAGCTCTCCGGCGGCATGCGGCAAAGGGTTGGCCTGGCCCGCGCACTGGCCGCCGACACCGACATCATCCTCATGGACGAAGCCTTCAGCGCCCTCGATCCGCTGATCCGCGCGGACATGCAGGACCAACTGCTGGAGCTGCAGAAGACCCTGCACAAGACCATCGTCTTCATCACCCACGACCTCGATGAAGCCGTGCGCATCGGCAACCGCATCGCCATCCTCAAGGACGGTCAGCTGATCCAGGTGGGCGCGCCCGCCGACATCCTGCACAAGCCCGCCGACGAGTACGTCGACCGCTTCGTCCAGCGCCGCGTCGCCGCGCTGTAACACCATTCGCCGGCGGGGAAGGGGGCTTCCCCGCCTACAGGAGTTCCGCATGTCGTCCTCTTCCACCCTCACCTTCGGCAACGGCCCGCTGCGCTGGCAGGACCTGGTCGCGGTGGCGCGCCAGGGGGCGCGCCTGCAACTGTCGGCGGCCGCCTGGGCGCGCATCGACAACGCCCACGGCATCGTCGAACGCATCGTCAGCCGGGGTGAGCGGGCCTATGGCATCAGCACCGGCCTGGGCGCGCTGTGCAACGTGGTGCTGCAGGGCGAGCAACTGGCGCAGTTGTCGCGCAACACCCTGCTCAGCCATGCCTGCGGCGTGGGCGAGCCGCTGAAGGACGAACAGACCCGCGCGATCATCGCCGCCGCCATCGCCAACTACAGCCACGGCAAGTCCGGCCTGCACCGCCGCGTGGTGGAAGCGCTGCTGGCGCTGCTCAACCACGGTATCACCCCGCGCGTGCCGTCCCAGGGCTCGGTGGGTTACCTGACCCATATGGCCCACGTCGGCGTGGCGCTGCTGGGCATCGGCGAGGTGAGCTATCGCGGCGAAGTGGTTCCGGCCTTCCGGGCGCTGGCCGCCGAAGGTTTGGAGCCGGTGCAGCTGGGCGCCAAGGACGGGCTCTGCCTGGTCAACGGTACGCCGTGCATGACCGGGCTGAGCTGCCTCGCCCTCGACGAGGCGACCCGCCTCGCGCAGTGGGCCGACGTGATCGGCGCCATGAGCTTCGAAGCCCTGCGTGGGCAGATCGACGCGTTCGACGCGGAGATCATCGCGCTCAAGCCGCACCCCGGCATGCAGAAGGTCGGCGCCAACCTGCGCGCGCTGCTCGAAGGCAGCGAAGTGATCGCCTCGAACCGCGGCATCCGCACCCAGGACGCCCTGAGCATCCGCTCCATGCCGCAGATCCACGGCGCCTGCCGCGACCAGTTGGAGCACGCTGCGAAGCAGATCGAGACCGAGCTCAACTCCGCCACCGACAACCCGCTGGTGCTGGGCACGCCGGACGACTACCGGGTGGTGTCCCAGGCCAATCCCCACGGCGAATCCGTGGCCATGGCCGCCGACCTGCTGGCGATCGCCGTGGCCGAGCTGGGTGGGGTTTCCGAGCGTCGCCTGGATCGTCTGGTCAACCCATTGCTCAGCGGCCTGCCGGCCTTCCTGGTGAGCCAGCCGGGGGTCAACTCCGGGATGATGATCGCCCAGTACGTCGCCGCTTCCCTGGCCGGCGAGAACCGCCAGCTGGCGCAGCCGGCGGTGGTGGACAACTTCGTCACCTCCGGTCTGCAGGAAGACCACCTGAGCCTGGGCACCAGCGCCGCGCTCAAGCTCGGCCGCGCCCTGGACAACAGCCGGCGTATCCTCGCCATCGAATACCTGCTGGCCGCACAGGCCTTCGAATTCCTCAAGCCGCAGCGCTTCGGCAGCGGCACCGACTGCGCCTGGAGCCTGCTGCGCGAACAGGTGCCGGCCTATGACAGCGACCGCTGGCTGGCGCCGGACATCGCCCGCACCGCCCAGCTGCTGGCCAACCCGGCGGCGCTGCATAGCGTCGGCGCGAGCATCGGGAGCCTGCAATGAAACACCTCTGGCAGCACTGCCACGCGGCGACCATGAAGGACGGCCGCTACGCAATCATCGAAGACGCCGCGATCCTCACCGAAGGCGAGCGCATCACCTGGATCGGCCCGCGCGCCGAGTTGCCCGAGCAGCCTCGGCAAAGTACCGATCTGGGCGGCGCCTGGGTCACCCCCGGCTTCATCGACTGCCATACCCACCTGGTGTTCGGTGGCGACCGCAGCGGCGAGTTCGAGCAGCGCCTGAACGGCGTCAGCTATGCCGAGATCGCCGCGGCCGGCGGCGGTATCGCCAGCACCGTGTGCGCCACCCGCGAGGCCAGCGAGGACGAGTTGCTGGCCAGCGCGATCAAGCGGGCCCGCCCGCTGCTGGCCGATGGCGTCACCGTGCTGGAGGTGAAGTCCGGCTACGGCCTGGACCTGGACAGCGAGCGCCGCATGCTGCGCGTGGCCCGCCGGCTGGAGCAGGAGCTGCCGGTGACGGTGCGCACCACCTGCCTGTCCGCCCACGCCCTGCCGCCGGAATACGCCGGCCGCGCCGACGAGTACATCGAGCAGGTCTGCACGCGCATCCTCCCGGCGCTTGCTGCCGAGGGGCTGGTGGACGCGGTGGACGCCTTCTGCGAGCACCTGGCGTTCTCCCCGGCGCAGGTCGAACGGGTATTCCAGGCGGCCCAGCGCCTGGGCCTGCCGGTGAAGCTGCATGCCGAGCAACTGTCCTCGCTGCACGGCTCCAGCCTCGCTGCGCGTTACGGCGCGCTGTCCGCCGACCACCTGGAGTTCATGGACGAGAGCGACGCCATCGCCATGGCCGAGGCCGGCACGGTTGCCGTGCTGCTGCCGGGCGCCTTCTTCGTCCTGCGCGAAACCCAGTTGCCGCAGGTGGACGCCCTGCGCAAGCACGGCGTGGCCATCGCCATCGCCAGCGACCTCAACCCCGGCACCTCGCCGGCGCTGTCCCTGCGCCTGATGCTGAACATGGCCTGCACCGCCTTCCGCCTGACCCCGGAAGAAGCCCTGGCCGGCGTCACCCTCAATGCCGCGCGGGCGCTGGGCATGGCCGACAGCCACGGCAGCCTGGAAGCGGGCAAGGTCGCCGACTTCATCGCCTGGGACATCCAGCGCCCCGCCGAATTGAGCTACTGGCTCGGCGGTGATTTGCCCAAGCGCGTTATTCGTCATGGCGAAGAGCTGTGAAGCCGCTTTTCGTAGGAGCGAGCTTGCTCGCGAACAGCCCGAGAACCAGAGCGTTCGCGAGCAATAACGATGGCGTCCCCCTCGCTCCTACAGGCAATGCATACGTCTCGCCCGTATTGGAGATATCACCCCATGGATAACGTACTGACCTTCAAACGCGGCCGCGTGCCGCTGCTGATCAGCATGCCGCACCCCGGCACCCGCCTGACCCCGGCCGTGGAAAACGGCCTGGTGGACGAGGCCCGCGAGCTGGCCGACACCGACTGGCACATCCCGCGGCTCTACGCCTTCGCCGAGGAGCTGGGCGCCAGCACCCTGGCCGCCGGTTACTCGCGCTACGTCATCGACCTCAACCGCCCGGCCGACGACAAGCCGCTGTACAGCACCGCCACCACCGGCCTCTACCCGGACACCCTGTTCGACGGCCGCCCGCTGTTCAAGGACGGCCAGACGCCGTCGGCCGAGGAGCGCGCGCGTTACCTCGCCGAAGTCTGGACGCCGTACCACCAGACCCTGGCCGCCGAGCTGGCGCGGCTGAAGGCCGAGTTCGGCTACGCGCTGCTGTGGGATGCCCACTCGATCGCCTCGGTGATCCCCCACCTGTTCGACGGCAAGCTGCCGGACTTCAACATCGGCACCAACAGCGGCGCGAGCTGCGACGCAGAGCTGGCCGAGCGCCTGGTCGCGGTGTGCGCCGAGGCCCCGGCCTACCGGCACATCCTCAACGGCCGCTTCAAGGGCGGGCACATCACCCGCCACTACGGCCAGCCGCAGGACAACGTGCACGCGGTGCAGCTGGAGCTCGCGCAGTGCAACTACATGGATGAGCAGGCGCCCTTCGGCTACCGCGAAGACCTCGCCGCACCGACCGCCCAGGTCATCCGACGCATGCTGGAAACCTTCATCGCCTGGGGCCGCGAGCGCTACGGCCGCTGAGTTTTACGCAGCTTCCTGCCGGGGCGGGGATCTTGTCGGCGTGGCGCCGCCGGACCACGCATCCCGGCGGCGCTTCCCTTGTCCTGGCAGGGAGCTGTCTTTTCATTCGAAACGGTGCTGCGCCAGTTGCTTCTCGGCGTGCCGCACCAGCATCTCCAGCAGCAACGCCTGGGTGTGCGGCGGTGTTTCGTCGTTGCGGGTCAGGGCGTAGAGCGTCACCTTCACCGGTGGCGACAGCGGGCGCCGCGCGGTGAGCTGTTCATCGGCGCCCAGCGCGGTGAAGGGATCGACCAGCGCCAATCCGGTTCCGGCTTCCACCAGCGTGCGCGCCAGCGCATAGGTCTGCACCGCGATGCGCACGCGTGGCGGCGGTTCGACGTTCGCCAGATGGCCTTCCAGGCGTGCGGACAGCGGGTCGGAAGTCGAGAGCCCGATCATGGGTTCGCCGGCCAGTTCGTCCAGCGTCAGCGGCTGGCCCAGACGCTCTTCCGGCCAGTGTCCGTGCGGCGCCAGGGCTACCAGCGGGCCGCTGGCGATGGGTTGTACGCGCAGGCCGGGATGGTCGGTCTGCTGCAGGGTCAGGGCGAGGTCGAGTTCGCGCATCAGCAGGTTCTGGATCAGCTCGCGGGAGTGCTGGGTGGCCAGTTCGCAACTGCTCTGCGGGTAGCGGTCGGTCCACTCGCGGATCACCGGCGGCAGCAGCGACAGCGCCATCGCCGGCGTGGCGCCGACGCGCAGGCGGTTCTCCGGCTGGCGGCGCAGGCTTTGCGCCAGGCGCCGCACGCCCTGCAGGCTCTCGGTCACCTTCGCCACTTCGCGCTCCAGTTCCAGCGCCTCGGGCGTTGGCTGCAGCTTGCCGCGCACGCGCAGGAACAGCGGGAAGCCCAGTTGCTGCTCGGCGTGCTGCAGCACCTTGGTCACCGCCGGCTGGGAGACGTGCAGCAATTGTGCGGCTCCGCTGACCGAACCGGTCTCGCGGATGGCCTGGAACACTTCGATATGGCGCAGGCGCATGGGGGGCTCCGGGATCGCGTGTATAACCCAAGGTTATGGATTGCCCATCTTTATTCATTGTCCGCCGCCTGTCATCCGGACCTAAGGTCGAGGCCTGGAATCTCTGGGTGGTGGAGTGGCAATGGCACAGCGGGTTTGCATCATCGGCGCGGGCGTGGTCGGACTGGCGACCGCCCATGCGCTGGTTCAGGAAGGATTCGAGGTGACCCTGCTGGAGGCACGGGACCAGGCCGGGCTGGAAACCAGTTTCGCCAACGGCGGCCAGTTGTCCTACCGCTATGTGGCGCCGCTGGCCGATGCCGGCGTGCCGCAGCAGGCGCTGGGCTGGTTGCTGCGCGGGGACTCGCCGCTGCGCCTGCGCCCGCGCCTGGACCCGGCGCAATGGCGCTGGCTGATGGCGTTCACGGCGGCCTGCCGGCGCTCGGTCAACCAGGCCAATGCGAAACACCTGCTCCGCCTCGCCCTGTTCAGCCAGGCCACGCTGGCACGCTGGCGCGAAGACGGGCTGGACGGCTTCGACTGGCGGTGCAACGGCAAGCTGGTGGCCTTCCGCGCTGAGGGCAGCTTCCGCAGCGCGCGGCAGAACCTTTCCGATCCCGCCGCGCAGTTCGTGCTCTCGGCTCGGCAGTGCCGCGAACTGGACCCGGCGTTGGAGCGCGCGCCCTTCGTCGGCGGCATCCATACGCCGAGCGAGGAGGTCGCCGACTGCTTCCTGTTCTGCCAGCGGCTGGCCGAGCGGCTCCAGGCGTCCGGCCGTTGCCGCATCGTCTATGGCCATCCGGCTTCGCGGCTGATCCTGCGCAACGACGCCGTGGCGGGCGTGAAGGCGGGCGGGGTGACTGGTGTGGAGAGCTTCGAGGCCGACCACGTCGTGCTCGCCGCCGGCTATCGCAGCGCCGCGCTGCTGCCGGGTGGGCCGTGCCTGCCGCTCTATCCGCTCAAGGGCTACAGCCTGACCGCGCCGATCCGCGCCGGAGACCGCGCGCCGGACGTGAGCCTCACCGACTACGACCGCAAGGTGGTTTATGCGCGCCTCGGTGAACAACTGCGCATTGCCGCGATGGTCGATATCGTCGGCTTCGATCCGCGTCTGGAGCCCAAGCGCCTGGCGCTGATCCGCCAGCAGGCGATGGACACCCTGCCCGATGCTTGCGACTACGGCGCCGCCATCGAATGGGCCGGCATGCGCCCGGCCACGCCCACCGGCGTGCCGCTGGTGGGGGCCTGCGGGCCGCGCGGCCTGTGGCTCAACCTCGGTCACGGCGCTTTGGGGTTCACCTTGGCCAGTGGCAGCGGACAACTGATTGCCGAACAGATCGCCGGACGCCGCCCCGCTATCGATACCCAAGGGCTGACACCGGAGCGCCTGGCCGGGTGATTTCTCTCTCGATTTGGAGACACGACATGCAACTGACCCGCATCGCCACCAATGAACGCCTCTCCGGCGCTATGGTCTTCGGCTCGCTGGTGTTCCTCTCCGGGCAGGTGCCCGGCCAGGCCACCGACATCCAGGGCCAGACCCGCGAGGTGCTGGCGAAGATCGACGCGCTGCTGGACGAGGCTGGCACCGACAAGGCGAACATTCTCAGCGCAACCCTCTACCTGAAGGACATCGCCGCCGATTTCGAGGCCATGAACGGCGTCTGGTCGGCCTGGCTGCCCGCAGGCTGCGCGCCGACCCGCACCACTGTGCAGGCGCTGCTCGCGCGGCCGCAGGTGTTGGTGGAAATCACGGTGATCGCCGCGCGGCCTTGAACAGAACCTCGATACGACTCACAACAACAAGAGAGGCACGCAATCCATGAAACGACTTGCACTGGGAATGCTGGCGGCGTCCAGCCTGGTCTGCGCGCTGGCGCAGGCCAACGAGGCGCTGGACGGCACGCTGAAGAAAGTGGCTGATCGCGGCACGATAACCCTGGGTTATCGCGATGCCTCGGTGCCGTTCTCCTATCTCGGCGACAACAGCGGCCAGCCGATGGGGTACTCGGTGGAACTGGCCGGCAAGGTGGTCGAGCGCGTGAAGCAGAAGCTGAACCAGCCGGACCTGAAGGTGAAGTACAACCTGGTGACCTCGCAGACGCGCATCCCGCTGGTGCAGAACGGCACCGTGGACCTGGAGTGTGGCTCCACCGGCGTCACCGCCGAGCGCCTGAAGCAGGTCGCCTTCTCCTACGGCTTCATCTACGTGAAGGGCCAGTTGCTGACCGCCAAGGACAGCGGCATCCAGGGCTTCGACGACCTCAAGGGCAAGAACGTGGTGACCACCGCCGGCACCACCAACGAGCGCTACCTCAAGGCCTACAACGCCGAGCACAAGCTGGACATGAACGTGGTCAGCGCCAAGGACCACGGCGAAGCCTTCCTCATGCTGCAGTCCGGCCGCGCGGTGGCCTTCTACATGGACGATGCGCTGCTCTACGGCGAGAAGGCCAAGGCGCGCGACCCGCACCATTGGGTGGTGGTGGGCGAGCCGCAGTCGCGGGAAATCTACGCCTGCATGGTGCGCAAGGACGATCCGCAGTTCCTCGCCCTGGTCAACCAGACGTTGGCTGAGCTGTACTCCTCCGGCGAGATCAAGGGCATCTACCGGCGCTGGTTCGAGCAGCCGATCCCGCCGAAGAACCTCAACCTGGAGTTTCCGATGACCGCCGAGCTGCAGGCGATCATCGCCAAGCCCACCAGCGAACCGGTGCAGTAAGCCGCGTTCAGCGCTGCAGGCCGAGGTGGCGGATCAGCGGCATCGCCTCGGCCAGGCGCTCCCAGACGTCGTCGAGCAATTCGGCGGGGTAGTAGGAGGGCAGGCGCGGCAGTTCCGCACGCGGTACCCAGGCTACCGCGCGGATGTTGAACTCGTCTCCGCCCAGGCCGCGCAGGTTGTTCAGGCTGACGTCCCCGGCCCAGGCGTCCACGCGGTAGAACAGCTCCATGTGGAAGCGCCCGGCCAGCGGTTCGGCGAACTCGCGGACATAGACCAGCGGGCCGACGTCCACGGCGAGGCCGGTTTCCTCGAAGCATTCGCGGCGCACCGTGTCGCGGGTGGATTCGTCCTTGTTCGACTCGAAACCGCCGCCCGGCGGGATCCAGTACTCCTCGCCGGCCACCTCGTGGCGCACCAGCAGGATGTGTTCGTCGCGTACCAGCAGGCCGGCGGCGCGGATGCGGTGTTGCAGGGGGGAAGTCATTGCCAGTCGAGCCTCGCCAGTTTCCACTCGGAGCCGTCGCGCCACCATTCCAGTTTCACAGCGTAGTGCGCGGCGCTGTCGGGGATCAGATTCTCGGCGCCGGTGAGGGCGACCTGGGCGGTGGTCTGGCCGCGGCCGGAGTAGGTCGGGTCGAGCTGGCTGTCGCTGGAGAGGACGATCACCTTGATCTGCTGGTGGCGCAGGAACATCAGTGTCATGGTGCGCCGCGCCCAGTCGCGGTCGAACTCGCCGTTGGCGCGGAAGTCGCCATGCAGCTGTTCCATTACCGCCCCGCTATGCTTGGCTTCCAGGTTGTCCTGCAATTGCTTGACGGCGGCATCGAGTTGCGCGCGGGGATCGTCCCGTCCGCAGCCCGTCAACAGGAAGCCCAGCAGCAACAGGGAAAGAAACAACTTCCGTGGCATGGCGCACCAACTCCTTTATGGGTTTTTCTCCGGCCCGAGTATCATGCCCGACACCTTGGAGGGCTGGTGAGTTGAACGGGGTCGCGCGCTGCGGCAACGCGACTACCTGCAAGTCACCAACAGGCCATAGGATGGTTACTGGTCCGGGAGCGACCGTACGCACTGACCCAGGAGCGCGCCATGCAATCTTTGTATCCGGAAATCAAGCCTTACGCTCGCCACGAGCTGGCCGTCGAAGCGCCGCACGTCCTCTATGTGGACGAAAGCGGCACGCCCGACGGCCTGCCGGTGTTGTTCATTCATGGCGGCCCGGGTTCCGGTTGCGATGCCATGTCGCGACGCTTCTTCGATCCCAACCTGTACCGCATCGTCACCTTCGACCAGCGCGGCTGCGGCCGCTCCACGCCCTACGCGAGCCTGGAGAACAATACTACCTGGCACCTGGTGCAGGACATCGAGCGCATCCGCGAGCACCTGGGCATCGACAAGTGGGTGCTGTTCGGCGGCTCCTGGGGCTCGACGCTGTCGCTGGCCTATGCCCAGGCCCACCCCGAGCGCGTGCTGGCGCTCATCGTGCGCGGCATCTTCCTGTGCCGCCCGCAGGAAATCCGCTGGTTCTACCAGGAAGGCGCGAGCCGCCTGTTCCCCGATTACTGGGAGGACTACCTGGCGCCGATCCCGGCGGACGAGCAGGACGACCTGGTGCGCGCCTTCCATCGCCGCCTGACCGGGCCCGACCAGATCGCCCAGATGCACGCGGCACGTGCCTGGTCCACCTGGGAAGGGCGCACCGCCACGCTGCGCCCGAACCCGGCGGTGGTGGACCGCTTCTCCGATCCGCACCGCGCGCTGTCCATCGCCCGCATCGAGAACCACTACTTCGTCAACGGCGGCTTCCTGGAGCCGGATCAACTGCTGCGCGACATGCACAAGATCGCCCATCTGCCGGGTGTCATCGTGCATGGCCGCTACGACGTGGTCTGCCCGCTGGACAATGCCTGGGCGCTGCACAATGCCTGGCCCAACAGCGAACTGCAGATCGTCCGCGACGCCGGCCACGCGGCCAGCGAGGCGGGGATCACCGACGCGCTGGTGCGTGCGACCAATGAAATCGGCCGCCGCTTGCTGAACCTCCCGCCGGAGGCTGAATGAAGGGTTTGATCCAGCGGGTGCGCGGCGCCCGTGTCGAAGTCGAGGGCGAAGTGGTCGGCGCCATCGATCACGGCCTGCTGGTCCTGGTGGGGGTCGAGCCGCAGGACAGCGAGGACTCGGTGAACCGTTTATTGCACAAGCTGCTTAACTATCGAGTGTTTGGCGACGATGAAGGTAAAATGAACCTTTCATTGAGCGATGTCGGTGGCGGCCTGTTGCTGGTTTCGCAGTTCACCCTGGCCGCGGATACCCGCAAGGGGCTGCGGCCGAGCTTTTCCAGCGCGGCGCCTCCCGAAAGGGGCGCCGCGTTGTTCGATCTACTCGTGGAGCAGGCGCGAGCCCGTCATTCCCTGGTTGCCACGGGGCGTTTCGGCGCCAACATGCAGGTCCACCTGGTCAATGACGGGCCGGTGACCTTTCTTCTGGAGGCTTGAACGCGCGGCAGCTTGTCATAACGCCGTGGGATGATGGTTAGGGCATATGCACTTAGAACAATGGGACACCGGGAGCCTTCAGTACCCGTCGAAAAAAACGGGGAATCATTCAGGCTCACCGGGGTCGGAACTCAATCGTCGGCATTTTGGCATCGCTTTTGCCGGCCTTATTAGCTTTATGTTCACGGACGAGGGGGACTCGTGATTTTCCGTTCCGTTCAACAACCTCTTAGCTTCCTGCGCGTACTGGTCGGCTCCGCCCTCATGGCGTTGAGCATCGGCCAGGCATGGGCTTTCAATCTCGATGACGTGGCCGAGAAGGCCAAGGCGCTGGCGGGCGAAAAGTACAGCGCACCCACCAGCAACCTGCCATCGGAATTCAGCGAAATGAAATTCGCCGATTACCAGCAGATCCGCTTCCGCAACGAGAAGGCTTACTGGGCTGGTGAGAAGACGCCCTTCAAGATCAGCTTCTACCATCAGGGCATGCATTTCGACACGCCGGTGAAGATCAACGAAGTCACCACCACCAGCGTCAAGGAGATCAAGTACGATCCCTCGCGTTTCGACTTCGGTTCGCTGAAGTTCGACGCCAATGCCACCAAGGACCTGGGCTACGCCGGCTTCCGCATCCTCTATCCGATCAACAGCCCGGACAAGCAGGACGAGATCGCCACCTTCCTGGGGGCCAGCTACTTCCGCATCATCGGCAAGGACCAGTGGTGGGGCCTCTCCGCCCGTGGCCTGGCGCTGGACACCGCGCTGCCGTCCGGCGAGGAGTTCCCGCGCTTCCGCGAGTTCTGGATCGAGCATCCCAAGCCCGCCGACAAGCACCTGGTGATCTTCGCCCTGCTGGATTCGCCGCGCGCCACCGGCGCCTATCGCTTCATCGTCCGTCCGGGCAATGACACCGTGGTCGACGTGAAGGCCCGCGTATTCCTGCGCGACAAGGTTTCCAAGCTGGGCCTGGCGCCGCTGACCAGCATGTTCCTGTTCGGCTCCAACCAGCCGTCCGGCGAGCACAACTTCCGTCCCGAACTGCACGATTCCACCGGCCTGCAGATCCATGCCGGCAACGACGAGTGGATCTGGCGCCCGCTGAACAACCCGAAACACCTGTCGGTCAGCGCCTACAGCGTCGAGAATCCGCGTGGCTTCGGTCTGCTGCAGCGTGGCCGCGAATTCTCCCGCTACGAAGACCTCGACGACCGCTATGACCTGCGTCCGTCCGCCTGGGTCGAGCCGCAGGGCGATTGGGGCAAGGGCACCATCGAGCTGGTGGAGATCCCGACCCCGGACGAGACCAACGACAACATCGTCGCCTTCTGGAATCCCGAGAAGCGCCCGGAGAACGGCGAGCCGCTGGACTTCGCCTACCGCATGCGCTGGACCAAGGACGAAGACGCCCTGCACGACCCGAAAAACGCCTGGGTCATGCAGACCCTGCGCTCGGTCGGTGACGTGAAGCAGAAGAACCTGATCCGTCAGCCGGACGGCAGCGTCGCCCTGGTCGTCGACTTCGTCGGCCCGACCCTGCGCGCGCTGGCCGGCGATGCGCCGGTGAGCACCCAGGTGAGCACGGATGACAACGCCGAGGTGAAGGAGAACAACCTGCGCTACAACCCGGTGACCCAGGGCTGGCGTCTGACCCTGCGGATCAAGGTCAAGGATCCGAAGAAGCCGACGGAAATGCGTGCCGCGCTGGTGAATGGCGGCCAGAGCATTTCCGAAACCTGGAGCTACCAGCTGCCTGCCGATGAATAACTCCACCGCTACCACCGCGCCGGTGGCCGACTACCTCGCGCACCTGCCGCTTTCGGCGGTGGAGCGTGAGCGTCTGGCCCGGGCCGGTTCCTTCAGCGAGCTGCACGAGCAGCTCGCTGGCGATTCCCAGGGCGAAGATGTCGCGCTGTCCTCGGTCGGCGCGCGCCTGCGCCACGGCTACGGCCAGGAGCTGGACGATGCCCGGATGCTGGGCATGGACGACAATGGCCGCACCTACCTCAAGGCCGCGCCGCCGATCCAGCGTACCAAGGTCATCCCCGAGCCCTGGCGCACCAACCCGATCATGCGCGGCTGGCGCCGCCTGACCGGCCGCAGCAACCCGTCCAGGCCCGCCCGTGACCTGCCCAAGGCGCGCTGGCAGCGGGTCGGCTCGCTGCGCCGGTTCATCCTGGTCCTGCTCATGCTCGGCCAGACCAGCGTGGCCACCTACTACATGAAAGGCATCCTGCCCTACCAGGGCTGGGCCTTCGTCGACCTCGAAGAGATCAATCGCCAGACCTGGCTGCAGACCCTGGAACAGGTGCTGCCCTATCTCATCCAGTTCGGCGTGCTGACGCTGTTCGCCATCCTCTTCTGTTGGGTTTCCGCCGGCTTCTGGACTGCCCTGATGGGCTTCTGGGAGCTGCTCACCGGTCGTGATCGCTATCGCATCTCCGGCAGCAGCGCCGGGAGCGAGCCGATCGCCGCCGATGCGCGCACCGCGATCGTCATGCCGATCTGCAACGAGGACGTGCCGCGGGTCTTCGCCGGCCTGCGCGCGACCTACGAATCGGTGGCCGCCAGCGGCGAGCTGGACCGCTTCGACTTCTTCGTGCTCAGCGACACCAACCAGCCGGATATCGCGGTGGCCGAGGAAAAGGCCTGGATCGAACTGTGCAACGAGGCCAAGGGCTTCGGCCGCATCTTCTACCGCCGCCGCCGGCGCCGGGTGAAGCGCAAGAGCGGCAACATCGACGACTTCTGCCGTCGCTGGGGCGGCCAGTACAAGTACATGGTCGTCATGGACGCCGACAGCGTGATGAGCGGCGACTGCCTGACCAAGCTGGTGCGCCTGATGGAGGCCAACCCCGAGGCCGGCATCATCCAGACCGCGCCCAAGGCGTCGGGCATGGACACCCTCTACGCGCGCATGCAGCAGTTCGCCACCCGCGTCTACGGTCCGCTGTTCACCGCCGGCCTGCACTTCTGGCAGTTGGGCGAATCCCACTACTGGGGCCACAACGCGATCATCCGGGTGAAACCCTTCATCGAGCACTGCGCCCTGGCGCCGCTGCCGGGCAAGGGTTCCTTCGCCGGGGCGATCCTCTCCCACGACTTCGTCGAAGCCGCGCTGATGCGCCGCGCCGGCTGGGGCGTGTGGATCGCCTACGACCTGGAAGGCAGCTACGAGGAATTGCCGCCCAACCTGCTGGACGAGCTCAAGCGCGATCGCCGCTGGTGCCACGGCAACCTGATGAATTTCCGCCTGTTCCTGGTCAAGGGCATGCACCCGGTGCACCGCGCGGTGTTCCTCACCGGCGTGATGTCCTACCTGTCGGCGCCGCTGTGGTTCTTCTTCCTGGTGCTGTCCACCGCGTTGCTGGCGGTGCACCAGCTGATGGAACCGCAGTACTTCCTGGAGCCACGCCAGCTGTTCCCGATCTGGCCGCAGTGGCACCCGGAGAAGGCCATCGCCCTGTTCTCCACCACCCTGACCCTGCTGTTCCTGCCCAAGCTGCTCAGCGTCATGCTGATCTGGGCCAAGGGCGCCAAGGGCTACGGCGGCGTGATCAAGGTGACCCTGAGCATGCTCCTGGAGATGTTCTTCTCGGTGCTGCTCGCCCCGGTGCGCATGCTCTTCCACACCCGCTTCGTGCTGGCCGCGTTCCTCGGCTGGGAAGCCCAGTGGAAGTCGCCGCAACGCGACGACGACGACACCCCGTGGAGCGAGGCGATCCGTCGCCACGGCCTGCAGACCCTGCTGGGCCTGTGCTGGGCGCTGCTGGTGGCCTGGCTGAACCCGCGCTTCCTGTGGTGGCTGTCGCCCATCGTCGGCGCCCTGATGCTGTCGATCCCGGTCTCGGTGATCAGCAGCCGGGTCAGGCTGGGCCTGGCCTCGCGCGACGAGAAGCTGTTCCTCATCCCCGAGGAATACGACACCCCGCGCGAGCTGCGTGCCACCGACGAGTACACCTACCAGAACCGCTGGCAGGCGCTGAAGGACGGCTTCGTCCGTGCCGCCGTGGATCCGGTGCTCAACGCCCTGGCCTGCGCAATGGGCACGGCCCGTCATGGCAAGGCCGGATCCATCGAGGCGATGCGCGCCGAGCGCGTGCAGACGGCGCTGGACTCCAGCCCCGAGCAACTGGATGGCGGCCTGCGCCTGGCGCTGCTGAGCGACCCGGTGGCGCTGTCGCGCCTGCACCTGGCGCTCTGGCAGGGCAACAAGGAGGCGTGGATCGGCCAATGGCAGCAATCGCTGCGGGCCGACAGCCATGCGCCCTCCGTACCGCTGGCGCCGGTGGCCGAACAGGCGCCGATGCCGCTGCCTGCCGCGCAGTCCTGACGCCTGTTCGCCCTCGTCCCGGCGTGGACGAGGGCGACTGGCGAGTTTCCCTGTTTTCCCGGTGCGGCGCTGCTGGTACCCTGCGCCAGCTATCCAGAAAAGATTGAGATATCCAGCGCATGGGGTAGGCTTCGCACCCTTCCGCTGCGCGGCATACCGTCTGGCTCGCCGCGAGGCGGGCGCGACTCGATTTCTGGGAACAACAAGAAGACCTTTCACTTGCTTGGGAGTATGGGGATGAAAAAGTACCTGGCATCGCTGGTCATGGGCGTTTGCGCCCTGGTGGGCGTGGCTTCGGCACAGGCCGGCGCCATCGATGAAGCGGCCAAGCGCGGCACCTTGCGCGTGGGCATGGACCCGACCTACATGCCGTTCGAGATGACCAACAAGCGCGGTCAGATCGTCGGCTTCGAAGTGGACCTGCTCAAGGCGATGGCCAAGGCCATGAACGTCAAGCTGGAGCTGGTTTCCACCGCCTACGACGGCATCATCCCGGCCCTGCTCACCGACAAGTTCGACATGATCGGCTCGGGCATGACCCTGACCCAGGAACGCAACCTGCGCCTGAACTTCTCCGATCCCTTCATCGTGGTCGGCCAGACCCTGCTGATCCGCAAGGAGCTCGAAGGCACCATCAAGTCCTACAAGGACCTGAACGATGCCAAATACCGCATCACCTCCAAGATCGGCACCACCGGCGAGTTCGTCGCCAAGAAGCAGCTGTCCAAGGCCCAGTACCACGGCTTCGACAACGAGCCCGAAGCGGTCATGGACGTGGTCAACGGCAAGGCCGACGCCTTCATCTACGACTCGCCGTACAACGTCGTGGCCGTCAGCAAGTTCGGCGCCGGCAAGCTGGTGTACCTGGACCAACCGTTCACCTACGAACCGCTGGCCTTCGGCCTGAAGAAGGGTGATTACGACTCGATCAACTTCATCAACAACTTCCTCAAGCAGATCCACGAAGACGGCACCTACGATCGTCTGCACGACAAGTGGTTCAAGAGCACCGACTGGCTCAAGGACATGGAGTAATCCACGTCCGACGCAGGTTTTCCCGACGCGCAGGCCCCGGCCTGCGCGTTCGCATTTTCACGGTAGAGATTCGTGGCTAGAACGAAACGCGCAACCTGGCCCTGGCACGGGCTGACCGGGCTGATCATCCTGCTGATCGGCCTGGCCCTCTGGTATTCCACTTCGCTGATTTCCTACGAGTGGCGCTGGAATCGCGTCCCGCAGTACTTCGCCTACCAGGCCGAAGAGCCGCAGCGCGCGGAGAGCATCTCGCGGGTGGAGAAGATCGAGGACCAGGGCGGCAGCGCCCGCGTCACCCTGGTGGACGAGGACGGCAAGCAGCAGGTGCTGACCGTCGCCGCCGACAGCCTGCAGTTCTCCGAGAACGACGATGTCGCCGAAGGCGATGTGGTCGGCTCGACCCGCCACTGGGCCGCCGGCCCGCTGGCCTGGGGTCTGTGGACCACCTTGTGGATCTCCTTCGTCTCCGGTGCGTTCGGCCTGGTCATCGGCCTGTTCACCGGCCTCTGCCGCCTGTCGAAGAACCCGACCCTGCATGATCTCTCGACCCTCTACGTCGAGCTGGTGCGCGGCACGCCGCTACTGGTGCAGATCTTCATCTTCTACTTCTTCATCGGCACCGTGCTGAACCTGTCCCGCGAGTTCGCCGGTGTGGCGGCGCTGGCGCTGTTCACCGGCGCCTACGTCGCCGAGATCGTCCGCGCCGGCGTGCAATCCATCGCCCGTGGCCAGGACGAAGCCGCGCGCTCCCTGGGCCTGAACGCCGCGCAGTCGATGCGCCACGTGATCCTGCCGCAGGCCTTCAAGCGCGTGCTGCCGCCGCTGGCCGGGCAGTTCATCAGCCTGGTCAAGGACACCTCGCTGGTCTCGGTGATCGCCATCACCGAGCTGACCAAGAGCGGCCGCGAGGCGATCACCACCTCGTTCTCCACCTTCGAGATCTGGTTCTGCGTTGCCGCGCTCTATCTCGTGATCAACCTGCCGCTGTCGCATATTGCGGGGCGCCTGGAGCGGAGGCTCGGCCAAAGTGATTGAAGTCCGTAACCTGACCAAGGTCTTCGACACCCGCGGGCAGGTCGTGCGCGCGGTGGATGACGTCAGCACCGGCGTGGCCAAGGGCGAAGTGGTGGTGGTGATCGGGCCGTCCGGCTCGGGCAAGTCCACCTTCCTGCGCTGCCTTAACGGCCTGGAGGAGTTCGACTCCGGCTCGGTGAGCATCGACGGCGTCGACCTCGCCAATCCGAAGACCGACATCAACGCCTACCGCCGCGAAGTCGGCATGGTGTTCCAGCATTTCAACCTGTTCCCGCACATGACCGTGCTGGAGAACCTGTGCCTGGCGCAGAAAGTCGTGCGCAAGCGCGGCAAGGCCGAGCGCGAGGCCAAGGCCAAGGCGTTGCTGGAGAAGGTCGGCATCGGTCAGAAGGCCAACGAATACCCGTCGCGCCTCTCCGGCGGCCAGCAGCAGCGCGTGGCGATTGCCCGTGCGCTGTGCATGGAGCCGAAGGTGATGCTGTTCGACGAGCCCACTTCGGCGCTCGACCCGGAGATGGTCGGTGAAGTGCTGGACGTGATGAAGACCCTGGCCGTGGAAGGCATGACGATGGTCTGCGTGACCCACGAGATGGGCTTCGCCCGTGAAGTGGCGGATCGCGTGCTGTTCTTCGACCACGGCAAGCTGCTGGAAGACGCCGCACCGGCGGAGTTCTTCGCCCAGCCGAAGGATGCGCGCGCGCAGAGCTTTCTGCGGCAGGTGCTGTGAGGCTTCTGCCTCGGTGAAGAAGCCGCCTTCGGGCGGCTTTTTTGTGCCTGCCCGCTGGCGGAGGATCGGCTCTTGTAGGAGCGAGCTTGCTCGCGAACTAGCCCCGCTGCGAAGTTGTTCGCGAGCAAGAACTAGGCGTCCCCCTCGCTCCTACGAAAAGCAATGACGACGCGACGTAAGCGTCCAGCCAAGTCACCTTCCGAACTCCAGCATTAAGGGC